>CAYYHV010000021.1:31030-31435 GCA_964471695.1 uncultured Pirellulaceae bacterium
CGTTGAGCACGTGCCCGTCGTCGCTCACGAGCCGGTCGTCGCTCACGAACCCGTTGTCGTTCACGAACCCGTTGTCGTTCACGAACCCGTTGTTGCCCACGAGCCTGTCGTTGCTCATGAACCTGTCGTAGTGCACGAACCTGTCGTAGTGCACGAACCTGTCGTAGTGCACGAACCTGTCGTTGCTCACGACGGAAACGATGGTAGCGATGACCATCAGGTTGCGCACGAACCCATATTTGTATTCGGCAAGGGAGAGTATGCAGGAAGTACTGGTAGTGCCGGTGGCGATGCTCACGAGCCCGTCGTCGCTCACGAACCTGTCGTCGCTCATGAACCCGTCGTCGCTCACGAACCCGTCGTCGTTATTGGCAAGGGCGGACACGCTGGGAACGACGGGCATGA
>CAYYHV010000022.1:0-24589 GCA_964471695.1 uncultured Pirellulaceae bacterium
CTACAATACCCATCTGCGTGACACCAGCAAGACGACTCATCAAGTACGAGTCGGACAAGGCGAAGTCGAGTACAGTAAACTCGTCAATCAATTGCGGCTGCAGAAATACAACCGCTCACTCTGCGTAAATATGCAGCCACTAACCGAGCTCGACCACAACTCAGAAATGCGGAAAATCCGCTTGCTGATGGAAAGCCTGCTGTAGATCTGTGACTGGGAGCCGTATCTCGATTCGACCAATCCCAGACGAAAACGTGTTCAATCAGGCGGGCAGAACGTCGCCTGATCTTGTGAGCTTCAAGGCATTTGCCGACGGTTTAGCGTCGACTACGATCGCCAAACGATATTGGTGATTCGATCCGCTTCGTCGCCATATTCACCGCGTGCGCTCTAAATCAAGAACGGCGCTGACGCATGCGACGACTGTAGTCATCGAGGATCTTTCGCTCTGCTGCAGTCAACGAATCCTGTCCTTCCCGATGGACTTTGTCGAGCAAGCGGTCCGCTTGTCGATCAAGATCCGCATAGCGCCGGTCTGGATCATGCACTTTAAGCTTAGGTCGACTCAGGTTCGGCATCTTGAATGAAAAACCGCTACCACCGGGACTCGTCAATCGAATCCCCGAGTAGAAGTAAGCAGCTGCCAATGCGGCCCCGGCCAAGTGAACGATAAACGCCACGTTACTCCCGGCCTGACCGGGTTCCAGGCTACCGGTTGCTCGAGCAACCGCTCCCATCGCATCGCCTAGCACCATAAAGACTCCCAGCAGCCACGCGGGAATAACGATCGGAATCGGAAACAACCGCATTTTTCGATTTGGAAAATTCAACGCAAAGAGAATGGCAATTCCCGCGACCCCGCCTGAAGCCCCAAGGACGGCTCCTCTCCCAGTCGCCAGTTGCATGCCCGTCCAGAGCGCGCCCGCCAGAACGATGATGGCCAAATAGATCGCCAGAAACTCTTTGCCGCCGTACTTGGACTCAATCGCCGATCCAAACAGCCAGAGCCCATACATATTGAACACAATGTGCAACAAGGTCTGTTCCATCGGCGCATGAAGAAAGCCATACGACAGCAGTTGCCAAGGTCGGAAACCTGGTGTCATCAACCGCAGGTTATCATTGAACCAATGCCCTGAAAAATTATCGAGCAGGTAGATCGCTACCGTAACGATAATGACTTTGACAACCATCGTTGTCGAAGAAAACGAGGACGGATTATAAGTCTTGTCCTGAACGTAGTCGCGATCGTACAGTCCCATGGATTTCTCGACACGAATGAAGATAGGTTCGTGGCAGAATCATCGCCAAACAGAATAGGGGACGATTGGGCCAGCTTTGCGTTGCAAGAGTATACTACGCAATTAAGGCAACAAAGGGCAGTCGGAAATGTGCTATCAGGCTCGCCAGAGGGCGATTCCACCTGATCGGGCAAGTCGGTTTACCTGCCAGCACCAAGCAAGACTCCGCCGCGTAGCTCCTGAGCCCGTTGGCTGTTCCAATAGTACAGGCTGCTGAGCGACGACCGTTGTTCCTTGACTTTCTTGACAAGCTCCGACTGAAATCGGGCTAATACGTCGTTCTCATTGTTCGTCTTGCCGAGATCGGATTCCAACTTGGAAATCTCCGATTCGCGGAAGGCAATCTGGGATCGAATTTTCTCTGCCGAAGCGGCGATCGAGGCATTGTCTTCCTGGAAGATCGCCAACTCCTCGCCGAGACTGCGGATTTGCTTGGTCTTCTGATAGAAGTAGTAGTTAAAGTCTCGCAACGGACGAACGAACCTTTGCGGCGAGTCCGCGAACTTCACAATTCCATCACGTCGCAGATTGTTGGCTGTCTCAAAATCGAAATAGACGTCGGGAGCGTCTCCTGCTTTGAATTTCGTCGGCCCGCCTTGTCGCAGCTGAGCCAAAATGGCTCGACCACTTGGGTCAAAGTTTCGGTCAATTCCCTCTTCGTCGCCATCGACATCGACAGGTATCTCATAGTCACGTTCAAATACGACTTTGACTCGTTTTCGCGACGGGTCGTCCGAATCTCGAGCGTCGCTCAAGTCACGGGCGTAAGCCTGAATTGCTGCCGGGTTGAACCCTTGCGGGAAGAGTGCAGCCACTTGTCCCGTTGACATTCCCGATAAGACATCATGGCGGTCGATCGGCATGATTTCGTACATCGACCAAGTCTGCTGGGCTTTGAAGGCGTTGATCTGTTCGGGTGTGGGCGGCAGTACCGGTTCGACAGTGACAGAGTTTCCGTTGACTGCAGTGACTCGAAAATCACCCAGATAAAAGACGGGAACGCGACACAACTTTCTGGTGTCCTGCGCCGGCAATTCAGATTCGCCAAACAAGGCGGCACGCTGCGCTTCGTTGAAGTTGCCGATGGCTCCTTCGATAAAGCCAAAGACGACCATTCCCGGCGCAATCCCATGGGCGACTTCTGCGGCAGCCGGTGGTTGCGCGGCTCCCGCTCCGTCTTCCCCTTCAATTGCAGGATCTTCAATGGGTTCGATCTCTTCGTCTTCGTCGCCACCGACTTTGAAGCATCCTTCGCCGCCTGCCGCCGATAGATCGAGGGTAATACTGTTCTCACCCAACCCGGCTGGTCGAATACCACGCCAAACTCGTCCACGATCCACAAGCTGTCGACGCAGTTGAGCTCGGAGCGCCGACAAGCTCTTAGGAGCATCTTCGCCCGCTGGTGCCATCAGGTTCCCCAACTCGAGTTCAGCCAATCTTGACTGCTCTCGCTCGAGATCGCTCTTGGTCGATTCGTATTTCTTCTTCCAACCCTCATGCGTCTTGAGTGACATCCCAGCGAGCATCATGAAGACCAACGCCATCAAGAAAACGCCGACCAACATAAGCGTGTGGGTGAGGTTCCAATTCTTCGAAGCCATGTAAGCCACAAAGAAGAAGAATAGCGCAAGGATAATGACAACAATCAGGGTGATCATAATGTTCCGACGGCGAGAGCTCTGTTCCAACGCTTGAGGGGTGCGGAAGCGCACCGAGTGCGTTAAATCGTCCATTCCGATGATAAACTGGGCAGATTCGAGCGTCAACTTTTTACGTCACAAGGGTTTGCATTCAGCCCACAAAACCCGTCGTGACACCCTTCGCAGCCCAATAACCGGCAAATCTGTTCAAGTCTGAACCATTCTAAGCCGAATTTTGCGATAGCGAACCATTTCCCATGAAACAGTTCGAAGTTGAATTATCCAAGGCCTCCGGCGGCGAAGAATGGCCCCGCTTTCTCATTTGCATGGTGTTTCCGCTTGAATCACGAGCCAATACGCACGGGAAACGAATGGGTTGAGGTCTTTTGCTACCTCAACCGCTGCTTGCGTGATCTGAAGCGAGACCTGAGACAATCAGCTCTCGTGGAAAAAGTATCACCCAACGAGGCGCTGGTTCTGCTGTGCTGTCAGAGCCTGAGCCAGGAAGGCATTCCGCAAAAACGACTGGTCGAGTTCATAGGCGTATCGGCCGCCCAAGTCAGCGCCACCGTCGAATCCCTACAGTCCAAAGGGTTCGTCGAGAGCCATCGACCTACCCATGATCGTCGCAATCAGGTCTGGCGGCTGCTCGCACCCGGCGTAAAAGTCGTCGATCGACTTGTCAATCAACTACGTCACGAGCGTCGCGATTCCTTCGATTCAGATCGCATTAAATCACTGAAACAGATTTTTGATTCGCTGCCGACAGACTTATCAACCATCCCATCTCAAAGGGGTGCCGCATGATTCCTATTCGACAGCGACTGCAAGGTTCAACCGCCATACTCTGCCTTGCTGCCATCTTTTTCAGTGGATGTCATCGTTCGTACTATCGACAGCAAGCCGACGCTGAAGCGTATGCATTGATTCAAGAGAAGATTAACGACAGCCGCTGGCAACTTCCCGAAGCATCCATCGAGATTGATCCTCAATCGCGCATGTATGACCCATTCAACATCGATTGCCCTCCGATGCCACCGGACGATCCAGCATCGAATGAGCTGATGCAATACGTTGGGGGACAACAAGCCTGGGATGGCTGGAGAAACAACGGTGTACTCACCGAGGTAGAAAATCCACGTTGGCGATCCATGTTGCCTCGCAATGAGAACAACAAACTGATGCTGGACATGGACTCCGCTGTGCAAATGGCTTTGATCCATGCTCCGGAGTTTCAGAATGAGCTGGAAGATTTATATCTATCTGCCTTGGATGTCAGTTTCGAGCGATTTCAATTCGACGTCCAATACTTCGCGGGTAAGAGCGGGTTCTTCGAGTTCGCCGGTAAAGACAGTTCGCGAGGCGACTCGTCAACATCTTTCGGTTTCTCAACGTTCTCTCAACCAGGCGGCAATTCGTGGCAAAAACGAAAACTGTTTGCTACGGGAGCTCAATTGGTTGTCGGACTGGCCAACTCATTGATCTGGGAATTTTCGGGACCCGACGACCACTCGGCTCTGACCTTACTTGATTTTTCCATTGTTCAACCGCTGCTTCGTGGCGGCGGACGCGATATCGTGCTGGAAAACCTCACTCAAACGGAACGAGCCCTCTTGGCCAACGTCCGACAGATGGAACGATTTCGACGTGCGTTTTACGTCGAAGTGGCGACAGGGCGAGGCGCGAATGATGGCCCCAATCGCGGCGGGCCCAATGTCAACGGATTCACCAACACTGCGGGCGGAGCTGGCGGCTTTCTGGGACTGGTCCAGACTCGGCAAGACATTCGCAACCAACGATCTAATATCGCTGCGCTACAGAGTAGTGTGTCGCAGCTCCAGGCATTCTTCGAAGCGGGGCGCATTGACTTTTTCCAAGTCGAGTTTGCCCGCCAGGCATTGTTCTCTGCACAGAGTCGCCTACTCGGCACAGAACGCGGGCTCCAGGCGGCGCTCGACAACTTCAAGATCACTCTCGGATTGCCGCCGGACATCGACATCGAACTGGAAGACGACATCATTGGTCCATTTCAGCTTGTCGATCCAGACATCATTCCCTTGCAGAATGGCTTGACCGTTCTACAGCAGCAGGCTGGCCAAACGATGTCTCGACTGTTCGCCACGGCAGTTGAACCCGCGCTGGAGAAAAAGAAGCAATCCAGATCGGATGACCAGCAGGACGAATCGGCGACCGACACACCGCCAAGTGACGACTTGGTCAGCGATGATGACCTTCAGGTAGATCCATCGAATTCGACTGAGCGCGACGGATCTGCTGACGAACTACCGCCCGCCGTCGCGTTTCAGGATGGGCCGGCAGAACGATTCGAACCGGACGAAGTCAACCTCGATCCGCCAACACTCGACTGGAGTCCTTCCGTAAAAAAAGAGCTGACAGATTTGCAGCAACAGCTCGAGAGAACACTCGACTTGCTGTCCGAGGCTCGCGATACGCACATGGATGTTGCTCGACAAGACACCGAGCGGTTGAAGTCGGCGATTCAACCTCGAGCCCGCATTGCCGCACTTCTGAAGAGTCAAATTCGCGACCGCTTGGAGCGTACACGTGGTGGCTCCGCGAACAAAGTCACGGAAACGGACATCGCCGCTCTCTTGCCTTACGATCCGTCAGAACTAAACGGGCTCCCCAAAGCACTGAACAAAACCATCTCGCAGGTAGGCACCGAACTCGACGACACGGAAAGACGGTTGGAAAAACTGATTTCCAAGATTGACAGTTTGCTCGAAGGAGGTGACAGCCTCGATCCGGAAGAGCTGTACGAACAAATCCAGACGGAACTGCGAACCTCGGTTCCCAATGAGCTCAATGAATTCTCCGCCACGATTCTCAGCCTAACGTTGGTTCAGGCGAGGGCTCGCACCGAAAGTGCTACGCTTCCGACGATTGAGTTAGAATGGCAGCAAGCCATCGACCAGGCTCGCACCAACCGACTGGATTGGATGAATGCTCGAGCCCAACTCGTGGATACCTGGCGGACCATTCAATTTACGGCGCGAGATCTCGAAAGCCAACTTGACATTTCACTCAGCGGTGGGATCGGTAACGTCGGCGACAATCCGCTCGACATACGCTGGGATTCGGGCCAGATTCGATTCGGTGTTGAGTTTGACGCACCGATCACTCGACTTGCCGAACGGAATACCTATCGACAATCGCTTATCGATTACCAACGGGCTCGACGAGATTATTATCGCTTTGAAGATGGCGTAGCCGTTTCGCTGCGTGACATCATCCGGCGACTTGAGATAAACCAGATTAACTTTGAACTCCAGCGTGCTGCCGTTAAAGTCGCCATTTCGCAGGTCGAGTTGGCTCGATTGAGGTTACAAGAGCCTCCCCGTCCCAACGAAGCCGGCGGACTGGGTGCGACGACGGCTCGTGACTTGGTGTCAGCCTTGCAGGGATTGCTGGGCGCGCAAAACGACTTTCTCAACGTTTGGATTAACCAAGAGGCCCTTCGTCGATTCCTCGATCTGGATATGGGGACCATGCAACTAGATGGTACCGGACTTTGGATTGATCCGGGACCAACGATTGGACAAAGTGCAATCAGCCAAGCCACAGATACGGCATTTGGCAATTCCGGCGAGATCATCATGGAGGCGCCAGTTGAACCCGACGATCCGATGACCGAACCGCCGCCGCTCAAGATCGCACCGCCGGCATTTCGTGAAAGAGCCCGAACAAACCCGGCATTGCCTCCGAAGTTCAAGATTAATCGTCCCTTCGTAATCCCAATGTCGGGACAAGCGCTTCGAGAACAATGGAAGCCAGATGCGATATCCGGTCCCAAACCTCAGGTCGCAGTAAAAAGGTATGCGACTCCAATCGTTATCGAGGACGTCACGGCGAAATCATCAATGACAGCTTCCCTGTCGCCTACCGCCAGAGTATCCGCCGAAAGAACCGAACCCGTCTTGTTTAAAATCCAAGCTACCGATCCGAGCCCCAAACCGTCTGGTGTTGAAAGGGTGAGTTATATGGAATCGCTCCCAGGTCCTGTCCATTCCGAGCCGATCGAACAGCCCACCATTCGCATCAAAGCCACGCCAGGTCGACGCCAGATGGGCGGCGCATCGATTCGTGTGAAATGAATGACGACGCCCTACACTGCCACCCAGTCGTTAAAGTCCCCGATTTGGCTAGAACTAGCGTGATCCTTGTTGTTTTTATAATCGAGCGGGAAGTCGCCGATGTTAATTCCATGTGACTTTTCCATTCGGCACCGCTAAGATATGGGTGCATAAGGAAGATGGCCCACCTATCTTGTCCGATGTTCCGACACGAGGTCGACATGGACATTCTGATCGAAATCTAAATGACGCTGACTCTCAAAACAAACCGGCGTGGCGCAAGCTTTCTCTCCGTTCTGACGGTCCTCGTCATTATCGGTGCCGTAGGAGCCTACGCCGCTTACAACTTCATGCCCCAGCAGAAGAAAACGGGGCCGGTCATCATTACGCATACGGTGAAGCGTAAACCGTTCAAATACGAAGTCGTCGAACGCGGCGAAGTCGAGAGTTCCAGCAACGTCGAAGTTCGCTGTGAAGTCAAAGCGCAGAAATCAAGCAGCATTACCATTCTCGAAGTCGTCGATGAGGGTACGAATGTGACCGCCGGGGATATTCTCGTGCGGCTTGATTCCTCTGGATTGGAACAAGATCTGGTTGAGCAACAGATTAAGTGCAACGCTCAAGAAGCCAAGATGATCACTTCGCGGAACAACTACGAAGCCGCACAGATCGCCAAACGAGAATACATCGAAGGGACGTTTTACCAGGAACAACAACAGATTCAGAGCGAGATTTTCATCGCAGAAGAAAATCTGCGTCGCGCCGAAGAGTACCTCGCCTACAGTATGCGCTTGTCGGCTCGTGGTTACGTCACGCCCCAACAACTCGAAGGCGATCGTTTCGCGGTTAAGAAAGCCGAAACCGAATTGAAAACCGGCAAGACGAAGTTGCGAGTCTTGCAAGAGTACACCAAACCCAAAACCATCAAACAGCTTGATAGCGATATCAAATCCGCAGAAGCCGACTGGAAGTCCGACGAAAGCAGTTACAACCTTGAGGTTTCAAAACTCAAAGAGATCGAAGCCCAAGTCGAGAAGTGCGTGATATCGGCTCCCCAGGAAGGGCAAGTGATCCACGCGAATGAATCATCCAGACGTGGCGACAGCGAATTCATCGTCGAACCTGGAGCCAACGTTCGTGAAGGACAGGTGATCATTCGCTTACCGGACCCAACCAAGATGCAGGTCAAAGCCAAGGTCAATGAATCGCGCATTACCGACTTGAAAGTGGGACAAGTCGCCACGATCCGCATCGACGCCTTTGGCGACCGTGAGCTTGCTGGCGAAGTCATCCACGTCAACGAGTATCCGGAACCAACCAGCTGGTACAGTTCCCAAGTGAAAGAGTACGCGATCATCATTCAGATCAAGGAAGTCCCAGAAGATTTGCGGCCCGGCTTAACCGCGGAAGCCACCGTGCAGGTGACCTATGTCCCTGACGCCATTCAGGCGCCGGTTCAATCTATCCTTGAACATGGACGAACATCGTATTGCGTCGTGAAGACAGGCGACGACGAATGGCAGGCGAAAGAGATTGTCATCACGGGCAACAATCGCAAGTTCGTAATGATCGAGTCAGGAGTCGACGTTGGCGACCTTGTCTCCATGAGCCCGCGTGACCTCATTCCACGATTGAATCTGCCCAAAATCGAAGAAGCCACCGAAGACGGCCCCAGCAAGGGTGGTGGACGCCCTGGTGGCAAATCTGGTGGCAAGGGAAAACGTCCCGGCGGAAAGCCCAGTGGTCGTCCCTCTGGAGGCGGAGGGTAGTAACTTGGTAGCGACTTGGGCCGCCAAAGCGGAAGACCTGGTCAAAGAGTATCCGCTCAAAGGCGAAACGGTACGGGCACTGCGCGGCGTTTCATTCGAAGTCCCCCGCGGCGACTATGTGGCCATCATGGGACCCTCAGGGTCCGGCAAAAGCACCTTGCTGAATCTGCTCGGCTGCCTCGATCGCCCCACGACCGGCAAACTTTTGCTTGGTGATGACAATGTTGCCAAGCTCAACGACCGAGCGCTTTCCAACATTCGCGCTTCGCGAATCGGTTTCATCTTCCAATCTTACAACCTGATCCCTCAGCTCACTGTCCTGGAAAACATCGAAGTCCCGCTCTATTACCAGGGACGCATTGGACGAAAAGATCGAATCCGCTGCCATGAGCTTGCTGAGATGGTCGGGCTCGGCGATCGCCTGGGGCATCGCCCCAACCAGCTTTCTGGTGGTCAACAACAACGAGTCGCAATTGCTCGCAGCCTGATCAACGATCCGTATTTTTTGCTGGCAGATGAGCCGACAGGAAACCTCGATACGGTAACGACTCAGGAGATCCTTGATATCTTCGAGCGATTGAATCAGGAAGGCCGAACGATCATTCTCGTGACGCATGAGAACGAAGTCGGTGAAGTCGCGAAACGCATTGTGCGGTTGCGTGACGGTAACATTCAATCTGACATTCGGCACCGATAATATGCTTTGGCTGCGAACATGGCGACTGGGCTTCAAAAGCCTGCTGCTGCACCCGCTGCGGTCATTGCTGACGATGCTGGGTATCTTCATCGGCGTCGCCAGTGTCATCTGGTTGCTGGCGATTGGCGAAGGAATCAGCGCCAAAGCCCAGGAGCAAATCGCTGGACTCGGCGCAAACAACATAATCGTGCGGTCGATCAAGCCGCCGAATGAAGTGACGGCGAACATGCGCGGTCCCGTACCCTACGGTGTCTTGCGAGACGACTACGATCTCATCGTTGAAACGATACCCACAATCTCCAGCGCCTTACCCATTCGTGAACTCCGACGGCAGTTTCGTTACGGAGACAATCTCATCGATGGACGACTGGTCGGATGCACCTCGGGCTATGCAGAAGTCACTCGACTGGAACTTGACCACGGTCGGTTCATCTCCGAAGTCGACGTTCGCTCGAAGCAAAACCATTGTGTGTTGGCCGCTGAAGTCGCCACCACGTTGTTCGGCTATCTCGATCCCGTCGGCCGAACGGTCCACTTTGATGACGATACAGATTACTACGTCGTCATTGGTGTATTGAAACCGCGATCGGCAACCGCTGCGGTCGGCGGATCACTCTCCGCTCAGGAATTCAGCAAGGATATCTACATCCCGATTTCGACACTGTCGACTCGGATTGGTGACGAAGTCCTGTTACGTCGCTCGGGGTCGTTCATTCGCGAAATTGTTGAGCTAAATCAGATTACCCTGCGCGTCGACGATGTGGAAAATGTACTGCCGACTTCGGAAATAGTAAAAGAAAGCCTGCGCAATCATGATCGCATGCGCGACATTTCTATCGTCGTACCGCTCGAATTGCTTGAACAAGCCAAAACGACGCGGCTGATGTTCATCGTATTCATGGGATTGATCGCTGCCATCTCGCTACTCGTCGGTGGCATTGGAATCATGAACATCATGCTGGCTACCGTCACCGAACGCACGCGGGAGATTGGAATCCGCCGAGCCCTTGGGGCTCAACGTGGCGACATTGTGCGTCAGTTTCTGGTAGAGACGATTGTCCTCTCGACAGCTGGCGGACTGGCTGGCGTTTTCGGTGGTTGGGCAATGCTGCAGTTGACCGACTCATTTCGCAGGCTGCTCGCCTGGGCGCTTCCCGAAATGATGACCAACTTGCCCGACTCGGTTCGCACCGTAGCTCCCATTCTTGTCCCAGCCTCGATACCCATCTCCTTTGGAATCGCAGTCGCCGTTGGCATCCTGTTTGGCGTCTATCCCGCGATTCGTGCAGCCAAACTCGATCCCATCGAAGCGCTGCGCCACGAATAAGTCGCGTCGTTCGGATTACATCCTTTCCCGACGACTTCGCACCCATTAAAACTAGTGCGGACAGGTTCCAGCCAACAACCGAGAGTCACCATGACATACGCGTACATAACCACTTTGCTACTACTGATTACGATTCCCGCCTCAACCCTCGCGCAAACTGCCCACTCGGGCTATCGAGTCCTCACGCACAACAAGCAAGGCATCTTGATCCTCGACAAGCAAGGCAAAACGGAATGGGAGATGCCTTGGGGTGGTCTACATGACCTTCACATGCTGGACAACGGCAACATCCTGACGGTTCAAGACTTCCACAAAGTCGTTGAGATCGATTCAAAAACGAAAAAGGCCGTTTGGGAATACGATGCTGCGAAGGCGAATGGCAATGAAGGCAAACGACTCGAGATACATGCCATTCAGCCACTCAAAGATGGCAACCTAATGATCGCTGAATCAGGCATTGGGCGCATCATTGAGATCAACCGCGATGGAAAGTTGCTTCGCGAGACCAAACTCAAATTGAACAATCCGCATCCGCATACGGACACACGACTTGTTCGCAAAACCGCCCAAGGAACGTATCTCGTTTGCAACGAAGGCGACGGATATCTCCGAGAATACGACTCAGCGTCTGGCAAGCTCGTTTGGGAATACGAAGTCCCACTTTTTGGCAAGAAGCAAGCTGGTGGACACGGCCCCGAGGCTTGGGGAAACAAACTGTTTTGCGCGGTTCGATTGAAAAACGGCAACGCACTGATTGCCACGGGCAACGGACATGGACTGATCGAAGTGACGCCAAAGAAAGAAATCGTTTGGCAGATCCATCAAAACGATCTTCCCGGAATCACTCTGGCTTGGGTAACCACACTCGAGGTCCTTCCCAATGGCAACTACGTATTTGGGAATTGTCACGCAGGTCCAGATCAACCGATCCTGATTGAGATTGAACCTAAATCAAAAAAAGTCATCTGGAAGTTCGACCAGTTTGCCCAACTCGGCAACAACGTGAGCAACTCTCAACTTCTCGGCATCAAGGGTGGTACCATTCGCTAGTTGAGTAGAGTTTTCGTTGCCTGCAAGCGGTCGCTCAATGATCGACTAACCGCGTCAGCCCCAAGTAAAGTATGAGGAATCATGAACAAGTCGACGATCAACAGCCTGATGCTATTCGCGCTATTTACTTGCCTTGCAAGCGCCGAGCGGCCTAACTTTCTCTTCATTCTGGCAGACGATCTGGGATGCCGTGATTTGAGTGTTGAGGGAAGCACATTCTACGAAAGTCCCCACATCGACAGTATTGCCAACGGCGGTATGCGATTCACTCAGGGCTACGCGACTTGTCAAGTATGCAGTCCTTCGCGCGCCAGCATCATGACTGGGCAGTTTGCAGCTCGCCACGGTATCACCGACTGGATCGGAGCCGCGAACGGCATGAATTGGAAACGAAACGGCCGCATTTTACCCGCAAACTATAAACGCAACTTGCCCCACGAAGACACTTCCCTTGCCGAGGCTTTCAAGAACGCAGGCTATGCAACCTTCTTTGCTGGTAAGTGGCATCTGGGCGGTAAGGACTCGTTTCCGGAGGACCACGGATTTGACATCAACAAGGGTGGGTTTTTTGCAGGCAGTCCGCGCGGCGGCTACTTCTCGCCGTACAAGAACCCAAGGCTGGAGAACCTGAATGATGGCCAATCGCTGCCCGTTCGGCTGGCAGAGGAGACTGCCCAATTCATCTCCGACCAGAAAGACAAGGACAAGCCTTTTCTTGCCTACCTCGCATTCTATTCAGTCCACAGTCCTATTCAGACCAGTCAACCTCTTTGGGAAAAATATCGAAAGAAGGCTGGTGACAAACACCCCAGTGAACGCTTTATCATTGATGGGCACTTGCCAATCCGACAAGTTCAGGACAACCCGATCTATGCCGGCATGATCGAGTCGATGGACAACGCAGTGGGCGTTGCACTGAAGGCTCTCGAAGACAACGGTTTTGCCGAGAACACGATCGTCATCTTTACCTCCGACAATGGTGGTGTTGCTGCGGGCGACGCCTCACCGACAACCAACCTGCCATTCCGAGGAGGCAAGGGTCGACAGTGGGAAGGCGGAATCCGCGAACCTTTCTACATCAAAGCACCAGGGGTGACTCGCCCAGGATCGATAAGTGAGACGCCGGTGACTGGAGCCGATTTCTACCCAACGTTGCTAAATCTGGCTGGACTTGATTTGATGCCCGAACAACATGTCGACGGTCAGAGTCTTGTTCCGCTCATGCAAGGCAACTCGATTGAAGATCGAGCCCTGTTTTGGCATTATCCGCATTACGGAAATCAAGGCGGCGATCCCAGTTCGATCATTCGTCGGGGAGATTGGAAGCTTATTCACTATTGGGAAGATGGCCATGACGAACTATACAATTTGGCCAACGATGAAGGTGAACAACATAATGTCGCGGCTGATCACCCAGAGACTGCGAAGAAACTACGCATCGAGCTCCAGGCGTTTTTGCTTGAAACCGATGCTCGCATTCCGATTGCTGACGCACGATTCGACGCCGAAAAAGCCAAAGAGCGACTCATCCAACTTCGCGGCCCAATAAAGGAGCGGCTTGAAAAACAGCATGCCAACTTCCTCAAACCAGATTGGAAGCCCAACAAGACCTGGTGGGGCAGTATGATCACGGCAGACTAAGCCTGGAAGATATCTTCGACGGATTCCGATTCGCCGTCGTCTTCGAGCATTTGAGCAAGTGCGTTCGGATCCAGAATTTTGATCACCGGAGTCGAAGAGAGAAGGCCTGCAACGAACACACTGTTTCGGACGAGCCCATAAATCAATCCTACCGAAAATGTGCTGGACGCTCCGGCTAAGGCACCGACCATGAGGTCACCAAACGCGAGCTCGTCATTGAGTTGCTCTTCCGCAGAATCCAGTTCGTCAGCCAAGTGCTGCCCCAACGATGTTTGCGACAAGGGGATATTACTCACCAAAATGTCAGCAGTCCAATTCTCAATGCGCTCTACGGTTTCGACAATTTGGCCTTGAATCTGACGTCGAGCAAGTCGAACTAGATTCGCGAAACTATCGCCATCTGGATTCGAAACTCCGTTTCGAGTTTTGCTTTGATCATCGGAAACGTCGCTTCCAACAGAATTGTGCTGTACGAAGGTCCCTTCTTCCTCATCTTCACTACCGCCACCGGTCGGTAATTCGGGACCATCGCCGGGCAGCGTCGTTCCCTCGCTCACACTGCCGGACTCTCCTTCAGAACCAAATTCGTCCGCGCCGCTACCTCCAGTCTCTTCCTCGCCGATCTCTTCCTCACTGGCGCCTTCGCCAGAGCCACCGGAACCGCCGCCACTTTCCGTCGTTGGCGGCTGAGGGGGCGGCTGCGGCGGTAAGACCAGATTGATGGTGACGGTGCCGGACTCGCTCACATCGACTCCATCAGTCACCGTGTACGTAAATGTATCGGTGCCGGTCTCCGTAAGACCAGCAGGCTGATAAACAATCGTCCCGTCCGATTCAACGGTAATCGTTCCATGGATAGGCTGCGAGACGACGGAAACCGTAACGGCATCTTCTTCAGCATCCGTATCGTTGCCGAGCAGATCGGCAGGATCAATCCTTGATGATTGCATTGCTGAAAATTCGAAATCATCCCCAACGACAATCGGTATGTCGTTTACAGGCTGGATTTCCAAAGTCACCGTCGCAGTATCGACCCCATCGTCACCGTCGCTGATTCGATAAGTGAACTCGTCCCGGACCGTTTCGCTACCATCGTGATCATAGCTGAACGTTCCATCCGAATTCCAAGTAAATTCAGCAGCATGGCTTGGCCCAGAGACAATTTCACCCAATTGGGTCGGGCCATCGACATCCGCATCATTCACGAATACCGACGCTGTTTGGATCAGAAGAGTGCCTTCATCAACTTCAACCGTATCAGATTGAGCCACTGGAGCATCGTTGACAGGGAGCACATCTATCAGAACTTTACCCGAGCTTGTCAGGGACGAGGACGTCAAGGAGAGGTCGAAGCTCAAATCAGTGCTGGTCGGACTGAACTGCTTGACTTGCACGGCTATCGTATTCGCACCATCAACCAAGAGACTGGACGGAAGATTCGATATGAAGTGATAATCCTCCGCTCCTTTCGACTCTGCGAATTCATCGAACGGCATTTCGCTTCTCATGTTCGAAGTTCGGAAAAACTCCTGTCCGTTCAGGTAAACAATCGCTCCGTCGTCGGCAAGTATATCCATACTCAAAGTTGAGTAAGAACTTGCGTCGGCCACTTCGAACGTAGACCGAAAGTAAGTCGTTGCAACTTTGTTGTCCTCGTCGCCGCCAAAGCCAATTTCGGTCAACTCATCGCCATCGCCAAACCCAAGTTGCGCCGAACCTTCCGCCCAAACGGAGTCATCAAAACCAACATCGCGCCACACAGTTCCCTGGTCCGAACCGTCATCGAGGTACTTCCAGTCACTGCCCGACTCCAAAAGTGTTGTTTGCTCCCTGATCGTGTAATCGAATTCGTCGGCACCGTAAAAATCAGCATCTGGATTATAAGTAAAGCCGCCAGTCTCGAGGTCAAACACCAAAGTGCCGTTCGATGTTTCGGTATTCGAATCGATGGAAATCGCCCTACCTTCCGGATCGTAGTCGTTTACGATGACTCCGTTCGTCGCCGAGATCGTCAGGTTCTGGTCTTCATCCACCACGTAGGAATCGAGTAGCACTTCAGGTGCAAGGTTGTCTGACACCACTTCGATTTGGATAGCACCGTTGGCACCCGCTACGCCAAGTGCCAGGCTGGCAATTTCGTCGGCGGTCAGAGCTTCATCGAATATGTGAACGTCGTCTATCAATCCTTCGTAAAGATACTCCCAGTCCGTCGCATGGGAGCCGATCACCGTATCACCATTGAGGTCAATGAGAGGCGCGGAATTCGAGTCCGAGCGAACGTTGACGCCGTCGACATACAGAGATTGCTGGCCGCTTTCTCCGTCGAAAACAAAAGCAACATGATGCCAACCATCTGAAACGTCGACGTCAAACTCGGTTGTCGGCCAAAGCGCCGAAGCTCCATCTGCCCGATAGTACCCAACGACACTCTGTTGCGTCGAAGTATTCTTCACGCGCAGCCCAATTGAGTTGCCAACGTTGATGACGTCCATTTCCTTGGGAACGTCATCAATATTGATCCAGGCCGCCAACGTCATCGTGTTCGGATCGCCGATGGAGCCGGACACGCGCAGTGCGGAATTCCCATCAAGCCTCAGCACCGAACCGAAATCTGCGTCGGCAACAATGCCGGGCGAGCCTTGAGCAACCGCATTGTTTGCGAACGCACTTGAATCAGCTCCGATGTTTCCGACTTGATCGAACTCAAGGTCCAGAACATTGCCGGCGAGCTCAGCAGCCACGTCGATTTGCTGCAGTCCGACGACGGTCGGTGTGTAGACCAATCCCTCCAAAGCCTGATTGAGCTCCGAGGCCAGACCGCGCAGAGTTAGCGTCCCTGAACCGTTGGCACCAGCAATGACCGTTGTGCCAGATGGCGTTGGCCCCAATGTTATCGTCCCACTCGATGTAGAAAGTGCCAGATCGAACTCATTGTCGCCCGCGAGATCCCAATTTAGCATCAGGGTATTGTGATTGGCCGCAGAGAACTCAAGACTGCTACTTAACTCAATTGCGTGCAGCAACGGCGTGTCAATCGAATACGTTACCGCTCCCACGACTTCCGCTTCAGCAACGCCAACCTGCGTAGTAAATGCAGTTTCATTACCCGTCGCGCTGGTGTCGGCGACTTGGCCACTCGTGCCTGTGGTCTGATCCCAACCACGAACCGTAAACGACGTTGAGCCTTCGTACCCCGCGTCTGAGACAAACCGGATACGCGACGCTTCATCCAGAAGCAACCCCCGAGAATAGTCCGGCGACTCTGTTATTCCGACTAGCGCGAAGTCGATCCAAGTCGAACCTTCGTCGCTCGAAAACTGCCAAGTCCCATTCGTGTTGCCAACGCTATGAACAACCAGCCCGCTGGCAGCCGCGTCGTCAATGTCCGTGAGAAAATCCGTCGAATGGCCGTCCAGAATATCCTCGATACGGACTCCAGCAGAATTCGTATAGCCTGACAGAAACTTCCCAACGTCGAGATTTTGGCTGTTGTCCAGAACAGGCGCGTCATTCACGGGCTCGACACTAAAAAGGACTGTTGAGATCGGGCCGAGTCCACTGGCATCACCGTTCACAGTGGCCTGCACGTCGAACGAAACCTCACCGTTAAAGTCCGGGTCTGGTGTAAACCTCATCGAGCTACGCCCACCCGAGACGGGAATAAAATCTCCGCTCGAAACGACGGTCCCATCGAGCAACCGATACGTCCCGTGCTCGAGATTCTCTACCTTGAAGTGTGTTACCTCTGAACCGTCCTGAGCTGCCGCCTGAACAATGATTTCCGTCGAAGTCGTCTGATCCTCAACAAATAACGAACCCGAAGCACTGGGCGATAGGTAGAAGGTGGGAGCCTCCGCCACAGCTTCGAGGTTGATTTCAATTGCAACCGATTGCATCCCAGTCACATTCGCCCCAACAAGCCCTACGGAGAAGGAGTCGACAGCGCTACCGTACAAGTCTACTGGCGGATCATAAGTCAGTTCGCCGTCACGCACCGCCTGCATCGTCACGGAATCGTCAGCACTGATCGCGACGCCATTCAGACGCAATGTACCCGCAGGCAGCACCTCGATTGTGAACTCTTCAACGCCTGCAGGAAAATCGGACTCACTGAAGGTATAGAGCGAATCCTCCACACCTGTCACCTCAACTTGGTTTGCAATAATCGTCAGTTGGGTGCTGGCCGTTTCCACATCGTCACGTCCATCGCGAACGGACAGAGTCACGGAATAAGTGCCTGGAGAATCAACACCCGCAGCCTGCAGTTGAGCCGCCGTGACCGTTTGCACACTGGATGACGTCCCGAGTGTCAACGAACCAAGCTGCCATACGTACTCAAGTCCCTGCCCTGGTCCATCCGTCGAACCACTACCATCCAGCACAATCGGATTGCCATCCACTGCCAGGTAGGGACCATTCGCATTCGCGACAGTTGCCACTTCAACATGTAATGTTACGACGACATCTTTAACTGCATTCACGCCGTCAAAAACAGTGTACGTGAACGAATCTGATCCGACAAAGCCGGACGTGGGTGTGTAGCTGAAAGACCCATCAGGATTCAGCACAAACGAGTCGGCATTTGCCGGCAGCTGGTCCACGACCGCAACAAGTCGCGAACTATCCGCGTCGGAATCATTGCTTAAGACACCGCTCGCCGCGTCAACATTCAGACTGGGCGCGCCCACGATAACCACATAATTGTCATCGTTGCCGATAGGAGCCGCATTGCCGTTCAACGATACGACGCTCACATCGACTGGATTGAAACCAGAATAGGGAACCGCTACTGGCGAGGGACTCTGGGCCGCGTCGAGCGAGTGGATTTCTCCGTTCGACTGAGTCCAGTAGAGACGCTGCGTTGCATTATCAAAGGCAACACCAAGAGGATCACTGACCGACGTCGATGTCTCGAGAGTGCCTGTCTCCAAATGGAGTCGCCGCAAGACGTCAGTGCCCACGATGGCATTGTCTGTCCAGTAAAGAATCTGGTTCTGAAAGTCGACATCCAGAGCAACAGGGCCTTGGGCACCTGTAACTATTTGCACCGCGTCAGAACCATCCAGCCCTGCGGTATAGATGACATCGTCGAACGGGTCCGACCAATAGATCGACTCGTTAACATAGTCAACAGCAATGTCCGTCGGGTAAGTTCCCGCATCGGCCACCAGCACGCCAAGATTCGAACCGTCTGTATCGGCTACCAGAATCCGATCTCCCGACCCGGTCGCGTCATTGTCGATGACGTACAAACGATTTCTCAGCGGATCCACCTGCAAACCCAGGGGCGCACCATTGATGTCGCCACTATCGAGCAATACCTCAACGGAAGTGCCATCGAGATTTGACCGCATCACAGATCTGGTATCGGTATCTGACCAATAGAGTTTTCCGTTGATGGAATCCGCGCTCAACCCGACCGGAGCACCGAGCCCAGTCAAGATTTCCTGCGTCGTGCCTAGTTCCGGATTCCCGCGAAAAATCGAACCACGGCTGTCGGTCCAATAGATGACGCCGTCTGAAGTCGAGGTCGACTCAAAAGCACCAATATCAGCAATGGCCTGCCGCGTCGTGCCGTTTGCATCGACACCACCGACACTTGAACCAGCATTAATTGCCGCACTGCCATCCTGTAGGGAATGAGTCGCAACAAACGAACCGTTATTCTGAAGTGCATTCAATCTTGGATCGACGGAAATCAGGTCGGTCCCGTGATCCAATTCCATGACTCTCGAGTCCGAAAGATTAAACCCCAGCGATTTCACTGCCCCTTCGATGTTGGCGAGACGGCCTTCGGCGTTTCGGTTACCGGCCACAATCGTATTGAAGAGCGTGGTCTCGCCACCTAGGACGATAAGTCCACCGTCACCACTCCCTTCCGTATCATTCAAAGCTATCGTGCTAGACTCGATGGTGAATGCCAACGAGTCGGTACGAATGCCACCTGCGACTTGTGCGGTATTGCCTGATACCGTTGTATTGATCATCGACACAATCGGGTTGGCACCGGCGGCATTGATGCCGCCTCCTGTGTCAGCCGAGTTGTTGTAAATCGCTACCGTATCCAAAGTCACATTGCCATCGAGGCTTAATCCGCCACCATTGTTGGACGCCACATTGTTGAATATGGATACATTGAAGAGATCGAGCGTTGCGACTGACATGTGAATCGCACCACCATCGGCACCTGTGTTGCTATGAAGTTTCGCATGGTCGACAGAAACATCCGCACCAGTTTTTACATTGATCCCACCGCCATTGCCTCCACGCCCCCCGGTAATCGTCATTTGAGAAAAACCGGCGTTTACGTTTTCATGGACTTCGAAAACCCTTGTCCAACCATTGCCGTTGACGATCGTCAAATCAGCCCCGGCTCCCACAAACGTCATGTCTGCCCGAACGTCGAGATCACCGTATTCGAACTCACCTGCTCCTGTGTTCAGCGTCAGTGTGTAAACCCCCGCGCCGATTACAATTTCATGATGCCCGCCCGTATTGTTGGCGGCGACAATGGCCTCGCGAAGAGAAATAGCTCCATCAGTCCCCTTATTGGCGAGAAGTTGCGCAACGCTCGTTACGTCTCCATCGATAGCATCCACGATCGTATCAACGTCGATCGTGGCGTCGACGGGTGCAGAGCTGGCAAGAAAATGACTCCACGATTGCTTTACGGTATCCGAGAAAACGATCTGGCTTTCGACTCGACCCACTACATATTCAAACTCCCAGTCTCCTTCGAGCGACTTATGGCCTGTTCGATCATCGCTTGCAGCAACGTCGGCACCTGTCAGAGCGGCGATTCCATCAGCCAGGAATCTACCGTCTTCGCTGCTGGCAACATCGCACCCGTACAGCAAGATATCGGCGTCCTCTGAAAGCGAGTCTTCCCATGCAACCAACTCATGGCCATGCGATGTCAAACTCGTCGCATCAAGCACCGTGTTACCAAGCTGAATGTTTCCCGCCGAACCGTGAGAGACAATGTGCAGAGTCGCAACATCCTCGAACTCGGACAGAATGTCCGTGACTTGCCTTATCCCGTCTTCGGATGAGTCGATGACAAAGACGCGTATGTCTTCGTCGCCAAATCGATCGAGCACATCGCTCCACAATTCCACTCCGCCACCTACGGTGTCATCAATGATGACAATTTCCGATACAGCCACATCACCAACATTACTGGCCAACGAAGGGCTGTCGTCGACGCCTTCCGATTCAACGACATTCGAGACAGCAAACTGTTCCGGATGGACTCCGTCTTCGACCATACCAGCGAGAACTTCAGCAGCCACAGGCGAAGCACTGAAGCAGACGCGGGCCTCGAGTTCGATAAGCTCGACAGTCCTCGTTGTCTTGGAGCCCCCAACTGAGTCGCGAAGATAAACGCTAAGCCAATTTTGTAGCGAGTTAGGCATCACGTAGATCTGATACTTAGGGCCCGGAGATACCAAAGAGGTGGGATACGAAAGCGTAGTTCGCAAATCCGCGAAACGCCGCCGAAAACCGATAGAACCCAAGAAGCTGTAAAATTTTACATCAAGTGATTCTGTTTGGTTCGCCTAAACCGGACACTGCGAGACTCATCCACGGACTCTCGAAGTGCTTTATGGATTTCTGCGATAAGCCTCGATCAACTGAGACAACAATTACAACGTATCACAGGGTTGCAAGAAAGGATTTGAGCCAGCGGATCAGAGCAGCGGGCTGATACGTCGAAGGAATCTGTCAAACAACCGTGCGGTTACTGCACGGTGAACGTCGTCGAAGCCGAAGTTTTTGCAGGCGCAAGACAGGACGATTCGGTACACGTTTGGAATCCAATCTCACAACCAATCTCCTGAGGTCCGCTGACGCCTTCTTTGACTCGCAGAAATCGGCGAAAAGTTACGTCTCCCTCGTAGCCATTCGTATCTTCGGCAAACAGATGAGCTTCAGGGGCTGACCAATCCCCGACTTCTTCCAACCCGGCTGGGAGGCTCAGCTTAAACGTCGTCGGAATATTCACGCCAACGGGTTTGTCGATAGCGTAAATGTGCCAAGTCGGTTGAATGCGTGCGCGAATCCCAAGCGTCACCAACGATCCTGCCGCCGCATTGGGCGGATCAACAGCAATCCCAAATTGCACCTTTGTGTCACCAGCCGGTTCTTCGGCGGGCACTTCAAACTGAGACAGGGGCTCTTCGACTTTTACTGGAACCGCGGAAATGGTGGATGATGATTGAACCCCACAACCGGCAAGAAGAACAAGTAATGAAACCGAAACCAAGATATGCTTAACTGACATGGATCATCCCACCATCGTTTCCAAGTAATGCGTGCGTGGGAAACTCACCCACTCTCAGGACTTGAAATTGTAGATTCGCTACGAAATACACGCAAACCCGGCTAACCCGGATCTACCGAGTTGCCTTGTGGCTTCACGTTGACAAAAAAGGCCCCGATAACCACGGGGCCTCTGGCGTTTTCGCGATGATTGCATAGCCGCTAGCCAAAGAGCGGGTCAATGGTCTTGCCAGCATTGGCAATCTTCATCGGGCGTCCACTTCGACTGGTAAAAGTCGTTTCAAGCGAAATCCCCAAGGACTTGCAGACCGAGGCCATTAAGTCCTGTGAAGAATAAGGTTCACTGACAACTTTGGTTCCATCTTCATTCGTCTCACCAATGACTTTTCCGCCTTGGAACCCTGCTCCACCGACGACAACACTCCACGCACGAGCCCAGTGGTCTCGCCCTGCGTTGCCGTTGATACTTGGTGTACGACTGAACTCGCCCATCCAGATCACGGCGGTATCCTGCAATCGACCACGTTGCTCAAGGTCTTCCATCAAGGCGCTGAAGCCCTGATCAAGCTGCGGCAACTTCTGATCGCGAAGGGTCGGGAATATATTTTGATGGTTATCCCAACCACCAAAATCGACTTCGATGAACGGCACGTCGGCTTCGACCAAACGTCTCGCCAACAAACACCCCTGCCCGAATCCATTCTGGCCGTATCGCTCACGCACCGCGGCTGGTTCCTGATTGACTTTGAAAGCATTCATCTGCTCACTTGTCATCAGGCTGAGCGTCTTGTCGAGCACTTTCGCATGGTCTTGAGCTGCACTGCCTCGTCGCTGATCAATGAAACCCTTTTCCAACATCTGCAAAGCAGCCATTCGCTGCATCATGCGATCCTGAGACAAACCCATGTCAAGATCATTAACTCGACCATTCGAGCGCACCACGAATGGAGACCAGGTCATTCCGAGAAATCCCGGGCCAACACTGCCACCTCCAACTGCCACAAACGGTGGGATCTCAAGGTTGTCGCGCTGAGCCGCCAACTCATGAGCGATGACGGAACCGTAACTGGGATGCTGGACATTCGGATTGGGAACGTAGCCCGTATGCATGTAGTAGCGACCTCGCATATGGTCAGCTTCACGCGTACTCATCGAACGCACAATGGACATGTTGTGCATCTGCTTAGCCATCAACGGCAGGTGCTCACAGATCTGCCCTTCGCCCGTTGTAGAAATCGGATTGAACTCTCCGCCTGTCGCGGCACCGGGTTTCAGGTCCCACATATCAATCGTGGACGGTCCGCCTCCCATCCAGAGGAGGATCGCCGACTTGTGATTCTTCTTGAGTTCCTGCGCGTGAGCCTGAAGGCTGTTGGTTAATGACAGTGCAGGAGCGGCGAGCGCCGAAGCGCCTGCCAGATGCGACATAAAATGTCGTCGAGTCATACCGCTGGGAATTTCTCTCATGTCGTTTTTACCCTGCTCTAGAGTCTCACGGTCCACGTTTCGCGTTGTTATTGCAAGTCGATTTCGCTTAGTGGTTCATAATGAATTCGTTACTGTTCAACAGAACCCACCAGATATCCTGCAGTGCCGCCGTCGTTGGTTGAGTCGCCATCGCTCCCTTGCGTTCACGCCGCTTGCCACTCGACTTGCCTTTATTCTGATAGTCCGCTGCACGAAACGCTAATAATTTGTTCGCAACTCGAAGTTCGTTCTGCGTAGGACGACGAGCCAATGCGGCTTGATAAAGATATTCAATCTTCTTTGCGGGTTTTACCTTATCGTTGGATGCGATACGCGACAGGAAGCTTCCGCTACCCGCCTTCGTCGCATTTTTCATCATCTCGCCGTTGAACATCATGAGAACTTGGGGGATCGAACCATTAAAGGTGGTGGTGTCATCTCCCTCATCCGTCCCAAACGCAATATTGAATTGCCGCAACCATCTCGCCTTGAGCTGCTCCTGCTCTTCGTAGGAACCGCGAGTCTCATGGGCACGGGTTGCCACCAGCATTGACTCGTAGAGTTCTTCCGCTCGCATCTGACGAAGATAGAACTTACTAAACTTCGGCGATTCACCTAACTGAGGATCATCCGTTACATTTGTCGAATTAGTACGACTGGATAATGAATAGGGACGACTCAGCACAATCCATTTCATCAATTCCTTGAGGTCGTATTCAGACTTTCGAAACTCCGTCGCCAAAAAATCCAACAGCCCCGCATGGGAAGGCGGATTGTGTGGCCCCATATCATCAACTGGCTTGGTAAACCCATAACCAAGAAAATGACCCCACATACGGTTTACCGCAGCGATAGAAAGATAGTCGGACTGGAGAACCATCTTCGCCAATTCGTCGCGACGCACTACATCGCTGACATAACCACTGTGGTTCTCGACTTTCGCACCGTCCACGAAGACAGGATAAGCCGACTTGAGCAAGCCATTGCGCTGCTCATAGTAGATCTCGGCATCTTCGGGAGTCGCACCTTCGCCGCCAAAATCTTGATTGATCAATTTGACGAAGCGAATATCATTGGTTCCATCCTGAAATCGACGCAAAGCGCGCGTCTGCCGGAAGAAGGCGTTCATCTCCCAAAATTGATTTTGCTTCCATTCATTGAACGGATGATTGTGACACTGCGTGCACTGCACTTGCATCCCAAGAAACAACTGCGACGTCTTGGCCGTAGCCTGAGCTGCGTTCTCCTCAAGCTTGTTGACGAGAAAGTTCACCGCCCCATTAAATTCTTCACTGCCGGGAGCCGTGTCGCCTTCGGCAG
>CAYYHV010000022.1:24599-31298 GCA_964471695.1 uncultured Pirellulaceae bacterium
CTCGTAGACCATGCGGTCATAGCGCTTTTCGCGCGCGAAACTATCCCGCAGATATTTCTGCATTCCGGCCCGATTCGCCAAGTCATCATCGTCCGTACCACCGGTTCGACCCAGCAACAGGTTCGTCCATTGCGTTGTCCAATTTCTGGCAAAATCCTCAACGTACTCTTCGTCATGCAATAGACGGTCAACCAACTTGGCTCGTTTGTCCGAAGAACGATCCGAAACAAATTCTCGAACCTCTTTGACTGTTGGTATCCGACCTAACACATCGAGAAACAGCCGCCGACACCATTCCCCGTCGGTCGCCTCACTCGATGGCTTGAGCTGATACTGTTCCCAGACGTCGGACACGTGGACATTGATTTGGGAAACTTGTTTAGGAACGACCGCAAGTGACTCGTCTTCATTGGAATCAGCCAAGGAGTCGTTGAGGAAACCAGCTCCAGCGAAAAGAATCGCAATGACTAAGAGATGCCGATGAATGAAGAGCGGCATATTTTTTTGCTCCGGTCAGATTTTGTTATCTCGTACCATTCTAGTACCGGCGGCTAATCTTGTATTTGCTGTATTTGATTCGTACAAGTGTATTAAAGTGATACACTCAAAAAAACGAAGGGCGAGTCGTGTTCCAGCGACTCGCCCTCTCGTAATAACGCGCCAAACCCGAAGGATAGCGATGCCTCTTTCCCTGTCCTCCCGAAATACGCGGGATTTCGTTGCCTCTTCGTCCCACACACTCCTTCTGACGCGTTTAACCTCTTCTTGACCGACCCCGTGCTCTTCTCTGTCCCGACCCCGGTCCAAAGAGAGTAAAGCAAAGCCTGTGCCAAAACGTCAGTGTTATGCAGAAGCACGAAGATCCATATGTTGCAGCCGCTTATATATAGGGCAACGAACCATCAGCTCATTGTGGGCACCGACATCCGTCACCTTGCCAGCGTCCATGACGACAATCCGGTCGGCTAATGTCAGGCTGGATAATCGATGGGTGATCATGAACGTCGTGCGATTCTTGAGGAACTGCTCAAGCGCGTGGTGGATAAGCTGTTCGCTCTCCACGTCAATCTGACTGGTCGCCTCATCCAGGATGAGAATCTCTGGGTCACGCAGAATTGCCCGAGCCAGCGCTATTCTCTGACGCTGCCCACCAGACAAAAGAGCCCCTGATTGACCAACCTGGGTTTCGTAGCCACGGGACAGCTTGGTCATGATGAATTCGTCAGCCCGAGCTTTCTTGGCGGCTTCGACGACCTGTTGTTCCGTCGCCAAAGTCGCGCCGTACCGAATGTTGTTGAGTACCGTATCGTCGAACAACAATGTTCGCTGGGAGACGATACCGATTTTTCGCCTGAGCTCGCGCAAATGCAAATCCCGGAAGTCATGACCGTTCCAGGTCAAACTTCCAGCTACCGGATCGTAGAATCGCGGTATCAAACTAAGGAGCGAGCTTTTCCCACAACCGTTGGAACCCACAACTGCGATACATTCGCCAGCCCTTACTTTGAGATCGACGTTCTCGATGACGTTATTCCCCGGCTCGTAGGCAAAGTCCACGGAACTGAATTCAAGCTCAGTTAGAGCAGGGATCTCTTTGATCGCGTTCGCCGCACTCGTTACAGACGGCTGACGATCAATGAGATCGTAAACACGGTCCGCAGCAGCCGAGCCTCTTTGAATCTTGTTATACACCTCCGCCAGCTTTCGAAACGGATCGCTAACGCCTGATAACAACGCAAAGAACGTCATCAACGACTCGAAATCCATCGGTCGATCACTCATCCGAAACCACCCGAGATGCGTTTCCTGATTGAGTACTAAGTAGCCGCCGGTCAAAATCGCCAAGCAGACAACGCCAATACTCATCAACTCTGTACAAGGCTTGGTGAAGGAGTTGTAAACCGCAATGCTCATCGCCTTGCGAAAATAACTCTTCGAATGGGCGTGCAGGCGACGACGTTCATGGCGTTCCATAGTGAAAGCCTTGATCAATCGGATCCCACTAAACGATTCGGAAAGATGGTTATAAACCTCCGACATCTCATCCATAGCGCGACGATTCGCCCGCTTTACGGACTTTGCGAGTCGATTGATGGCATAGATCGCTACCGGTGTCACCACCAGGCAGAACAACAAGAGTCGCCAACTGACAAAAGCAGCCCCAATCAGGCAGGCGATGATTTTCAACGGTTCTCTTATGGCTCGACCAAAGACGGTCCGAACGCCAACGGTGATACACTCCAAATCAAACGTAAAGTGGCTCAGCAGCGTTGCCGTATGCTCTTCTCCGAATTGGGCCACATTCATACCGATGGTTTTTGCATAGAGCCGGCGTCTCAAGTCAAACGAGGCCAATTGGGCCAGCCGCTCAACAAGTATCACGCTGATAACAAGAAACACGGTCTTGAGTGCCGTACCAACCATCAGAAACCCAACAACGATAACCAGCGTCGGAAACGGCTTGTCCGGAAAGCGATAGAGCCACGGTCGAGCCCAGCGGTACCAGCCAAGAGCCCTTTGCTCCACCCGTATCGTTGCTCTGGATTTCGACTGCTCGTAACGCAGTCGTCTCTGCTTCTGCGGATTGCTTTCGAGACCCAATTGGCGGTCAAAATCAACCAACAGCGCTTCATGCTCGCTGCTGCGCTGCTCCGCAGACTGAATCCCTTCGTCAACCCAATCCTTGAGCGAGCGCTGTTTCAGCACGACTCCAACAATCGGATAGACCGTCCCCAGATTGGCTGTCCACAAGACAGCTACAGCCACCGCGGAAAATATGAGAGCAGCCAGCGTCCACTTATAACGGACCGCCAACTTCAAAGCTCGCGTGAAATTACTCATAAATGATCGCCTTGGATGCAAGCCACCGTGATTGGTGGCGCCCGTCCCTGTCTGCCTCCAACGCAACGACACAATCCGTGTACCGCGCGGTTATGCTTGTAGCAAAACGCAACGAACCAGCCAACGGGCTTTGCTTTAGAACCATGAGTGACAGCAGCGATATCGCAGCTAGCGATTAAGTCGTCGAGTCAGACGAAGCAACAAGCGAGAGATATTCATTGCAACTACCATCAATCCAGGCGCAGCGAGTGTAAAGATTACGAATACCGCCTTATTCGATGTTCCCGATGCAATAGCCAACATGAGATAACGGCCAGCCGCTGCCATGCCGCAAAATACAAGTGTGACGAGCATTAACGAGAAGATGCCGTAGCGAGGCTGGAGCGCTCGCGAGGTTGGCTGACGACCTGACGATGGGTTATTCATGCTAGCTACCTATTCAATCCATCCGCCACCAAGCACACAATCGTCTGTATAACAGACAACGGCTTGCCCAGGTGCGACACCGTGACACGGTTCATCAAATTCGACGCGAAAACTCTCGTCAGTCAACTTCGTCAGCATCGCCGGTACAGCCTGCGAGTTGTAACGAATCTGTGCGTGACAACGTGTCGGCTCGCAATCCACTTCGACTAACCAGTTTGCCCGACAAGCCGTCAGATCTCTGCGTCCCAGAGCCTCATGTTTTCCAATAACAATCTGATTGGCATCCGCATCAATGCGCACAACAAAATGCGGCTCGCCCATCGCGACTCCGATACCTCTGCGTTGGCCGATCGTGAAACGTTCGATCCCATCGTGACGGCCAACGACGGTTCCATCAGTCGTAACGATTTCGCCAGCCGACTGGGTCCCCGGATTTCGCTCCTTAATAAACTCCGCGTGCTTACCGCTGGTGACGAAGCAAATCTCCTGGCTGTCTTTCTTCTCAGCCACGCGCATGCCCAGCTCACCAGCCATTGCGCGAATCTCGGATTTACGAAATGCTCCCACGGGCAACAACATTCGATTGAGCAACTGTGGCTTGATCCCGAACAAAACGTAAGACTGGTCCTTATCGCGATCCACGCCCCGTGTAAGTCGCAGCCCCGACTGATCACACTGTATGAGTTGTGCATAATGTCCGGTTGCAACAAACTGGGCGCCGACCGAGTCGGCGTAATCAAAGAGCTTCCCAAACTTGATCCAGTTGTTGCACATCACACAAGGATTGGGAGTTCGACCTGAACTGTACTCATCCACGAAGTAGTCGATGATTCGGTCAAACTCCTTTTGCAGATTCAATGCATAGAATGGAATCCCTAACTTCTCCGCAATGTGGCGCGCATCCTCCGCGTCGCTTGCGGAACAACAACCTTGCTTGTGATCCAGACGCTTGTCGTTGAGAACTGGAAGAGACATCGGGTTTGCATCGCTCTTTGCCGAGCAGCTTGCCAACGGCGATTCGGCACCATGCCTCATAAAGACACCGATCACTTCGTGGCCTTCATCGATCAAGAGTTTTGCAGCCACACTACTATCGACCCCCCCAGACATGGCAAGAACGGTGATGGGCATCAGGTAAGGCTCTTTGGTTTTGAGGATTGAGCAGACCAACGGGATTAGATTGGAAGCCTAATATGATGGAGCGAGGTGAAATTTCATCGCACTCATTAATAGTGGGTTATATTTCGTCAGCCTGAAAACCAACCATACACGAGGAGTTTACGTATTCCGTTCGAGTCGACCGCGAATCGACCAACCAGAACGGAATATGAGAAAATTTACATAAAAAGATATCGCTGGCGAGGAACAAGCAAAACTTTTCATTTTTACCGAATTACGCGACTTGCTGGTTTAGAATATCAGGTTAGTATAGCGAATTCTGGGCAATTGCTATGCAGCTGGGGGAATAGCCCGTTGCTCGCCCTGCCACCAAATAAGCGACTTTGCGTAATTGGGGGCATTGCTGACAGTATTAGGGCAAATATACTTTGTGGGTCCAATTTGGACTCATGATGATCTTTGAATCTCGGATTTTACTCCAAAGTGGTTTGGATTGGTTTTTGTGGTGTCATTAAGTTGATAGCGTCCCGCATCGAAAGGAGGACAAACAAGATGGTAAGACACCTTGGTTTAATTGCGCTCTCTACGGCAGTGCTGCTTTGCAGCAATGTCATGGCGCAATGTGGCTGCAATACTGGCTGTGCCGGTGGCTGTGGCTCTGTCGTTAGCGACGGAGGTATGGTTACGGACGGTGGGTATGTAGGCACATCAAGCTATGCAGGCGATTACTCTGGCGGCTATGTCGCTGGTGGAGTTGCAAGCGGAGTGGTAGTAGATGGTGCAACGGCAGCATACGGTTCCGCTGGAGCTGACAGTTGTGGTTGTGGTCCATCGGTTTCATATCAGACTCGCACGATCATGCGTCGTGAGCCTTACACTGAAACTCAGTACCGCACTGTAACGAAGTATCGTACTGAAACGCGTTCGCGTCAGTACACCGTTCAGAAGCGCGTTCCTCGCGTTGAAACACGTACTCAGAACTACACAGTTATGGTACCTGTTACGAAGCAGCGAACTGAGAACTACACAGTCAACGTCCCTCAAACGCGTACGCGTGAAGAGACTTACACTGTCATGGTTCCAGAGCAGCGAACTCGTCAGGAATCGTACACCGTGATGCAAGCGCAACAGCGCGAGCAGGCTTACACGGAAATGTCGTCTGAGCAACGTACTCGCGAAGAAACTTACACTGCTATGGAATCCCAGCAGCGTGAGCAGACCTACACGGTGATGGTCCCTGAGACTCGTCAGCGTGAAGAAGCTTACACTGTCATGGAAGCCCAGCAGCGTGAGCAGGCTTACACGGACATGGTTGCTGAACAACGTACGCGTGAGGAAACTTACACGGCGATGGAACAGCAGCAGCGTGAGCAGACCTACACTGCGACAGAAATGACGCAGCAGGAACAGGCTTACACTGCTATGCAGCCAGTTCAGAAGTCTCGCACTGAGCAGTACACCGTAATGCGTTCCGAGACGCGCTCGCGTCAGGAAAACTACACCGTAATGCAATGCCAGGCGCAGCAGCGTCAGCAGCAGTACACGGTTAACGTTCCTGAAACGAAGACTCGTACGGAAACTTACTCGGTTAGCGTCCCTTACCAGACGACTCGCCAGGTGAACTACACAGTTAACGTTCCTGAGCAGCGTTCGCGAACAGAAACCTACTCGGTTTCGGTTCCTGAAACGCGTTCGCGACAAGTGAACTACACCGTAATGGTTCCAGAGACTCGTACTCGTACTCAGACCTACCAGGTTCGCGTACCAGTTCAGACTGCTCAGAACTACTCGGTATCGGTTCCTTACACCGAACCAGTGACGACGAACTACACCGTTTCGGTTCCTTACACCGAGCAGGTTCCTCAGACTTACACCGTTTGCGTTCCTTACACGGAGCAGGTCCCACAGACTTACACCGTTACGGTTCCTTACACGGTTCAAGTTCCTCAGACCTACACGGTTAACGTTCCACAGCGTGTCACGAAGACTGGCACTCGTATGGTCACCAAGCAGGTTCCAGTAACTCGCTATCGCACGGTTTGCCGTGACGCTGGTAGCTGGCAGACTCGCACTTCGGTTGTCCCAGTGGGCGGCGGATGCGGCGCAGGTAGTGGTGCCATTATCGGTGGTGGATGCGGTGGCTGTGGCGTTGCGGTAAGCAGCGGTTGCGGTTCAAGCTGTGGCGGTTGCTCAAGCTGTGGTTGTGGCTCAGGCCTCGGCGGCGGTTGCGGCAGCAGCGCTGGTTACGTAAGTGGTGGCATGGGTGGTGGAGTAGTTGTCGCCGACGGCGGTGGCTGTGGCCCAACCATGCAG
>CAYYHV010000023.1:0-9405 GCA_964471695.1 uncultured Pirellulaceae bacterium
CCTTGAATGCGCGGTGCAAGCCCCGAAACACTTTCGACCAGCGCGCTCGCCGATTGGCCCGCATCAAATTCATAGCTATAGCGATCGACCTCACCCATGTTGCGAATGGAGGTGACAAAGTTGGTCGAATGAATCAAGCCACCAAGAGGGGTTTCCCCAGAGAATGCGGGAGGTGCGACTTGGAAGTGGCGTACATGGTCGTCCCCACCTGTTCCGTCTCCGTTACCGTCGAGCTGCTGTCCGAAAGGATTGGCGGCGAGTGTAGCGTCTACGGTTAGTCGGTAATCGCCGAATTCGAGGATGCCCGGAAGCGAAAACTCCAAGACATTTGTGCCGACGAAGTATCGGTCATGATTCAGCCCAATGATGACATCGTCTGCGGTATCGAATTGCCGATCCACTCCGGCTTCGCGAAGCTCAAACGTCGAAGAGTCGTTGATCGTTGCGGTGTCCATCAACTGATCGAAGCGGATTTCGAATGCGTCTGTTGTCTCGGTCGTGATTCGACCCCCGTCTTCCGGTAGCCCGGTGATCGAGAGACTAGGGACATCGATCGTTTCTGAAAGTGCTCGGTTGGAGTTGACTCGACCTGTGCCCAGCAAGTTGGCTTTGAGGGGGTTCTGAGCGGAAAGATCGTCAGCCGTCTCCAGCAACTGGGCTGCGACCTGATCGCGTGTCCAAGTCGGATTTTGACTCCATATCAAGGCGGCGACACCCGCGACATTCGGTGCTGACATGCTTGTGCCGCTTAGCGTTCCGTACTGACCGCCAGGGAACGTTGACAAAATGGACTCGCCGGGTGCCGACAAGTCCACGCCTTCGCCAAAATTCGTGGACGACGAGAGGACATCATTCGCATCCGTATTGGAGACGAAAAGTTTCTGCTCGAAATCTAACCGCCATGGATCTTCGATTCCAGCGTTGCCAGCCGAGTTGATGTGGAGAACGCCCTGGTCATAGGCGTACTGTACGCCGGCAGTGTAAACCGGGTCACCGACAAAGTAATCAATGCTATAGCTCGTGTTGATGATGTGGGCGCCATTGTCGGCCGCGTACGTGTACGTCTCCGCGATCAGGCTGGATGTAAACGTGCTCACATCCGTGCCATCAAAGAATCTCAGAGGCATGATGGTGGCGCCACCGGCAACACCGGACACTCCAATCGAATTGTCTGTTACCGCGGCAGCAATGCCTGACACATGCGTGCCATGGCTTCCGCCATTGGGATCCGGGTTGTTATCGTCGTCAATGAAATCCCACCCATTTACGTCATCGACGTATCCATTGTTATCATCGTCGATTCCATTGCCAGCAATCTCGCCCGGGTTATCCCAAATGTTCGCAGCCAAATCGGGGTGCGTGATGTCGACTCCGTCATCCGTCACCGCAATCACGATGCTGCTGTCACCAAATGTGGTGTCCCACGCAATGTCGTTCTCCATCAACGGATGGTGATACTGTTCTCCATATCTTGGATCCGACGGAATGGCGTCTCGTGGATCTGGGCCGTCGTATACGAAGCTGGGGGAAGCCCACAATACATTCGAAGCATTGAAAAGCTGATTCGTAACGTCCATGACGTCGAGAGTCGTCGTCACCGAATAGAGCGCTATGGCCGTTCCATCGGGTTGGTCCAATGTGAACATGTGACGAGAAGAAGTCGGCTGGGTGGGGACCGCCGCATCCCACGCGGCTGAGATGACATCATGAGTCGCCGATTTTGCAGGCGACTTGATGGCAACAACGACTTCGTTGGATTTGTAAGGCAGTGAAGCCGCGCGCGTCTGGATGCTCTCAAGGGAGACTCCGTCCACGACGAAAGGATCCACAGGAGTGGCTTGTGCGAGAAAAGTCAGTGAGGATGCGTTCGTACTCTGAGGTTCCGCCAAACCAGTCGTCAGAGCAAGCAAACGTCGTGCTTCGAGAATCTCGTGACTTAATCGTTTGCGTTTGAAACCTGACTTCGCGAATTTGCGCAACTCTGTACGTTGAACGTCACTCTTCTTGTGCTTGCCCATGGGTATTCCGTGTTGCTGCCGGTGGCCCCACACCGGTGTGATTGCGATAAGTTCTTCCGTAACGCACCGCACTCCCCGTAGTAAAGAGGATACACGAATAGCAGAAGTGACGCGAACCGATTGTGAAAGGAGATCAATAACCCGAGAATTTTTGGCGATTCCAGGGGGATAACACTAGATACCTCCACCAGTTGGGTGTAGTCACGCCCCAACTACTGTGGCAAAGATAAGTCTCATCAAATGTCACTCTTCTGGTGAGTGAACTGATTCAGCTTCCAAATCCAATCTTTCAAGTGGAACATTGGGGAATTTAAGTGACTTGCCCCACATCGTTGCGACGTCGCTGACGGTTTCGAGGACTTTCGCGTCCGGTCTTAGAACGATGTCAACGTTACGGATACTGTCGTCAAGATTCTTCAGGTAGCCAGAACATTCCAGACGGGTCGTCATTCCGCCAGATTGGTGATGGTAAGCCAGGATACTTCCCAATGGTATTTCAGAGTCGCCGTGGTTGGCGATGACACTAAACCCGAAAGGAATCGGTGTGTCATCGCAGTTGAATCGAATCAACATTTTCTTGGTTGCGCCATTGGCACTCTTGCTTGTGTACGGTTGAACAACGACACGCTTGACTCGAATGTTCTTCGCTGGGCTCAGTTCGGGACGAATAACCAACTCAACAATCGGTTCGTCTGTCGTGTAAACCTTGAAAGGCACAGTCACCGTTTTTTGCCAGGAACTGGTGGGTTTGGGCCAGGACGATCGCGGTAATCGATGGCGATTGAGTCCGATCAATTTTTCTTCGGCGACGAGCACGCAATCAATGACGACTTTAAGTTCGTGATCGCCGACTGAGAGTGACTTTCGATTCGATCCTGAAAAGGACGTGCGATGTTGATTTTGTTTCTCGAGTTCGAACGGTTTGCCGTCCAAGGTGATCGTTGGCGTCCACAGCAGCGCACCGGCAGTTTTTAAATCCCAATGCGTGCCGTACTCGATAGAGACTTGGACTGCTTTGGCGTTCTCTCGCAATCGGGGTAACTCGATTGTTGGTTCGCCGAAATACGAAATCGCGAGATTCTGTATGTCTTTATCGGTGAGCAGATCGTTGTTCGCGGCCATGTCCAGGAACTTTCCCTGCCACGACAAAGGACGGCTTGCTGGCCTTGGGAGCTGGTTAAGATGCTCGGTAAGTATTGTGACTGCAGTATGGGCTTGTTCCGGTGTTAAGTCGCCCAGTCCGACTCGACCTTCAAGCTCACTCCAAACCCACGGTTCATCGATCTGTTTGGGAAGTCGTTCTTGGAGTATCGCCGTCGTTGTCATCGATTTGAGCGACTGGGGGCCGGTGGCGACCGTGATTGCCTGGCGTTTTTGCTGTTGCCGGACAAATATCGTCAGCGGAATGCCAACGATTGGCATCAACAGGATCAGTATTGCCCAGACTCGGATTCCTCGACGACCTGGCAAGTCACGGCTGACGTAAAACAACGTTGCGATCGCCAAAAGAAACGGGAGAGCCGTTGAGCCCATGAAGAAAATCGCGGCCAGCATTTCTGGGGCGTTGATCAACAGCCAGCGTAGCGCATGATCGTCGCGACGACCGCAAAGATTACGAGCATCCCTCTTATTGAAAAGCGAAGTCGATGCTGCTCATTTGCCAAACCAGGACTCCAGAGAGAGATGGATTCAATCTGCGGGTCTGTCAGGATAGACTTTAGTCGCCTGAAGTTTCAAGCAGGGTTCCTAAAGTTACAGTGTTTTGGCGGTTCAAATGACGAGTCGATTGATCTTTGTTGTGTGGATGGTTTATCTGCAAATTATGGTTGCTTCGGTTTTCGCCCAAGATTGGCCGGCATGGCGAGGCCCGAACCACAATGGAGTTGCCGACTCGGATCAGCATCCGCCGACTGAATTTGGCCCAGAGAAAAATGTTCTTTGGTCAGTCGATGTGCCCGGGCGCGGTCATGGGGCTCCGATCGTTGTCAACGATAAAGTCTTTCTGGCTTCTGCGGATGAAAAACACCAATCGCAAATGGTACTTTGTTTTGACAGGAAAACTGGTATCCAATTCTGGTCCCAAGAGATTCATCGAGGCAAATTTCCTAAGACGAATAAAAAGGCGAGCCAGGCTTCATCTGCGGTAACCTGTGACGGCGAACGGTTGTTCATTACGTTCGTGAACGATGGCGTCGCTACGACGACTGCTCTCAATCTGGATGGCGAGCAGATTTGGCAGCGCAAGATTACGGACTATGTTGTTCATCAAGGTTATGGAGCGTCGGCACTTGTTTACCGTGACACCGTGATTGTTGTGGCTGATACGAAGTGCGGCGGAGCCGTCGTAGCGATGAATCGGGCTGATGGCAAAGTCGTCTGGCGCGTGGAGCGACCCAAGAAACCGAACTACCCTTCGCCAGTGGTTTACCGATTGTTTGGCAAAGACCAGCTGCTTCTGCAAGGCTGTAACCTCGTAAAAAGTCTTGATCCAGCCAGCGGGGAAACGCACTGGGAAATCGATGGGGCCACGATTGAGTGCGTTACGACCATGGTGACGGATGGCACCTGTGTCTTCAGCAGTGGTGGATACGACCGCAATCATGTGGCGGCCATTCGGGCTGATGGATCAGGCGAAATTGTCTGGCAGAACAATAGTCGCGTGTACGTGCCTTCCATGGTTGTGAAGGACGGCTATCTTTACGCCGTATTGGATGCTGGCGTTGCTGCTTGTTGGCGATCCGATACCGGGAAAGAAATGTGGAAAAAACGCTTAGCCGGTGGAACCAGTGCTTCGCTGGTACTTGTCGGCGACTTGCTGTATTCGGTTGACGAATCAGGGACTTTTTCGATTTTTCGAGCGAACCCGAATCAGTTTGAAGTCGTAGCTCAAAACAAGTTGGGCGACGAAGCGTTAGCGACTCCAGCGATTTGTGGCGGACAGATCTTTGCTCGCGTCGCTTATCTTAATGGTGACACACGCAATGAGAAGCTTTACTGCCTGTCGGATCTGACAGCGCAATGACTAGCTTGCTACCGTTGCGATTAGATGGAAGGAAGTTTTCCGTTGCCGTTAAGATCGATGTGTGTCGATGTAATGTCGGATTTTCCGAAAACTTCCGTGTTTTTGCCTAACTTAACCAAGCCCGATCGTGCTATCTCGAATTACAGCGTGAACTTTCTCTATTCTGCATACGTCACAACACTACGTTTCCTGAGAGACGGTTGTGCGTCTGCGACGCTTCGGTTCGTCGGTTATAGTAGGAGGCCGGTGAGTGTTCGATTTTGTGCTTTTTCCCAGTGAGTCCATGGATCGAGACGACTTCATACGAAGAATTGACGAGAGCGGGTTGGAATCAACTGCGCAATTTCTTCGCCATGGCAATTTTGACTCCGTCAATATTTCGGCAGACGAGTTAGCCGAGGAGTTGGTGCGAGAATGCCAGCTAACAAGCTATCAGGCGAACGTGCTATTAAGTTCTTCAGCGGACTTGCTGCGCTTTGGCGAGTACATGATCCTCGACAAGATCGGCCAAGGCGGGATGGGCGTCATTTTCAAGGCCAAGAAAATCTGCGAAGACAGCATCGACACGGATGCGGATCTGGTGGCTCTCAAAGTCCTGCCTGAACGTACGACTCGGAACGCTGAGGCCGTGAAGCGATTTACTCGTGAGGCCGAGTTGGCAACGAAGTTAGTGCATCCCAACATTGTTCGTGCCATCGAGTATGGAGACATCGACGGGCGGCACTACTTTGCCATGGAGTATGTCGATGGCGACGATGTTTCTGAAATTATTAAACGCCGTGGGAGCGGGTTGGCGCTGCTGACAGCATTCGAGTACCTCCGCGACGCTGCGAACGGATTGGCTTATGCTCACAGTCAAAATGTTATCCATCGTGATATCAAACCGTCGAATATGCTGGTCCACCGGAACGGGACTCTGAAGATTCTCGACATGGGCGTCGCTCGCGCCTTGATCGACGACTCACCGGGAAGTGATGAACCCGAACAGACCGATTTGACGATGACGGGAACGCTGTTGGGCACGACGGGCTATATGGCTCCGGAGCAGGCGTTGAATTCGAAGAACGCCGACCGTCGAGCGGACATTTACAGCCTTGGGTGTACGTTTTACTACTTCCTTTTCGGGAAAGACATCTACGGCGGCGAGACAATGGTCGAACGCATTGTGGCTCACCGTGAAGAAGCTGTCCCTGATTTGACCAAGTTGCGAGATGACGTTCCCAATGCGGTTCAGAATATGTTTGAACGCATGGTCGCGAAGGATATTGAGTGTCGCTATCAATGTGCCGAAGAACTGGCTGAAGACGTAGAAGCCTGCTTCAAAGAGTTCGGACACATGTGGATGATTCAGCGATACCTTCACGAAAAGAAAGGGAAAGTCGGTCGATAGTCGTCGATCGTGGAGCGCTTACCTTTGCTTCGCAAGGTATTCCTGGACGGCTTTTCGGTTGGATTCAAACGCCAGGAGACTGAGGTCCAGTTGCCCTTCTTCCACAAGCAGAATTTCGGCTATCTCTTCCTCCTGCCGCTTCAATGGACTCATATCTGAGACTTGGCAAACGAAGAACACATCCACAAGGTGGTACTCTAATCCTTTGAACGTATAAACGTTGGGATAAGAGCATAGGAACTCCAACGAGTCCACTGAGAGGTTGACTTCCTCTTTGATCTCTCGACAGACGGCATCGTCGACGCCTTCACCTATGTCTACGAATCCACCGGGCAATCCTAATTGGCCTTTGTGAGGTTCGCGACCACGACGCAAGAACATGAGTCGGTCTTGCGGATCGACAATGATTCCCGCGACGCCAATGCCGGGATTGAAGTAGTACGTATGTTCGCACTTCCCGCAGCGAAACGGCTCGGATTCCGATCCGGCTGATTCTGGCTGGCAGGCGGCTCCGCAGTTCGGGCAATAGCGAAAAGATTCCCACGGTTTCACCATGTTACGCCCGCAGTGGAGTTGCGATTTACGTTGAAGCGAGATGCCAGCGTTTTGAAGTTCACGAGCCCAAGTACGCGATGTGCTTGAAGGATAAGGACGACCGCAATTACACAACCGCAGAGGTTGAAGACGGAAAGTTGTGCCAGCCCGAGGATATAAGTCAGGGCGAGTGCGATTTGCGTCGCCCAGATACTTTTCATGCAGCGAAGAACGCCCAGCATTACCCATAATCCGCAGACGATAACGATGATCGAGAGCACAATTCTCTCAAGCCGAGCACGATGTGGAGCAAGTCGAGTGAAGGAGTAAACCAGCGACCCGCAACCGAGCAATCCGAGGAGAATCCGGCTTATACCTAACGCCACCATTTGCTCCCGGAACTTTTTAAGCAGTTTCGGGTCCCCAATTCCAGTCGGTGGTGGTTGAATCGACGCTTCAACACTTGGCGACTGGAATGGGTTTTGGTCGGGTGACGTCATTTCCCGACTTTCTAGCGGACGCGACGTTCCTTCAGGCGAACAGCCTTACCGATGCGGTCTCGCAGGAAGTACAGTTTCGCACGTCGAACCACGCTCTTGCGTTTGACTTCGACTTTGTCGATTCGTGGCGAGTGCAGAGGGAACTTTCGTTCAACACCTTCGCCCGCAACGATACGTCGAACCGTGAACATTTCGCGAGTTCCCGATCCACTCATGCCGATGACGGTTCCGGAATAAACCTGAATGCGCTCTTTTTCGCCTTCGAGAATCTTCGTGTGAACGTCCACCGTGTCGCCGACTTCGAATTCGGGAGCATTTTCTTTAAGACTGGATTGCTCTACCAGTTTGAGAATGTCTTGGCTCATTTTCGTTTATTCCTTACCCAGATCGAGTTGTCTCTGTTTTCAATTATTCTTCCAGCAGATCGGCTCGACGCTGTTTGGTTCGGAGCAGGCTTTGCTCCTCACGCCACTTGGCAATCTTCTGGTGATCTCCGCTCAGGAGGATTTCGGGAACCTCATGGCCACGAAATTCTCGAGGGCGAGTGTACTGTGCATACTCCAGCAGTCGGTTGCCCGTGGAAAACGAATCGTCATGATGACTTTGTTCGTCTCCCAGAACGCCAGGTACCAATCGAATCACCGAATCGATCAACACCATCGCTGCGACTTCACCGCCGTTGAGTACAAAATCTCCTACGCTAACTTCATCAGGTTGAAGGACATCGACGACTCGTTGATCAAATCCTTCATACCGTCCACACAGCAATGTTAGTCGCTGATGTCCGGAAAGTTCTTCCACAACTCGCTGATTCAACCTTCTTCCCTGCGGTGTCAGCAGGATCAAGTGGTTCGCAGCCGCTGCGTCCTCGTTATCATTCGTCGAAGCTAACGATTCGACACAATCCACGACCGGTTCCACTTTGAGGACCATTCCTGGTCCACCGCCGAAAGGTCGGTCGTCCACCGAGTTGTGTTTGTCGCGAGACCAAGCCCGCAAATCATGAATCTGAACATTCACCAAGCCATTCTCGATGGCTTTGTTCAGCAAACTTTGCCCGAGGTAACCGGGGAACATTTGCGGAAACAAGGTGATGATGTCAAATTGCATGACGGTTTACTCCGCCGGTTTTTCCTCAGTCGCCGGTTTTTCCTCAGGCGTCTCAGCAGCTTTTTCCTCGGCTGGCGCATCGGCAGCGGCAGGTGCTGCTGCAGCTTCGCCTTCAGGAGCCGCGGCTTCTGCAGGTGCTGGTTCTTCCTTCGAAGGCAAAGCAACGGCAACGGGTGCTGGAGCCTGCGGGCGAATTTTCAGTCGCTCCATGGCTTCCTGCTGTTGTTGCAGGTGCGTTCCATTGGTGCCGTACTTCTTGATGAAGACGTTGACGTTTTCGGATGGTTGAGCACCAACGCTTAACCAGTAATCGATACGCTCGTTCTTCATTTGTACGCGGGCATCCGTTTCTTTCACCATCGGATCATAGAAACCGAGTTCCTCGATGACTTTGCCATCACGAGGCTTTCGCGAATCTGTTGCACAGATACGAAAGAATGGTCGATGTTTCCGACCCATCTTTTTCATTCGAATTTTTACAGCCACCAGTTTGGTCCTTTTTTGTGCTTGCTGTAGTTTGGAATTGAGCTTCCGGCCAACGCAGCCGATTGCATCTAGTTTTTTCCGTTGCGACCATTGCGGTCGTCACGTTTCTTTTTACGCAAGGCTTTCTCGCGTTCTTTCTTTAGTTTCGCCCTTTCCTTGGGCGTTAGCCGCTTCCCCGTACTTTGCTTTTTCTTGGCAAGTCGGTTTCCCGGGTCGAGCATTCCGCCTTGTTGGAGTTCGCGAACCATTTTCATGCGTTCGCCAGCCCCTTTGCCAGCCATACTCTTCATCATCGAGGCCATGCCATCGAACTGTTTGATGAGATCGTTGACTTCGTTGTGCTGC
>CAYYHV010000023.1:9415-31115 GCA_964471695.1 uncultured Pirellulaceae bacterium
TCGACTCCAGAGCCTTTGGCGATTCGCTGCCGGCGACTGATGTCGATAATCTTTGGATTGTCTCGTTCAGCCTGGGTCATGGAATCAATGATTCCAAACAAGCTGCGCATGCCCTGCTCGGCTTCGCCGCTTCCCATCATCTTGCTTATCTCGCCCATGCCCGGCATCAGTCCCATGAACTTCTGCATCAAGCCTGGTCGTGCCAACTGCGAGAGCTGGCTGCGGAAATCATCGAGCGTAAACTCCCCAGCCTTGAGGCGCTCTTCCGTTTTCCGCATTTGGTCCTGGTCAAATTCCGTCTGGGCAGTGCGGAACATCTCAACGACGTCACCCATACCCAAAATGCGACCAGCCATGCCTTCGGGACGGAACGGTTCGAGTGCATCGAAACGTTCGCCCGTACCGATGAATTTCACCGGTACACCAGTCACATGTTTGACGGACAAGACGGCACCACCGCGGGCGTCACCGTCCAGTTTGGTCAAGACGACTCCGTCCAGCTCCAGTGCCTCGTTAAAGGCGGAAGCGCTGTTCACGGCGTCTTGACCCGTCATGCCATCCACAACCAGATAAACCTGATGGGGTTGGACCTGACGATCAATCTGTTTCAGTTGTCCCATCAACTCTTCGTCGATGGCCAGTCGCCCAGCCGTATCGAGAATGATGACTTGGGCATTCTCTTTCTTGGCTTGAGCCACCGCGTTTCGGCAAACCTTCACAGGGTCGGTTTCGCCTTTTTCGGAGTACACGGGGACTCCGATGGATTCACCAATCACATGCAGTTGGTCAATAGCTGCAGGTCGCTGAAGATCAGCCGCTGCCAGGAACGGTCGCTTGCCCTCTTGAGCAATCAGCCGAGCCAACTTTCCGCACGTTGTCGTTTTTCCAGATCCCTGTAATCCACACAGCATTATTATCGTCAAGTCATCACGAAGATGCAGTGACGAGTCGACGGGGCCCATGATGCGAACAAGTTGCTCATGCACCACACCGACGAGCTGCTGGCTGGGATCCAGCGCGTTGAGAACCTTTTGTCCCAAAGCCTGTTCCGTTACCTCGGTCATGAAGTCCTTCACGACCGGATAACTCACATCGGCTTCGATCAGCGATTGCTCCACCAATCGTAAACCATCCCGCATGTTAGACTCAGTCAGCTTACCTTTACCGCGAACGGTCTTTAGTGCTGACTGGAGTCCTTCCTGGAGTGATTCAAACATGGCAGAAATGGGATCCGAAGTCCTAAACGAACCCTCCAATTGAGGGCAAACCTTCCTCGGTCCCCCCAGGGTGTCTGGCGAGTCGAGGCGAATCACGGATTGTAACGCATGCTGGCATTCGCTGTAAATGCACGCCCAGCCGCGATTTGAGGCATTTTTTGCGCAATCGGACAAGTTGCAACGGTGGATTTGCCGACGAGCAGAAAGAAGGTTCGGTTGGTTTGGCTAGGTACGTTCTCTATTTGCCCGACTTAATCAAACGAACGTTATGGATAGGGGCTTTAGAGATAGTGGGATAAAGGCATTGTCGTTTTGGCTCGGAAAGCTTCAAATTGATGGTCATTGGTTGAAGTTTACGACTGTCATGCAGGAAGCCCTCGGGCGTCTTGTGCTTTTGCTGGGATGCACACTGCCTTGAATATTCCCCGGAGGGCGGAGGTTCTTGAGATGAAGCGACTTAATATCTTCGTCTTATTGTTGCTGGTATCTACGGTTGCCAGTTCGGCTCATTCGAAGGAATGGGCTCGAAAGATGTTTGAAACGAGCGAACACGATTTTGGTACGGTGGCTCGGGGAGCCAAAGCCGAATACGAATTCGTCCTGCAAAATATCTACAAAGAAGACGTCCACATCGCGGGCGTCCGAAGTAGCTGTGGTTGCACGACTCCGACAGTCACTAAAGCGACTCTGCGAACCTGGGAAAAGGGTTCCATCAAGGCAAAGTTCAATTCGCGCTCCTTCCTTGGGAAGAAAAGCGCAACGATTACCGTAATTATTGACAAGCCGTTTCCAGCCGAGATTCAACTGACCGTCAACGGATACATTCGCAGCGACGTCGTGCTGCACCCTGGAGCCGTCGACCTCGGCGAAGTCGACGCGGGCAGCTCCGCCGAGCGCGTTATTGACGTCAACTACGCCGGACGTGACACATGGAAGATTGTTGGCGTTGAGGCACCAAGCAAACACGTCGAAATCAAAGTCCGAGAAACGCGTCGTGGTGAGGGCCGAGTCGCCTACAAAATGCGAGTCCGCTTGAAGCCGGGAGCCAAAGCCGGTTTTCTCAACGACCAATTCTACATCGTTACTAACGACAAGCAGATGCAAAAGATTCCAGTGATGATGAAAGGGCACATCTTGCCCAGCATCACGATCAGTCCGTCTTCTTTGGCATTGGGTGTGCTTGATCCAGGCCAACGCGTAACCAAACAGATTCTGGTTCGTTCCAAGAATCCGTTTCAAGTTAAGGGCGTAGCTTGCGACGGTGACTGTTTGTCATTCGTCAATCCTGCCGGTGTCAAAAAGCTTCACGTGATACCCGTGACGTTCACGGCAGGCGATGAACCGGGCACGCTGGCCATGAAGATCAAGGTCACGACTGATAGCGGAACCGAAGCCCATTGCCTGGCGACCGCATCCGTTCGCGAGCCCGCCGACGGCTAGGATCACAGGCTGCTGCGGGGATGCTCGCATTCTGAACGAGCTACTCAGGCAATTGGTGCGGCCGGCGCAATCGTTGCCGCACTGCCACGAACACTCCGCATGTCATCAACATGCAAAAAGGATTCGGTTCTGGAACCAGAGTGACAAAATCAATGTCCGCTGGGTTGCCGATCGCCATACCATTGACGAAGTTCCCTAAGAATTGTCCGTTGGTGTCGTACCGGTCAATAAATCCGTTGGCCGTTGTACTTCCACCGGCGCCGACATACAGGATGTCCTCATGAATCTCAAGTGCGAATACTTTTGAGTTGATATTGAATTCAGCGATCAGGTTGCCATCGGTATCGTATTTGTCGATGCGCTGACGGTCATTGTAGGCAAGATAAAGATTGCCTTCTGAGTCGAACTCTAGCTGCGTGATAATCGATCCTGATTGTCCAACGAATAATCCAAGCGAGTTGCCGTCGGAATCAAATCGTTCGACGCCGACATCATCGGTCGCATAGAGTCGTCCCTGTGAATCGAACTCCATGTCAAAAACTGCGCCCGACGAACCGGACGAAATCTCAGCAAATGTCCCCAGCGATAAGCCATCGGGTGCAAGTTTTTCGATCGAGTCCGTCTCTGAGGTGGAGCCGTTTCCCTGGACTCCAACGAGAATGTTCCCTGCGGCATCGAATACAATTGCGCCGCTTAGGTTAAATCCGGATATTTCCGCAAACTGGCCGACGAGAATTCCTTTTGGTGAATACTCCAAGATCGTTGTCGTAGGGATAACTGGGCGAAATAGAGTTCCCTCACTTCCGACAAGCATTCGGGTTCCAGACGCGAGCGGATAGGTCTCGACGAGGTTGCCAGCTTGATCAAACCTGCGAAGTTCGTCGAATGTGGAAACGTACATCTCAGCGTTGGCTGGTATCGCAAGAGTAAGACTGATTAGCAGTGAGATTTTGGCGGGCACGCTGTGAAGCGAAATGTGTCGTTGCTTCGCTACCGTGGTCTTTATCATGAGTTCTACTTTCTGTGGCCGACGTAATTCTGGTAGTGTGAGTCTGGATGGAATTGTAAAACCGTGTCAATAAATTCGATTCGCTATGCGTTACTTCATGAATGTCATTGTCCGTGCTATTTGGAACGGATGTCAAAAGGTCTACATTTCCGCGGGAGATACAACGTGCTCCAATTTGCTCGACTCGCATTGCTTTGCGTGATTGTCAGCTTTGCTCCCGGACCCGCGGTTGCGTGCACAATATTCAGTTGCATTGCGCAGAACGGTCATGTTTGGAATGCGAACAACGAAGATGGGCGGCGGAACCCAGACAACGTGTACCTGAACGTGTACCCCAGAAAACCGGGTTCGCGATTCGGTTACGTCACTTTGACGCATGACACTGCGGACACGCCGGATATTCAGGGTGGCATGAACGAGGCGGGACTCACCTTTGACTTTAATGCTCTCGGCCGTGAGTATCCTGTCAAAAATCGAGAAGCGAAGCGGTCATTTCCGATGCGTGACGAACAGGTCATTCCGTACGTGCTCGCGAACTTTCATACGGCCGAAGAGGTCGTGGCTTTTTTCGACAAGCATTGGTTTGCCTCGGACGAAATCTTCACCTCGTCTCAAATGCACATTGCAGATAAACATGGCCATTTTGCTATCGTCGGTCCATCCGGTAATCGATTATCGAAGGACGCGTCATTTCAAGTCTCGACGAATTTTAACATCTGCGATGACCAGGATGGTTCGTCGTGTTGGCGATACCCCATCGTTTCCCAAGGGCTTGGCAAGACTCCGGTGAGCCTCGGCTTGCTCACCAAGCTGTGTGCCAAGACGGCGCAACAAGGCAGCATCAAAACGGTGTATTCCAACATCCAAAACCTTAATACTGGCGACATTTGGTTCTTTTATAATCAGGCGTATGGCTCGCCGTTCAAAACCAACATCCATAAATTGCTAGAGGGTGGTCGAAAGTCGTATTCTGTTCGAGAACTATGCATGGGGCCACCAAATGCTGCGCATTCGAAGAGAAGGATTTCCGGATGGTTGCGTGACTATAAGGTTCCGGCGGCTGCAGTCGCCATCATCGACCCTGGCGAGCAAGGTGCGTCGTGGGTAGAGGCTTTTGGCGAGAGGATACCCGGCTATCCCGCCACAGTTGATACCGTTTTCAACGTGGCATCCCTCACGAAACCGGTCTTTGGCATGATGGCTTTACAGTTGATTGCCAATGGTGAAATCGGATTGGACTCAAGCCTTCAAGAACACTGGATTGACCCGGACATCGCCGCCAACGAATGGCACAGGAAATTGACGCCTCGAATTCTGCTTAGTCATCAGTCCGGATTCCCGAACTGGCGAGAAGGAAAACTCGCGTTTCAATTCGAGCCTGGAACAAAGACGGGATACTCTGGCGAGGGAATAGACTATTTACGCAAAGCTATCGAGCTTAAGACAGGCAGCAAGATGACTGCGCTGATGGAAGAACACGTTCTCAATCATGCAGGGATGCGCCACACTTCGTTCGGATGGAAAGAATCAATCGTTACTCGGTTCGCGCCAGGGCACGAATGGTCGGCTAGCGAAGGCAAGTTTCGAGTCGAAGAATTGCGAGGATTGGCTGACCGTGTGCCTAGCGGCGCGGGCAGCATGTTTTCGACGATTGGCGACTATGCCAAATTCGTTGAATGGGTATTGGCCGGAGCCGAATTGCCCAAGTCCCTTCAGAAAGAAATGCGGACACCGCAGGGCAGGGCATTGGATACCGAAACGATCGGTCTCGCGTGGCACCTTGTGCCAGACGACCACGAAACGATTCTCTACCATGAAGGACGCGAAACAGGTGTTTACGCGCTTTGTGTGATTCAACCCAAGACCAGAAAAGCACTCGTCATATTGACGAATGGCAACAATGGTGAGCTGCTGGCGAAACGAATCGTCGAAGGCTTGTTTCCCAACGGAAGGCAGTTTGTTCAAGCGAAGAGTCACGAACTTTGGAAGACTTTGCGAGCCATGACCGGAGGCCAGCTGGCAGAAGTCATCCCGGTGTTGGCCCAGTCTCCGACGTACATGGACAGCGTTTTTGCAGCCATGGGACTTGCATCCAGAATGGATCGCGACCGTCTTGGGGATGCCGAGGGTGTTTTTCATCAGTTTATTTCCGGCATGATTGGTGGTGATGTCAATCGTGATGCCGCAGAGCGCGTTCTGAACCAACTCGTCGAAAAACGCGTAGAACAGCCGAAATTCGTATCGGCGATTACTCCAGCGATTTTTGAGCGGATCGTGGAGATGGCTCGTCGAGAGACGAGTCGCGGTATGAAAGCTGGCTCCACGTCTTCGAGTGAGTAGGGGACGTCGGCACTCTCTTGATGTTCGCCGCTCGAGGTTTGGCGACAAATAAACGCTGGATAATGCTGCCGCCGGCAGTTGGGCGGTTCTGTCATTATCGGTCGGTTTGTCGCATCGAACTTGGCTGGCGAAATCGCAGATTTACCGAGAGATTTGCGAGCAAGTGTGTCGCTTTTGACCAATGCTGATTCCGGCCATAACCTTGATGAAAGTCTGGCGTTCGCTCTCATTGCGAAGCGCACGATCAGTCGCTAAAACTTGCGAGACTTTAAACTACCCAACATCGACGTTAGTGCAGTAATAATTCATGCTACGAGACACGATCCGCGTGCAGCCTGGCGAGTTTGAAACTGACCAGCACTTTTACCCTCGCGTTTTGAACGCACACATTCATCCATTGATCCACAACTTGATGGATATGGGAAATGATAGAATTGCGTCTCGCTACTGTCATCTACATCCTGAGGCTGATGCGACGGCAGTTACCAACCTGCTCAAGCGAATCCCCAAGTACTTTCGTTGGGGAGGCTGCGACTTGTTTCATGTGACTTCGGAAACAGGCTTGAGGCAGGTCGTTGTGATTGAGACGAATTCGTGTCCGTCCGGTCAAAAGTCGATGCCGCGTGTGAATGAGTCGCTTGAGAAAGCTGGCTACGACCGGCTGATTCGCGACTCGTTTCTTGAGCAAGTGAATCGACGCAAGGGCGGCGTCAAAGGCGATATTGCCGTGATCTACGATAAGAATCACATGGAGAATTCCGGCTACGCTGCGACCATTGCAGATTTGACTGGCAAACCCGTCTGGCTCGTGCCGTTTCATGAGCAAGATGTGGGGCGTACGGCTGAGTTTGATTCCAATGGCATACTGTATGTGATTCACGAAGGTCGCCGACATCCGATTCGCGCGGCGTTCCGATACGTGACTCAGCAGCCCTGGAACCGGATTCCACCGGTCACCAAGACGCTCATATATAATCCCGTATTGATTTGTCTGTCTGGTGGAAGAAACAAGCTCGTGGCTTCCAAGTCTTACGATATCTACAACGCCGCACAGATCGGCAGTGGTTTGAAGATCAACACGCCAGAAACGATCTGGGATGTAGCGAAAGAGGAAGTGCCACTTTGGGTGCAACGCATGGGCGGCATTGCGGTTGTCAAAGTTCCCTATTCGAATGCTGGGCAAGGCGTCTATACGATAACTTCGCAGGAAGAACTTGACCGCTTCATGAAGCTCGATCATCAGTACGATCACTATATCGTCCAATCCTTGATCGGGAACGCGAAGTGGAGTTCGCAAAGTCAGAGTGGTCGGCTTTTTCATGTGGGGACGATGCCGGATCGTAAGCTGAATCTTTACGCTGCAGATTTGCGATTCATGGTTGCCGTAGGGCCCGCCGGATTCTTTCCTGTCGCTGTGTACGCTCGTAGAGCTCGCAAGCCCCTCACGGCGGACTTACAGAGTGGCGATGACTCGTGGGAAATGCTGGGTACCAACCTTTCGATAAAGAATAGTGACGGGAGTTTTTCAACCCAACCGGAGCGACTCCTTTTAGTTGACACTCGCGATTTTAATCGGCTTGGATTTGGGCTCGACGACTTGATTGAAAGCTACATCCAGTCCGTAATGTCAATTGTTGCGATTGACAATATGGCAGTCGGATTGATTAACACCAAAGGGAAGTTCCGCAAGAAACTCTTTGCGTCCATCAACCCGGATCGCCGCTTCAATGAGGAAATAAAGTTTTGATTGATCCAACGGACCCAGTCATCAATGGATACGAAAATGTGAGGTCAACAAAAAGAGTTGACTCGCTAGAGATTGAATCGCTCCCACGAGGCGAGTTTTCACGCCTTTTTATTGATTTGGTGCAAAACGGCATAGGACGTCCGATTCAAGTTCCCGTGGTCGTCGCTCGCGGAAAAAAAGACGGCCCGATCTTTGGGATCACGGCAGCGCTCCATGGAAACGAGCTGAATGGCATTCCCGTCATTCATCAGATTCTGCAGCGAGTGAATCTCAAATCACTTCGCGGGACGATTGTGTGCGTCATTGTTGCCAACATGCCTGGCTTTATTGCGGAACAACGCGAATTCAGTGATGGCATCGACTTGAACCACATCATGCCGGGTAAGCCCTACGGCAAATGCTCTCACGTTTATGCGTATGAGCTCGTCGAGCGAATCACCAGTCACTTCGATTATCTCGTCGACTTGCATACGGCAAGTCAGGGACGCGTGAATTCACTTTATGTTCGTGCGAACTTGAAGCAGGAAATGACATCGAAGATGGCGTGCCTGCTGCGTCCAAAAATCATCGTCCACAATCCGCCATCTGACTATACGCTGCGTGGTGTGGCAGCAGAGCAAGGCAAGCCAGCGATTACGGTTGAGATTTGTGATCCGCAACGCTTTCAAAAAGACCCAATTAAGCGCACAATTCAGGGCGTTCGACGCATCATGAGTCACATCGGTCTGGTTCCCGGGAAGCAAGTAGAGCTCCCTGAGCCACCCGTTCTATGCAAAAAGTCGTATTGGATGCTGACCGATCGGGGTGGTTTGCTGACCGTCCATCCTAAGGTCACCAACCTGGTCAAAAAAGGTGAAGTCGTCGCAACCCAAAGCAACGTTTTCGGTGACTTGATTCGAACGTACACTGCACCTGAGGATGGCGTGGTCATCGGGCATAGCGTCAATCCCGTCGGGCAAACAGGTTCGAGGATTTTGCATTTGGGGGTTTTGATGAACGAAGAAGAACGAAGGAATGTGAATCAGATTTCGGATGAGATCCTCGTGGAACATCAAGGTTCGGTGTAAATGAAGATTTTTGTTGCGGTAAATCGAGTTGATGAAGTCGGCTACCGCCAAACGACGGCTCTGTTAGTTGCCGCCTTTGTGCGGATGGGACACCAAGTTTCCTTGGTTGCGGTGGCGGATTTTTCCGTTGATTCGTCAGTCGATACGATGCCAAGTTTCGTAGCCGAATGCAGGGTGCTACCACCAAACAGCCATTGTGACTCGGGCGTTGTTGCTGATTTCTCTACGTCAGATTCACCGCCGACATTGCTGTCGATGGAGCCCGGCGACTTGATTTTGATTCGGACCAATCCCGGTCGTGATACGGAGCGAGCCGCAATTCATGACGCGTTTCTCGACTTCTGTCGAGTCGCTAAAACTCATGGCATTCGCGTCTTGAACGATCCGACTCATTTGAAGTACTTTTCCAGCAAAGCATCGTTGGCTGCTGTTGATTCTGAGTTCTGTCCACCATTGATCGTTTCGAATCGCAGCGACCTGATAGCTGATTTCGTGCGCCGTTCCGAAACGACCTGTGTTATCAAACCCGTCATCGGTTCCCGAGGTCAAAACATCATCCGCGTTCGCTACGACGACGAAGGGCTCGAATCGTTGATCGAATCGAAGTTCAATTCTGGTGGTATCGTCGCCCAGCATTTTGTGAATGCCGATCCCGTAGGTGACAAACGAGTTGTAGTGTTGTGTGGTGAAGTGTTGGAGGTCGAAGGCCATCTTGCGGGGATCGAACGACGACCAGCGCAGGGTGATTTCCGTGCCAATCTCCATGCCGGAGGAACGGCCCATCCGCTGACGCTTTCAAAATCGGCTCGATCCGCTGCCGAGTACGCTGCAAGTCTTCTTTTCGAGCATGGAATTTTGCTCGCGGGAGTTGATTTGATTGAAGACAAAATCATCGAATTCAACGTGTATAGCACCGGTGGATTGTTCGATGCCGAAAGCTATTCTGGCGTCAGTTTCTCCGATGCCATCGCTCGACGGATCGGCGTTTAACCACGTTTGCCTAAGTGCGGAACGAACGAGGTTGCGTTAGAATCGACGGTTGGCAAACGTATTATTTCTCGGTGACACGATACGCACAGCGCCTGGCATCTTCCAGGATATGTTCAATTCGATCTAGCGTTACTTTGTCACCCAATACCTGTTGAAAGACTTGTTGTTCCGACGCGCAAAGTCCTACACATGCGGACGCGGCTGAGCAAATCGGACAGTGATTTTCGATAAAAAGAAGCTGGCCTTCCGCGTCTTCCAAGACTTCGGCCATATAGCCTTCGTTGGTACGTAACTCTGCAAGTCGGTTGAGTCGTTTTCGCAACGAGCCGCGACGCGGCATCTTCTCCTGATAAAAGGCGACCTGTTGGCGAGTCCGTTCGCTAATCAGTTTTTCAAGTCCTTTGTTGCCGAACGTACGATTAAGCGATGCGATCAGATCAACCGCCAAGGCCGCATGTGCATCCGGGAAAAGTCGATTGGCCTGCTCCGTCAGCCCCCAAATTTTCGCCGGACGTCCCATGGGACGCGGCTCCGCTTGCGAAGTCACGAGCTGCTCGTCTCGTAACTGGTACAGATGCTGCCGTACAGCCATTGCTGAGATGTCCAGCTCATTCGCTAATGATTGAGCATCTTGGGGCCCCGCGTTTTTGAGCAAGTCCAGGATTTTACGCCGAGTCCGCTGGTCGTCTTTCTTTGCCATGTTATTAAAGCAATCCCTTTACAAAGTTGGGTTGGCTGCTAGGGTTACTTGTGAAAGATAGTCCTTTAGAAATTCGGCGGCAAGTTGGCGTTTCGTTTCCATTCCACTTTCACAGGGAGCTCAGCGATGTTTTTACGACTTGAACATGCAAATCTGACGGTACGGGACATTGATGCAAGTGTCCAATTCTTGCAAACGGCCTTTCCGGCATTCCAGATTCGCCATGATGGCATGGGTTCGACAGGTGAACGGTTTGTCCATGTCGGCACGGACGAAACGTACATCGCGGTGACTGAGGCCAGCGCGGAATCCCAGCATCCATGGGTTCCCTATTCCGGGAAACCTGGGGTGAATCATCTAGGCTATGAAGTCGATGACGCGGACGCACTGCGAGAACGACTGCTCAAAGCGGGATACGAAGAATCGACGGTTCCCAATCGTCACCCCTATCGAAAACGAGTCTATTTTCACGATCCCGATGGGAATGATTGGGAGTTTGTCCAGTATCTGTCGGATGAGCCGCATCACCGCCATGACTACGAGCTTTCAGATTAGCCGCGTTGACTTGCCTGCCGTGTGGAGGCCGTCGTTGGATTGATCCAATGTGTTTTCGCAGCTCGTGCTGAGTCGTCTGTTGGCCGTTCCGATGGCTGCATGGCTTCGTTATCTGCGGAGTCTTGTCGGACTTGATATATTCAAATCGCTTTGCCACAGTTCATACCGAGCAGTGGCGACGACAGCAGTGTAACCTACGATTCGTACTTAAGAGAGCAAACACAGCAATGGCGGAATACCCAGAAAAGACATGTTCAATCGATCGACTTGTCACCCACGACAAGCTCGTCCAGGCAGCGCTTGCGGGGCAAAAAACCCAGCAGCGACGCGCTGGCGTCTACGCTTATCCCGGAGAAACGTTCGAACTCCAAGGCAAGAAGTTTGTTGTCAAAGACCTGCGTCACGAAACACTGGCGGATATGACGGATGTCGAAGCCCAAAAAGAAGGCTATCCGAATATGGAGTTTTATAAGGATCTGATCTTACGGATGCACAAAGGCATGGAATGGGACCCCAACGAAAAAGTCTGGGTGCACGAATTTGAAATTGCCGAGGCTTGAGGGGGCTTTGTGTGGCAGGACTCCGCCTGATTTGTCGCGTATATAAGTAGCGTAGGGTGTGCAATTCAGAAGTGTCAGTTAGGAGTTCAAGCGCGATGAGAAGCAGCAATTCGCGCTTACTGCTCCCACCCACGGTTCCTTTGACTTGGGATCGCATACATGCTCGCACGTGGCGTAAAGCCGTTTTTTCCGCCGTACTTCCCATGTTGGCAATCGGCGGAGCGTTGTTCGGCGCCAGTCTTCAATGGGGAGTCGCCGGGACGTTAGCGTCGACCGTGGCGACAACGGCGATTGGATTTTGGGCTTATTGGAATCACTCAGCAACGCGACTTGAGCAGTTGGTGATTCATGAGATGGTCCGCGAAAGTTATATCCAACAGGATGAGATAATCTGTCGCAGAATCGAAACGCTGAATTCGTCAGGACACTACGAATTCGCCAAGTGTCTACGAGAGTTTCTTGACTTGAAACAATCGATAGAAATGGAAATGCACCGGGATGGCCAGTGGAATGCGCGGAAAGCTCGATTCGAGTCTCTGGTGGACGGCATTACAGGGATGGTGTGCCGTGAGTTTACCGAGTTGGCAACGCTCGACAACGGCACCGCACAACTAATGGCGTCGGGCAATCGCAATCGACTTGAGACGTTTCATCGTGAGCGCAGTCATCGCATGGATCGAGTCATGCGAGCGTACCAGTTAATGCTGCTGACCAAACGTCGCTTGGCATTGATTATGACGCAATCGAAGAATGTCGATATTGTTGCGGCGGCTGGCTCGTCCCACGACGACTTTTCAAGCTACATCATGCATGAGCTTGCTGAAGAACATGTTGTAGCCAACCGGATTAAGGACGAATTGGCGGATGATTACCTTTCAGGCTACGCCGAGAGGGCCTGAACTGAATTCCGTGTCATTCCAATCGGAAAAAGCCAGCGTTCAACATGAACGCTGGCTTTTGTGCTTTTGTTGCTCTGCGATCACGCACGTGATCAATCGAAACTAGACCAATGCGAAATCGTTAAACGCGTCGGCAAAAATCTTGTCGACCACGTCGTATTCCTGGTCGTCCAGTTGTCGCGTCGAATGCAAGCTCTCAACCATTGTGGATGCCGTGGGGGTTGCGAAGTCTTGCGAAACATCGACCAAGGCTTCGGAATTGGACTCGAAATCAACATCCAATTCCATTGCTTTGGAATTTACCAGGCCGTCTGCCGAGCCGGGAGCTGGCATGGACGCTTGGAATTTGTTCGCATTCCAAATGGCAAAGTCACTCACATCAACAACTCCGTCAACGTTAAAGTCGCCGGCACACCATGAGGAGTTGTTGGTGAACTTGTTGGCGTTCCACACCGCAAAGTCACTAACGTCCACGACGCCGTCGAGCGTGCCGTCAGCAGGCAAGAAAGGAGCCCCGACGTTATTCGTACCGGCTTCGGCTAACCATAGGTCCACGTCGGCCATCGAGAGGGTGCCGTCTCCAGAAAGGTCGAGCGTCGGGTCATTATTTCCTTGCACGATAGCTTGGGTCAGGACGTCGATGTCCAAACAGTCGTAGCTGCCGTCGTTGTTGAAATCGCCATCGACGGGATCAACGCCTGACTCCGTAATCTGCAAGTCGTACGTGCCCGCCTGGGTGCTGAAAGCGTCGACTTCGACAAAGTAGGTGCCAGAAGATGGCGCGCTCCAGTCAATGCGTGAAGCCAATCCGACGCCGCCGTCGTCATTACTCGTAATGAACGTTCCACCACCGTCATAAAGTCGAATCAGGGAATCTGAGAGGCTTCCCAAGTGCGTTTCAAAAACGTAATCGCGCCCCGATGTTGCCGAAATCGCGAAATAGTCGGTGTCGCCTGTGACTTCCAGCGTTCCACCAGACGTAGCGTTTACGGGAGCGAAAGTTGCCCCTGCCGTAGCATCTGAGTGGTCATCAATGTGATCCAACTCAAGTGTGTAGGTTCCGGAGGAGTCTTCGTTAAAGCTTTGGACATCAACGTAGTAGGTACCGTCGGCTCCGATGGTCCAGTCAATGCGCGAAGCCAAGCCGACTCCGCCATCGTCGTTGGATGTTAGCGTAGTGGATTCATCCAAAAGCGTAATAATGGAATCAGGGAGTCCCACTAGCGTCGTTTCAGCGGAAATCTGGGCTCCCGCAGCCGCATTGAATCGGAAGAAATCGTGATCTGCATTGAAGTTGATGTCACCCGACGCGGTTACGTCCGTGGTGAGTTGGCTTGCGCTGGCACGATCGTCACCATGATCATCAGCGACTGCATTCACCGTCAACATTTGATTTTCGATATAGCCTGTGTTGTTGCTATTGTCGAATTCCGAGACCGTTGAGCCACTGTCGATAATCCAGCCCACGTAGTAGCTGCCGGCGCTGAGGCTGGGGAATGTCGTGTTGGCCGTTGCTGTGTCCCAGGTGAACGGAGCGGTCGAGTCAATCGTCGTACTGCCAAGGAAAGTATCGGAAGACGAAATGAAGTCGTTCGTGGACGCGTAAAACGATACGGTATAGTTCGACGCAGTCACCGTTCCGTTGTTTCGGGGGTAGGCCGTTACCGAGAAACTATCTCCTGGAGTCACGGAACTGGACGACATGAATGCAAAATCGGAGTCGAACCATTCGTCGAAATCGACAAGATCAGCTCGGTCATTTGGTGGGCGTTGCGACGCATCGTCGTTGATCCATGTAACCAACCGATCAAACTTGTCGTTGTTCAATCGCGTTCCGCTATTAAGGCTGGTGCCGCCGTACGCATGAATTGTATTGATATACCGGTTCGTACCGTCGAAGTAGTACAAGCTGCTTCCACTTTGGCCACCGGCGGTATCCAGTCCATCATGTCCGCTATACCAAACTCGCAGATCGTTGGCGGAGTCTGATGTACCGAATGCCCGATACATGTCGGAGCCGCCAAGGTCCCCCGGATATCCGGCGGTGTTGAGCCCCACTCCGCCGTCAAAGCTGGATTCAGACCGAACCTCCCGCCCCATCCATCCCGTAAAATCGCCGATGCTGCGATCCAGGCTGATCATCGCCCAATCGTGTTCCGGATTTTGGTCATTGGTCCAGCCTGTATATGAACGGTACCAAGTTGCATTGGCGACACCGTAGAATTGCTCGCTGCCATTCTGGGCCGCCGCGACGGTGACACTCGATGCCCAATCACTTCCATCGTGGACACAGTGGCCAGCGGTTAACACCTGGAAAGAATTGATGACGGTTCCGCTACAAAGCCCAGATGAGCCATCCGGCCATTGTGAAATCAGACGAGTCACAGAGGTCCAAGGATAGGTTAGCGTGTCGGTTACCTGGATTCGATCGTCCGCCCCATGAACGGTATCCCCTGCGTCGCCGAAATCACGGCTGGTTCCATCCGGTAACTCAACCTTATCGAACAAGCCGTCAAGTCCCTCGACTTTGCGTTGGCCATCGATTGCGATGGGCGACTCGACTTGTTCAACATTTTCGACACCAGCGGCGACATCGAATTCAATCGTCTGAAATCCATCTGCTGCCAGAAGTTGGCGTGACTCGAGTTGCTCGAGCTGTGGACGCATTGATTGGCGTTTCATAAGTGCTTCCTTTGAGAGTAAGTGTTATTTACACACTACGCATCTCAGCGAATAAGCGACTCCGACCCCTCGATCGCACTCACCACGATTACGTTACGGTTTTATCGCATTCAAGTTTGGAATTGCGACAATCGGCGGAACATAATCTTGTGGCCTGAGCGAATCAATCCACGTGATTCTTGACAGAAGTCGTTGCAAAAGCCGTCTATTGCAGGCGAACCACGACGTTTGCTGGTTGCAAAGCCCTTTGGGTGTCCCACCGAATCCCACCGGTGAGTCCCCGAGAAGTACTAGTGACTTGGGGATGTGGGCGAACTGTGATGTAAATGCGCAACTGAGTTCAATTCACGCAATTGAATTGCCAGCGCGCCGTGGTAGCCCACGCAGGGAGGAATGTGAACCAGTGACCAACGGTTTGCATCGTCGGCCTCCGAATTGATGTTGCGAATCATGCAGGGATCGTCGGCCAAAAGCGTAACTTCGACATCACGTAAGGGAAACGTCAATCCTTTGCCGACCGCCTTGAGGTAAGCTTCTTTTCTCGTCCAGCAGCGAAAGAAGGCATCGGGGCGTTGTGATTCGGGCAGTCGAAAAAGTTGTTCCGTTTCCGAGTCGGCGAAATAGCGTTTCGCCATGCCCATCATGTCACTCATCGGCCGAATCTTCTCCAAATCGACTCCGAGCTCCGTCTGCAGCGTAACGGCTAGTAATCCTAAATCGGCGGAGTTGCTGAAGTTGAATTGAATGCGTTGAGACAACGAGTCATCTTTGAAGCGAGGCTTGCCAAGATTGTCGTAGGCGTACTCAAATTCGTTGGGTTCGCAGCCGACGTACTTTGCGAGCAGTTCCCGCACGTGGGCTCGTCCCACAACGAATCGTTCGCGATGTTTCTCAAAGAGGAAGCGAGAGCCGCGTTCCCGTTCGCTTGCGTCAAGCGTTTCCGTGAAGGGTTGAAAGTTGCCGTCGGGGGAGCGAAGCGAAAGCCGCCACACGTGGATATCACCCGGGTTTAACTCAGGCAGAGTCTCGGGTGTTACCCACAATTCGTTGCTCATCAGCCGGGACCTCGTTACTTTCTCCTTGTGCCCTTAACCCTTACCTCAAGACATCCGCAAAAGCTTCTTCGAGACATTTTAGCGCGTTCTTTCCTTCGGAACCCGCCACGATGACGTTGACTCGAACTTCACTCGTGTTGATCATTTCCACATTGATGCCAGCTGCAGCCAAGGCATTGAACATGCGCACCGCCACGCCTGTGTGGCTGCGAAGTCCGATTCCGGATACCGACAGTTTCGCGATATTCGGATTGCTCACGACGTTGCCAAATGACAGGCTCTCATTAAGTTTTTCCGTAACACTAACGGCCTTGTCGAGTTGCTCGCGGGGAATGGTCATGCCAAGATTGGCGGCTCCATCCACACTCGAAGCCTGTACGATCATATCCACGAAAATGTTGTCTTGGGCAATCTGTTCGAACACCTCAGCCGCGATACCCGGTTGATCCGGCACGCCATTGATCGTCATCAACGCCTGGGTTTCATCCAGCGAAATGCCATCGAGGAATAACTCTTCCATATCGACGCCGCCCAGCCGATTGATGATTTCGGCTGCGTCTCGGACATTGCGTTCCACGTTGTACGAGGTCTTCTTCTCTGCCGCGTCCGCCGGAGCCTCATTCAACTCGAAGCCGTTGTGAACGACGGACAACGCCGTCGATGCTTGATCGCGAGTCACCAGCGCCGAAATCTTGATCTCGCTCGTTGTGATCATCAGCAAGTTGACTCCGCCATCCGCCAGAGAGCGGAACATTTTGTCAGCGACTCCCGTCTGAGTCGCCATGCCCAACCCAACGGCCGAGACCTTGGAGACTTGGTCATCGCTGGTCACCTTAACGGGGCCCAACGGTGCGACGGCTTCGTTAACAGCATCGAGTGTGACTTCGAGTTCATCCTTGGGGACCGTAAACGAGATGTCGGCTTTGCCATCGTGCCCAAGGTTCTGCACAATCATATCGACGGTAACGTTACGGTCGGCGATCTGGGCGAAGATCGAGGCGCTGGTGCCCGGTTTGTCGGGGACTCCGTAGATGCTTACGCGAGCTTCGTCTTTGGTCAAAGCGGCGCCGCCCACAGCCGATGTTTCCGATTCAGGTTCGGTAACGATCATCGTTCCCGGTTGATCCGAAAAGCTGCTGCGAACATGAATCGGTACCGAGAACTTTTTCGCAAACTCAATCGAGCGGCTGTGCATCACGCCGGCTCCGAGACTGGCTAGCTCCAGCATCTCGTCGTAACTGATCTGGTTGACTCGACGCGCCTCAGCCAGGACGCGCGGGTCAGTCGTATAGACGCCGTCGACATCGGTATAAATTTCACAAGCATCGGCATTCAAGACCGCCGCCAGCGCGACCGCCGTCGTGTCGCTGCCGCCTCGGCCAAGGGTGGTAATGTTAAAGTCATCGTCGATCCCCTGGAAACCGGCGGCAATCACAATGTTGCCTTCATCGAGTAGTCGCTGCATACGGTCAGTGGCAATCGACTTGATCCGCGCCTTGGTGTGAATATTGTCGGTGCGAATCCCGATCTGGGCTCCCGTCAGGCTGACCCCCTTCTTGCCCATGTCGGCGATCGCCATAGCCACAAGAGCCACGCTGACTTGTTCACCCGTCGACAACAGCATATCCATTTCACGAGCCGGCGGTTTCTGATTAATTTCGTCCGCCAGTCCGACCAGCATATCGGTGGTTTTGCCCATGGCGCTGACGACCATCACGACTTGGTGGCCTTCGTTCTGTGCGCGGACGGCTTTGCGGGCTGCGGATCGAATTTTTTCCGGATCGGCGACACTCGTGCCGCCAAATTTTTGGACGATTAGAGACATGGATTCAGCGATAGAGGTTGAGGATCGAAAAAGTGGTGGACCGTTTGGCTATCCAAGACGGCGCAACTAGCCAAGGTTGTGCTTGAGGAAATGTTCCATCAGTTCGTGACCAAGGTCAAACGTAAGCCCAGCGTCGCTTGTGGCTTCGTCGTAAGTTTTAGAATTGTCCGCGTCGATACCCTTTCCGCAAATCGTCCACGGTACGTATCCGTGACTATGAGTCTTCGTGCGGAGGAACGTCGGATGATCCGGCGAAACGAGGATGCGATAGTCACCTTGCTCAGCCAGCGCCGCGTGCAGCGGAGCCACAATGTGCTTGTCGATCTCTTCGAGCGACTTGACCTTGGCGTCAGCATCGCCTTCATGGGAGGCTTCGTCTGAGGCCTCGACGTGGACACAGATGATGTCGGTGTCAGGCAGGGCGTCGATGGCGTACCTGCCTTTGGCTGCATAGTCCGTGTCGGTATATCCCGTGGCCCCAGGGACTTCGATGCGTTCCCATCCCACAAGGGCAGCCAAACCGCGGAGCAAGTCGACGGCGGTAATCATTTTACCGGTCAGCCCATGCGTCTCCTTAAAGTCGGGGAGGCTGGGAGTTCGTCCCAGTCCCCAGAGCCATACATTGGTGGCTGGCATCGAGCCCGCGGCGATCCGCGCCTTGTTGACTGGATGGTCTTCGAACAGTGCGACACTGCGACTCATCAGGTCTGTCAGTAAGTCACTGCCGGCTCCGCGCGGATAGTCGTCCAAGATGGATTTGTCGGTAAGGTCATGGGGCGGAGTCCCATAAGTCTCTTTCGCGAACGGCGGCTTGTGGTTGGCTCCACGAAAGATCAAAAGATTTCGGTAGCTCACCCCCGGCTTGAACTCAAGATGCGACTCGGCGACTTCGCTTTGCAGATCGGCCAGCAGCGTTTTGGCTTCTTCGCTGGAAATATGATCCGCCGTAAAGTCCTTCATGATCTGGTCTTGGACCGTCACGAGATTGCAGCGGATGGCCCAATCTTCAGGGCCGAGCTCAATTCCCTGAGCCGCGGCTTCGAGCGGAGCCCGACCGGTGAAGTGCTGGTTCACGTCATAGCCCAGCAGATTCATATTCGCGACAGCCGACCCAGCCGTCAGGTGGTCGGGCACATTGTTCGATCGGCCAACAATTCCAGCCGCGGCGATGGCGTCCATTGCCGGAACGTTGGCTGCCTGAAGGGGCGTCTTGCCACCAAGGCTATCTTGAGGTTCGTCAGCGCATCCGTCCGGGATGACTATTGCGTATTTCATATCCGTTTAAGTTCTTTGTGTAGCTTCGTCTGTCGTAATTGTTTGGAACAGCAAGCCGCAGTTCGATGGGTTTCGAGCTTTGATTCCGTGTAGCGAGCGGTGCCAAGACGTAATTCGTAGCAATCGCGAGAAAACCAACACAGAATTGTACTATCGGACGGGGGCTGTGAGCGAGGCCCTAGAAAAAAGCCACTTGGGCGTGATAAATCGAATCTGAGCAATCGGCTCTTGCCGATTCCACGGATCGCGGCCGGCCGAATGGCCCACAGCGCTAGGCATGCTGACGACGGAAGTAGCATGGACCTGGGCCACGTGCAGCATGAAAGAAAACGCGGCGATGTGGGAGAAGGCATCGAGCCGCCCTTTCGACTGGATCGAAAGTCCGTTCGGCACGAGCCAGGGGGGCCAGCTACTAGGGACTCGTCCTAGTGACGCTCCTTCCGTCGTCCCGTGCTCATTCTCGACATCGCGCGTTATCCCTATTCGACACAGTGGCCCGCAACCGAGATCTTCTTGAACAAGTGAGGCGCTGCGACCGCACTGCTCGGGTATTGAGCGATTCGACTTTGGAATTCCGGGTTTACAAATGCTGTTCGAAAGCTCGCGACACTTTCCCAGATCGCGTAGTTAATGAAAGTCGGACTTCCTCCGATTGCCTTGTGCATTTGGGTTGAAATAAAGCCCGGCTGCTGCTTCATGAAATCCGCGTCGTGCTTCCAGGCAGCAATCAATGCATCTTCATCAGATGGTTCAATGGTGAATACGTTGATCAGCACAATGGGGCCTTCTTCAGGTGACTCCATCTGGTTTGCGAGTGAAACGCTATCATTCAGTTCTCTTAGTCCAGGCATCTTTTCTCCTTAGGTAATTGTTATTCTTCGTTCTGCAGTGTTTCCAATAGCGACTTTAGGACCCGAACCGCAACCTTCAGTTCATCTACCTTGAGCCGTTGACCTAACCCGTTGGACCATTCAGTTTGCAATCCCATAACGTTTCGAAAGGCGGATTCTCCCTTGGATGTCATGCGCACTAATGGCGAAGTCTGATGGTCTGGGTTTTTCACAAGCTCAACCAAGCCGTCGTCTTTCATGATGTTGACCGAGCGTTGAACGCTTTGTCGGGTCAAACCCATCACGCGACTGATTTGAGAGACAGTACGAGGCGTTTTCTGCAAAGCTCCTAGCACCTGCCATAAAGAACTGCTCAAGCCCTCGCCACTGCTTAGGCGATCTCCCGCTGAAAGCAGGCTTCCATTGAGTGGAAACAAGGTCAGAATCAATTCCGTGACCAAGTTACCCTTCGTCGTTCTCGTTGGCTCGCTATTCGACATAATTGAAAACCTGGCTAGTTGCTGGTTGCGAATCAAGTGACTTACCCACAGCTACTTGGTCCGCATTTAACTCGAGGCTCACGCAAGTCGCCGCTTGCGCTCAAGCGTTTTTGATATCACGGGAGGATCGTCGTTGGGTGTTGTGGGATGCCTATGATCTGGGCCGAAGTCAAATTGCCACCGGCAAGTATGACAGTCTGCTTTCGTTATGTCAGTATGTTACCGATTCGACAGTCTGCTGTCAAGTAGTGCAGGGAGGTCGTCGTTTTGCACGTGAGAGCAGTCGGTCAAGATTTTCAAGCCGTTCGGCCGCTGAACTCGGTTGATGGTTGCATATTAGTGAAGTCTAATATAAGATCGTGCTAATTGGATGGTTGGTGCATTTGTGGATGTTCAGAAATAGAATTGGAGACACTTAAAGTGGACTACAAAAACGCCTTTGGAATCGAATACCGAGTCGTCAAAGACGCGGAGTATCAAGGTCAACCAGTGCGTGTCGTTAGCGGGGCTCGTACCTACGATGCGGAGATGGAAGAGTTGTGGGACGCAGTCACCAACGCCGAACGCATTCCCCGGTGGTTCGCAACGATTTCAGGCGACTTGAAGTTGGGTGGGCGTTATCAGCTCGAGGGCAACGCAGGAGGTGAGATTACTCGCTGCGATGCCCCAACGGCTTTGGACGTCACGTGGGAGTTCGGCGGCAATGTCAGCTGGGTGACTGTGCGACTTGAGCCGGTCTCCGATGGCGTTCGTTTGACGTTGGAGCATCTCATGGGCAAGGACGAAGCGAGTGAAGCGCATTGGAAAAAGTATGGTCCAGGCGCAACGGGTGTCGGTTGGGAGTTTGGATTCCTTGCACTGGGGCTGCATTTGAAGACCGGAGAGGCAGTTCTTGAAAGCGAGACCAATGCTTGGGCGGTGACTGCGGATGGAAAGTCGTTCATAAAGAAGAGCGCGGGGGACTGGGGAGAGGCCCACGTCCTCAACGGAGAAGAACGCGATGTTGCCC
>CAYYHV010000024.1:0-545 GCA_964471695.1 uncultured Pirellulaceae bacterium
ACGGTTTTGTCGCAGCCACCCATCAGCACGGCGGCATCGATCGGGTGGCATCGCAGCACCTCTTCGACTTCCATCGCCAGCATGTTTCGGTACAGCATGGTCGTCGGCTTCATCATCATCTCACCAAGCGAGAGGACGGGTATCTCTACCGGAAAGCCGCCCATCTGAAAGACCCCGCGTTTAATCTCGGCGACTCGCTCAGGAAAATGAGAATGGCAGGTATTGAGATCGCTCCAAGTATTGAGCAGGCCAATCACCGGTTTGCCGCGATAATCCTGATCGTCATAGCCCATGCCCTTCAATCGTGAGCGATGACCAAACGACCGCAGATCATCAGGACCAAACCAACGGTGGCTGCGAAGTTGTTCTGGGTTTTTATCGTCGGAATTCATGAAGCGAATTGTAGCAGGCTAGCTCACTTATCGTAGAGATACGGCCAAGCCCACACTTTCCAAATCAGAAAATATGCCCACGAATGACGAAACCAATCGACTCATACCTTGCTGTCGCTACTACGTGGCTTGTATCGTTTCCTTAGGTTGATG
>CAYYHV010000024.1:555-8441 GCA_964471695.1 uncultured Pirellulaceae bacterium
CTATCAAACCCTCTCTTGAATCAGAAATAGAAACGAGTTCTCTCGACTTCACCATATTCTCGCCATCCAATGCGTAGCGTCCAATGGAACGCGAGCCGATGACCGAGGCCGGCCATCTCAGCACACGACTTGAACGGTCTCGTGATCAACGCAAACCAATTTGCGGTTATAAACAACTACGGGTTAACGAATTGCGGTTTATCTCACTGAAATCAGTCGGAGTTACAGAGATGCTCAAAAAGCTGTTTCATCGGAAGCTCGACGCCGAGGAGAAGAAGCTAGGCGCTTCGATGGACTACCTGCGGCATATTCTCAATACATCTCCTGGTGCTTTCTTCCGCTTCGCCAGCATCATGCCGTTCGCGAACAGTCGAAAAACTCTCCCACCGTCGGCTTGGTTTGTTGCTCAGATTGTTGCCTTAGGCAAAGAAGACTGTGGTCCCTGTTTGCAGATTGCGGTCAATCTTGCATCCACGGAAAAAGTACCCGCCAAAGTGATCCAAGCAGCGATCGACGGACGCCCTGAAGATTTGGAGGATACACTCGCAAATGTGTTTCGCTTCGCGCAATCAGTCGTGGACGGGAATGACGATGATGCCCTGCGCGAGATCGTCCGCAAAGAATATGGAGATTGTGGTTTGATAGAAATTGCGTATTCCATTGCCAGCAGTCGCATTCCACCGACGGTGAAGCGTGCGTTGGGTTACGCAAAGAGTTGTAGAGCGGTGAAGATCGAGGTCTAGCGGATCAGAGATACCCATCCAGATTGACAGGTGAAGTCGCGGCTTCGGTCGCAACTTCGCGGTTGGCTCCTGCCCGTTCGAACGCAACAAAATCGGCAGCTAAAAACATGGACCCGATCTTACTATCCTTGATTGCCATTTTGCTGGTCATCCTTGGTGTGCTTGTCTTGCGACTGCATCCATTTCTGGCCCTGATCTTCGCGGCTCTGCTGGTCACAATTTTTACGTCGCAGGAGCGACTGTACGATGCCGCAATAAAGAAAGCTGGAGTCGAACAAACCGAGGCTCTGAAGATTTCCCAGAAGCCGGCTGGTCAGCGACTTGCCGAAGGATTCGGAGACACTTGTCGCAAGATTGGCATCCTGATCGCCATGGCTTCGGTCATCGGCACGTGCCTCCTCGAGAGTGGCGCTGCGCGACGTATCGTCGATTGGACAAGAAACCTAGTGGGAGAGCGGCGGACTCCACTGGCTTTCGCGGCCAGCGGATTCATCGTGGGCATCCCGGTTTTCTTCGACACCGTTTTTTACTTGCTCATGCCGTTGGCAAGAGCCATGTATCGCAAGGAAGGCAAGAACTACTTGCTATATGTGATGTCGATTGTCGTGGGAGCCACGATGGCGCATTCACTGGTGCCACCGACTCCCGGTCCGCTGCTCGTCGCATCGGAGATCGAAGGAGTCACGGTTGGGCAAATGATCATCGGCGGATTAATCGTTGGCACCATTTCGGTTGCCAGCGGGTTTGCGTACAGCCTCTGGGCCAATCAACGCTGGACCATCACCGTAGATGCCGAACCGATTGTTGATGAACCGTCACTACCCACAGCGGCTCCTTCCATCGTGGCTTCGCTACTTCCCATCCTGTTACCGGTATTCTTACTGGCAACGAAAACATTTGTGGACTCGATGGGATCCGCTGCTCCGGCATGGATTGATCCGCTTCGCCCCTTGATTCGTTTCCTCGGTGACAAGAACATCGCGTTGATTATCGCGGCTCTATTCGCGTTGGCATTGCTCTACCGATACCAACGTTCCGATCGCCCCGATGGGTGGACTAACAGTATCCAATCCGCGCTTGCCAGTGGCGGCATCATTATCCTGATCACCTCGGCAGGGGGAGCCTTTGGAAACGCCCTGCGGCAATGCGGAGTCGCCGATGCACTGCAGGAACGATTCCCCGCCACAGAGAACGGAATGATGTTGCTGGTGGTCGCTTTCGTTTTGACAACCGTCGTGCGATTCGCACAAGGCTCGGCGACCGTCGCCATGATTACCTCCGTCAGCATTGTGGCTCCACTCGCCGCCACCATCTCGCTTGGCTTCCACCCCGTTTACCTCGCATTGGCGATTGGATGCGGATCGAAGCCACTTCCTTGGATGAACGATAGCGGGTTCTGGATCGTCGGGCGGATGAGCGGAATGACCGAAGTCGAAACACTGCGAACGTTCTCGGTCACGTTGACCATCATGGGAGTCGTCGGATTTCTCGTAACCCTTGCCGGTGCTTGGTGGCTGCCGCTAATCTGACGAACGCCGACTCAACTGTTCCTCAACCACTCAACAACGGCAACCGCATTGGCCAACCTGCGTCCCGCTCGGCCCGGAAAAACGCTTGGCGGTACCACAATCTCCTTCGTGGCCAGTAGAGTTTCGATCTGGGTGAACGATTCGCGATAACGATTCGCCAACACGTGCCTGATCGCCAGCGAAGAATCGCAATGAACCTGGATACTGGACAAGAGATCTAGCGTGTGTTTCGTATAGACAACGATCGTATCGTCAGGCCGCAGAAAGGCTTTCCATCGCTTCTCGAATTCTGCAACTCCGACGGAAGCCTCCCATGTCTCACGAGGCAGATCAAGATACTCCAGAAAGTCGTCGGAGAACTCCATCTCGGAATCCAGAGCGGCGCTGAATCGCTCACCCGAAAGCCGCTGTGCAATCCAGTAAACCGGCTTTCGAATCCGACCTTTCATCCGAGGCAGCCCCGGATCCGCCTCCCCGTAAGCAACCACCAGTTTCGACGGCTCGTCGAGGAGAGCCGCTGGTAATTCTGGCAATCGACGCGTGCGGGTCGAGTCTTTACGCGGCACAGCACGAGCCTGAAAACCCGCCAACTGTTTCTCCACCATACGATCGAAGACATATAGCAATTGATCCAACCCAGCCGTAGCCGGTTCAAGAACCGACAGCGCCCGTACGGTCGCTTCCAACGAGGACATCGCTTCCAAACTAGGCTCCAATCGTATCCGGTAACGTCCTGGAGTCACGGCTGGCAACCGATACTTTGGCAAGGCCCGAAGCGCCGGAATGTCGCGGTACATTGTTTTGGTGTGATGCCACGTGCCATCGAGAATCACGAGCTGTGATGGTCGCTGTTCCGGCGGCAATTCTGCAAGCGTCGGTGCGTCTTCGCCCGGATAGAGCAGCCCAGCACCGCTCGAAATGGGCAGCGATGTTTCGGCAAAATCCGGCGTATAGCCCACAACGATCTGGCGATTACGCAGAGCCCGACCGACAAGCCCGATGGAATTGAACGCATGCTTGCGTTCGCGACGATGCTGCAGAATTAAGACCTGCGTCTTGTTGTCGATCGCGGGAAGCTGATCACAAAGACAATCGGCAACTGGACGAAAACAAGTCAAACACGATTCGCGGACGGTCGTTGGTAGCAGAGCAGTCGACATCAAACTGAGTCTAACGTTTGCATTCGTCTGAGCACATCCAAGATTTCCGTATCCTTTCGGCGATCAGCGTCCCCTGCAGATTACTTGGGGCGTTCCCAGGTCTGCCCGGTCTTGTATCGGTTACAGCGATCAACAAGCACGGAATCTTTCGTCGTGGCAATGACTTTGTCCATCGCCGTGTGAAACTCAGATTTGTTATCGTCTCGAAGTTTACGATCGTGTGAAAGCTCTACCACCGTTTGACAAGCTTCTTGGGAAAACTTCGGCTGATCAACATACGGCAGAACATAACGAAGCGTCTCAACCAATCGAATCGCAGCGGCTCGTTTAATACCGTAGTTTTTTTCCTTATCGTTTGCCGCCAACTTCATCGCGGTCTTTAGCAGCGTCAGCTTTTCCGCATCGGCTCGCCCGTCGGGAAGTGGCGCGATACGCAACAGTGACATGCGTGCGATTCGTTTATGGTCTGCGTGTCGGTCAGTCTTGGCTAGCTGAATCAGCTCTTCAGCAACCGAGGCATCAGGCCAATTCGAAATCGCGCGAATCCCAGCCATGTGGATTGCTCCATCACGACTGGAAATGGCTTTTTCAACTTCCTTCCAAGCCGCCGACCCGCCGACTCGCCCCAAGGCAGGAATCATTGCGGTTCGATCCTTGCTACCGAGCTTACCCATCGCCGCGAGTAAGGGGTCGGCTCGCTTTTCTTTGTCTGGAATTCCGTTGCAGACGAACATCAGATTCTTTTCGGCGTTGTTACGCTCCGAACCAACTTTGGCTTTGAGCACTGCCTTCGCAAGATCAGCCACGTGTTCGGGACCCGCTAGCTTGCCGAGCGATTTCATCGACGACGCCCGAATCTTGGCATCATTGCCAACCGCCATCTTGAGCAATTCGGGAATTGCATCGAGGGCTCGGCGCGAAGTCAGAACACCTATCAGGGTCTCTTTCATCGGAGCAGCCGAGGTTTTTATCTCGCCCAGAATGGCGTTCGTCACTCCCTCACCCTGCAATTGGACGATGCTCTGTTTCGCAGCAACCACACTGCCCTTGTTGGCAAGCTGTGCAATCAGAGTCGCTGCGTCCGACGCGTCCCCCAACTTTCCCAACGCACGAATGGCAGCCACTTTGAGCGTGTCGGACGACTTGGAAGAATTCAGCGCGTTCGTGACAGCCCCTTTCGCTGCCACATCACCTCGGTCTGCTAACGCAGCAAGCAAACCGACTTGTGCTTCTTCGGGAATCTTCGGCAGCTCAGCCGCGAAACGCTTTGTTGCTTCGGCTCCAGGCGCCTTGGTGCGAATCTGCTCAAAAGCGATGGCCCGAATATCCTTGTCGGATTCACCCATCAGCCCGATGACCATTTCGATCAATTCGGAATCTTCCTGAGCGACAACAACCGAATGAAACGTGACGCAAACAAGCAGGCCAATAACGGCGAAAATTCGAAGTTGCACGAAGCGGTATCCCTGACAAAGGCAAAAGTGGATCACAATAAAAAGATACGAGAGCAGCCACGTTTGACTGCTCTCGTCATTCGTCCGTCATCTTGGCGTTATTTGCCAGCACAAGCCAACATGCCACGAGTCGCAGCGAGCTTGATATGCTTCGCAGGATTGCCACTACTAAGCTTCTTGTAAATTGACAAGGCAGCCAATTTGTCTCCACCAGCCAGGAGATTCTCAGCACACGTCAGAGTCGCGTCCATGACGTCACCCAGAATGGACGCGTCAGCCTTGGCACTCGACAAAGCATCAGCGGCGTCTTTCGTGCCAATGGCGCCCAGCGCACAAGCTGCCGAACGCGCCACGACTTTGTCTCCGTCGCCGAGCGAGCCAGCGATCGCTGAAACGGCTGATTTGTCGCCACGAGCCCCAAGGGAACCGATGACTCCCGCCTTCAGTTCGCCTTTCACTTTCTCAAGTGCTTCGACCAACGCGTTGGTAGCCGCCTCAGTCGGAATAGCCTGGAGTGCGAATCTCGCCATGTGCGAATGCTTCTTATCGCCCAACTTCTCAGCCAGCGCCGGAATGCAAGCATCCGAACCGATGACTTTCAGTTTGCGGCATGCGTAATCCATGCCGTTGCGTGAGGCCTTGCTTTTCAACACATCAATCAGATTCGACTCGATCTCTTTACGAGCCGCTTCGTCTCCGTGGCTGGCAACAATGGCTTCGTCGATAGGCTGGAGTGGGCCACGATCTTCGCCCCAATAATAATGCTTCAGGTAGTCGAAGGCTTCTTTCATCTTGCTAATCCTCTATATGCATCGCGGACGCTGCCGCTTGGTTTTATGTCAAAACAGAACGTTGGCGATTAAAGCTGCCATGGCTCGCGCCGAGCACGATCGAGATAACGGTTGGCTTCCGCATCGTCGATAAAGTGCTGGGCGGCTGCGTCCCATTTGAGTGACCGATTCACGTTGTAGGCGATGGTGGCCAGATGGCTGACGGCCACCGAGTTGACGGCAAGTTCAATATCGCGGAATGGTTTCTCACGCGATTTAACACACTCGACGAAGTCGCCATAGATGTTGCCATTGCCTTTGTAGAGCGGAACCGGTTTGGCTTCTCGCTTCTCGCCCGTTTTGTCCTCAATCGCCGCGTCCTTCTTGCGCTTCAGACGCCCACCCGTACCGACGACTTCCATATTGTCCCAACCGGGTCGATTGTGCGTGATCTCGCGACCGTTGGGATACTTCAAGGCAACCCATTTCTTGCCGCCTTCCTCATGCAGCACAATCTCTTCGGGTTGAAGCTCGCGAACATCGATCGCGAACGTTGCTCCGCCGAAGTGGTGCGCGCCCCAATCCGTCATGCCACCGCCAGAATAGTCGATATACGATCGCCAACTATTGCCGCTGGTCCCAAAATTTCCATCGCAACGCTTGCTGTTGTAAGGCGCCCAGGGAGCGGGTCCTAACCACATGTCCCAGTCCATCGAAGACGGAGTCTCTTCGGGTTCGAGATTACACGACTGTGAAAGCGGCCCGACGTTGACGTTGATCGACTTGACCTCACCAAGTTCACCCGCCCAACATGGATCAACGATCTGGCGATAGTCGCCGAGGACTCGCTGGCTGCCACCGGATACCACGCGTGAGTAACGACGCGCTGCGTCAATCATCAGCGGCCCTTCGCGAAGCGTTAACGTCTCTGGTTTCTGACAATAGACATCCTTCCCCGCCTTGCAGGCTTCGATGACAAGGATGGCGTGCCAGTGATCCGGCGTCGCAATATGGACGGCGTCGATGTCGTCTCGCGCGAGTAACTCACGGAAGTCGGTATAAAGCTGACAATCTTTACTGTCATACTTTCCGTCGACTCGACCCTTGGATTGCTTCCGCTGGCCTTCTCGAACATCACAGGCAGCAACATACTGAACGTCGCCTCGCCCCAGGAAGTTCTTTTGGTCGCCGCTCCCCATATTGCCGATACCGATTCCGGCCATCACGATACGTTCACTGGCGGCGGCGCGTTCGTCGTCACCGAGTGCCGAGGACGTTATCACATAGGGTGCAGCAACCGCCGCACTGGCAGCTTTCACAAATGTGCGGCGAGTCGTTTTTTGCGGACTCATTTCAGAACCTTTCGAGACTGAGAAGTGAGGATATATTTTGTCGGGCTCCACGATCCATCGTAGAGAGACACTATCGTAAAAAGATTCTTGGCGCGAATCCAGCAATGGACGGCGTTGTCACCAAATAAATATCGTGCCCATTCCCCAACAATGATGACAATCCCAATTCGGTCTGCATTCAAGCGAAAAGCGAAATTATGCGTGCCCTCGAGCTTCGAGATTCAAGTCTCCAACTCCGAAATGACTATCAAGCCACAGAAGCCAAAGTCGGCCACACACGCGTCCAAGTGATACAGGCTGGGATTTGCGAAACCGATCTGCAGCTGTTGGCTGGCTACATGGACTTTCAGGGTATCCCAGGCCACGAGTTTGTTGGAATCGCAGAAGATGGTCCGTTTGCGGGAGCAAGAGTCGTCGGTGAAATCAATTGCACTTGCCAACAATGCCATTTTTGCAAAACAGGATTGGGAAACCATTGCCCGCATCGCACCGTCATCGGGATCCTGAATCATGATGGCGCTTTCGCCGAATCACTGTCGGTTCCCACTAGCAACCTGCACCGAGTTCCGGATTCAATGTCCAACGATCTTGCCACTCTGGTCGAACCGGTGGCGGCTGCACTCCAGATTTCGGAACAAGTCGCGGTGACGCCAGGCATGACGGCCGCTGTGGTGGGAGACGGCCGGCTGGGAAACTTGTGTGCCCAAGTCCTCAAGTCGCTGGGAGTGGACACGTCAGTTGTGGGCAAGCATCCAGAAAAGCTGAAGTCGCTGCAACATCTGGAACTCGACACCTGTCTCCTTGGCAGCATCTCTACGCTCGGCAGTTTCGACTTGGTTGTCGATTGCGCTGGATCGAGCTCGGGTCTGGAAACGGCG
>CAYYHV010000024.1:8451-31066 GCA_964471695.1 uncultured Pirellulaceae bacterium
CCCCAGAGGCACAGTCTTCATGAAGACCACGGTCGCCGGAGCCCATCAACTTTCGCTGGCTGCTGTTGTCATTAACGAAATCTCACTTGTCGGCTCGCGGTGCGGTCCCTTCGACAGAGCCATTGATGCGATCGCCAGCGGACAGATCAATCTGGATGGATTTGTCACGGCCCGATACCCGCTTGAAGATTTCGAGTCTGCCTTTCAGCGAGCCCAAGAGAAAGACGCCCTCAAAGTCATCCTCGAGATTGGCTAACGCACGCTCCTCACAAGTTCGTAGACCAGTAACAAGCAAACGTTGATCATGCCGGAACTTCGGTCGCCGATCATCTCTTATTCAATATCGCGATACACAATTTCGTACACGACGCGTTTGCGCTGTTCCGGCAGCTAGGCGACCTCGTTCACGCCTACGCGGACTCAACGCGTATCGTTTAATTCGGTCGCCATTCAACAGCACCGATCCCAAACTCCATAAAAAAAGGCCGGACTTGCGTCCGGCCTTTTCGATTGAGCAATGGCTTGGAATTACCTTAGTCGAGGAATCCAACCAATTCCTGGCTGCGACTTGGTTGCTGCAGTTTGCGAACAGCCTTGGCTTCGATTTGTCGAATACGTTCTCGAGTCACTTTGAAGATGTGACCGACTTCTTCGAGCGTATAACTGTAACCGTCACCCAAGCCATAACGCAGCTTGATAATCTCTCGTTCACGATAGCTCAGTGTTTTGAGAACGCTGTTGATTCGCGTACGCAACATTTCCTGCGATGCACCGCTGGAAGGATTCTCCGCACCCGAATCGGGAAGCAGATCGCCAAACTGGCTGTCTTCGCTATTGCCGACTGGACGATCAAGACTGATCGGGTAACGGCTCATCGCGAGAACACGTCGAGCTTCGTCAACCGTTGTCTGAGCGCGACGGGCGGTTTCTTCCATGGTCGGCTCACGACCCAGTTCCTGAAGCAATTGACGAGCCACATTGCGAACCCGCGACATGGTTTCCACCATGTGAACGGGAATACGAATCGTACGACTCTGATCAGCCACGGCTCGCGTGATCGCTTGCCGAATCCACCAAGTTGCGTAAGTGCAGAATTTGAATCCACGTCGGTACTCGAACTTGTCGACGGCTCGCATCAAGCCTGCGTTACCTTCCTGAATCAAATCCAGGAAGCTCAAACCACGGTTACGATACTTTTTGGCGATCGACACGACCAACCGCAAGTTACCTTCGGAACGCTCTCGCTTGGCCTGCTGGTACTTCGAGTAAACCTTGTGAAGATACTTGATGCCATTTCGCAGACTGGTCGGAGTTTCCTGCGTCGCCAGCATAATCGCTTGATACTCTTTGACGAGTTCATCCCGATCAGCAGTCGACAATCGACCCTTCTTGATTTGATCGAGCTTGCCACGCAATTCGGTGAGTCGACGATTGAACTCTTCCATCACGGGAATCATGGATTCCAGTCGATGGGTTCGCAGTCCCAACTCTTCGATAAGCGTTACCGCACGACGACGACGATGAGCCAAACGGTTCCAAGCCGCCTGTCGTTCCGATTTCTTCACGGACTTTGAGAGTGCCTTGATGAAATCTTCGCGATTCTGCTTCAACAGAGTCTCAACCGTAGCGAGGTTGTATGGCAGACGTCCCAGAATCTGTTCTTTTTCCAAACGATCGGTCACCGAAACCTGTACGGTACGATCAAACGGCAATTCACCGCGGTGAACGCGTTGCAGAATCTTGAACGCATACTGAATGACATAATCCGACTCGAGCAAACGACGACGAAACTGTTGTCGTGTGTCTTCGATCCGTTTGGCCAGTCGGATTTCTTCCTGACGAGTCAACAATGGGATTTCTCCCATTTGTGTCAGATACATCCGAACCGGGTCGTCAGACCAGGATTCGGTTTCGACGGGTGTGCCATCTTCAGTCGCTTTTTGAGCGGCTGCATCGGCAGATGTGGTAGATGCGATGACCTCGACGCCGGCATCGAACTTACCTGAACCGGGAGTTCGCTTAACGTCGTCTTCGAATTCTTCCAGCAAAGTGGTGTTATACAATTTTAGATGCTCCTACACCCCAAGTTGGTGCTTACCCATGCTGAGTCGATTGTGTTGGCATAGCCAGTAAGTAAAGCGTGTCGCGGAGGCCCGATTCATACTCTCCCGCATTAAGCCACGTCTTTGTTATGCTGCCGTTGTAATCGACCCTTTCCGTTTATATTAAAATCTACTTTGTCGTCATGTCTCTGAACGGCAGGTGGACCGACAACCTTGCAAGTCTACCACCGTCTTAAATTTCGTCTTCTTGCAAAATTCATTTGTGAGAAGATTACTCTCGTGCTTATTGACCGGACTACGGCAAACGCTTTGAGTCTCATGCAAAGCATGTCTACCCTGCGGTTCCTCCATGAGAAGAGGACCAACCAATCAATGATCTGGCGTTGTGTGCAATCGTTTGCAAAAACCGCAATCCCTCGGCAGAGCGCCAAATTGAACACAACCCACAAGGGGTCGCACGAAGCGGTTCGGGTTGAATAGTACGGAGTCGTAGATTCGAGACAAGGCGCAAGCGCATAGAGATTCTCTCACCCAAACGACCGTCATACGTTTCAAGGTCGCAAAACAAAACGAGCACTGCCTCGATGATGAGTAAGTGCCCGCTCTACTGTGTTGGACCAGCCCGTCGAAAAACTGCCGTGCACAGTTTATCGTCCCCGCTACATTGGGAATTTCTCTCTTTGGACAACTCGGTCTTGTTGATCCAAAGCTCGCTCTGTCAAGCGTGTATAAATTGTAATCACGTGCCCCCGAGGGTCTAGTGGCGTATTTTAAGTAATCCCCGTTATTAACGCTGCAAAACGGCCAACTCGCCGCTCTTTCCCCGGAATTTGACAATGTACCGTCAAATACTCTTCACTCCGAAGGCTTCCCCCAACCCGCCAAGTCGAGCCTGTCCTGCGACTTGCTGTTAAAATTCAGGGGCATTAGCATTGCATCCAGCTCGGTACGATCGTGCCCACTGCGATCCATGATCAGGTGGCGTACGCACCGGGACGCAACCGTTTAGACTGTGTTTTTCAGCGTTTTTGCCACCCCGACAGGGTGACTCGAATTCGACACCCCCCTTCCCTGAAGATGCGATTTAATTCTCACCATGAGTCAACAGTTTCTATTAGCTTGCGAATGCGGACACGAAATTCAGGTACAGACTCGCAATGCCGGTGAAAGTCGCCCTTGCGGTGAGTGCGAACGAGTCCTCGACATCCCGACACTCCGGGAAATCCGCAAGCTTCCCCCCGCTCCCACCGAAACTTCGGCAGCTCCCAGCAATTCTGGCGGGTGGACACTCGGTCGAGGCATCACTTTCGCGCTGGCCGTACCTACCCTGCTGATTTGCCTTGTCGGATTTTCCTACACCCGATACGCACAAGGTCGCATGCAGATGGACAGTCCGACGGTGGATGATGTTCTCAAGAACTCGACCGATGCTTTCCTCTCGGCGGACATCGATAATATGACGCTGAACGAAACGTGGGATACGATTTGGAAACCGATCCGGGCCGAATCGTTGCTGATCCGCCGCACGCCGTTTCACATTATGTTCAAAGAGCGCCGCGAGACATTCAAAAAGTGGATGATCGGAACCGGTGTTGTGGGTGGATTGTCACTCATGGCCATTATCGCCACCTTGCTTCTGCCGGGCGGCAAGAAGTAAGTCGCCAACGCTCCGAGCCTTGATCGAAACCGAAGACTCAAGCAATGACGGTCTTATGCGGCTTGCCGGGTTCCTCGATTACATAGCGAGGTACGGCATAACCAGGCAGTCTCTTTCGCATTTCCTTGACCATCTCAATCCCCTGCTCAATCGGCACCTCGAAATGAGCGGCTCCCTGAACGCGATCCAATTGGTGCAAGTAGTAGGGCATCACACGCGCATTAATTAGAGCCTTTGATAGCCCCACGAGGGCATCCACCGAATCGTTCACACCTCGGAGCAGGACCGCCTGATTCATCACGGGGATTCCCGCATCTGCCATGCGTGCGAGCGCCCGGATCACCGAGTCATCGATCTCACGTTCGTGATTGGCGTGAATCACGACGATGCGGGTCGCTCGGCCATGCCCCAGCCAATCCAGCAAGGCTTCGTCGACTCGCTGCGGAATCATAATCGGCAATCGCGTATGGATTCGGATGCGTGATACGTGGGAAATCGAATCCAATCGCTCGACGATCTCCTTCAGGATTCCGTCTTGGAGGAGCAACGGATCGCCACCGCTAAACAGGACCTCTTCAATGGTCGGATCGGATTCGATTTCGTTCAAAGCCGACTGCCATTCGGCCCTGCCCTTGGGATGAAGGTCGTAGGGAAAATGACGACGGAAACAATAGCGACAATGCACCGCACAGGCGCCCGTCAAAACCAGCAGGCAACGTCCTTCGTACTTTTGCAAGATGCCGGGTCGAGTCACAACGGCCAGATCACCGACTGGATCGGTGCCAAAACCATCGGAAACGACATTCTCCGCGAGGACGGGGAGAATTTGGAGCAACAATGGATCCCGTGGATCACCCAAACGGATCCGCGACAGGTATTCGAGCGGGGCGAATACGGGAAAATCTTCGGCTGCTGCGCCAATCTGCAGCATAGAATCGGGCAGGCCCAGCCGCTGACACAACGTGCCTATGTCGCGAACTGCAGTAGACAGCGATTGATGCCAACTGGGAGCTTGCTCGGAGGATCCCGCAACGACTGCTCCCGCGGCTTCGACAGTCGAATTGGGCACTTGGGCGGGAAGTTTGCTAGGGACACGGTTGGGCTTTGCCGATAAACTATCCATACTGTTTTGCTAACATAATCAGCCCCACCTAGAAAGCTTTAACGGATCAATAATCGTGGCGACCTACAACACAAGTGACTTCCGCAAAGGCCTCAAAGTTCAAATTGATGGCGACCCTTACCTGATGTTCGAATGCAATTTCGTCAAACCAGGAAAAGGCAATGCGTTTTACAAGTGCAAACTACGTAACCTGCTTCGCAATACGGTCCTCGATCGAACCTACAAAGGTGGTGAGTCGCTGGAGTCGGCTGATGTCGAAGAAATCGACACGCAGTACCTCTATCGACAGGGCGATACGTTTGTATTCATGGACAACAAAACCTTTGAGCAATACGAGCTGTCGGCTGATCAAGTCGACGACCAATGGAAGTACCTCAAAGAGAACATGGTCGTTCACATGACTTTGTTTAACGGTAACCCCATCACGATGACGGCTCCAAATCACGTCGAGTTGACCGTGGAGTATTGCGAACCGGGTGCCAAAGGCAACACGGCGACCAATGTGACTAAGCCGGTAAAAGTCGAGACGGGCGCTGAATTTCAGGCACCTGCCTTTATCGAAGTTGGCAACGTCATCAAAATCGATACCCGCACCGGCGATTACGTCGAACGCGTTCGCACGAGCTGAATTCAGAATCGATAAGAGTGCGGGAGTTCGACTCCCGCCTTGATTCGCTCCCATTTCGATCACCTTCGGTTTTGAGTACGGCGGCTCGGCCCATCATTGAATTCAAAACCGAACAGGCTGATATGATCTTCTGTTATGTCTAACACCGAACAGAATGACTTTTTTCCATCAGCATCGCTTGAGAACTTACGAGCCAGAGCGAACACGCTCCAACGGATCAGAAAGTTCTTTGACGAGCGAAATTTTTTTGAGGTAACGACGCCGGCCTTGTCGGCTGACACTGTGGTCGACTTGCACCTCGATCCATTTGCCGTGACAGTTTTCGAAAACCCGCTTCGACCATTAGATGGTCCCACGTGGTATCTCCAGACGTCACCCGAGTTTCACATGAAGCGAATCATGGCAGCTGGGGCTGAAGCGATTTATCAAATTTGCCCGGCGTTTCGCGCCGCTGAAAGTGGCCATGTCCACAATGTGGAATTCACGATGGTCGAGTGGTACCGCAAAGGTGACACCATGGCGGAAGGAATCGCCCTGCTAACAGAATTGACTTTTTTACTCTTTAACAATGTCGCCAAAGTGCCGCGCACGGTGGACCGTTCGACCTACGCCGACGCGTTTCGCGGCACGTTAGGACTCGACCCGCATCTAAGTTCTATCGGCGAATTGCGAGAGGCTGGGAAAGATCTTCGTAGCGACTGTCAAAACGATACTCGAGACGAAATTCTACATCTGCTCTGGAGCAACAAAGTCGAACCGGGTTTGGGGATGGAAAATCCGATCATAGTGTGTGATTTTCCGGCCTCTCAAGCGGCGTTAGCCAAGACACGGAAATCTTCGAATGTCATGGTAGCGGAGCGGTTTGAGCTCTATTTCAAGGGTATTGAACTGGCCAACGGCTACCATGAACTTACCGATGCCAACGAATTCAGGCGTCGGATAGAAGAAACCAACCGTCAAAGGGTTAACGCGGGGAAACCCCAACTTCCATCCACCAATCGACTGATTGGTGCAATGGAATTTGGGCTCCCCCAGATGACAGGGGTAGCGCTTGGGTTGGATCGAGTGATTATGCTGGAGCGGGGGGAAGAAGACTTAGAAAAAGTCCTTGCCTTCCCCCAAGTTAGGGCATAGTCGGAACCTCGACGCGCATCGCATAGCGTGTTAGAACATGAACTTGGCGAGAGTATTAAGAATTCGAATACTAGGAATTCTTCATCTCTCGACTGCCATTTTTCATCCCCGATACTCGTTGGTGTTTTAATTTCTTAGGCTGGATGGATAGGAGCTTCCTATGTTGTGGAAAACAAAATCGCGTAAGGCATTCACGCTCGTTGAATTGCTTGTTGTCATTGCCATCATTGGCATTCTTGTGGCACTACTACTGCCCGCAGTACAACAGGCTCGTGAAGCCGCTCGACGTATTCAGTGCGTCAACAATCTTAAGCAGTTGGGACTTGCCGTCCTGAACTACGAATCGGCTACCAAGACGTTACCCGCTGGTGGTGTCACGGGCTTGCTCTCTTCGGCCGCCTCGAATGGTGAATTCGACCCTTTTTCGGGTAAGCAATACAGCTGGGCTGTCACGTTGCTTCCCCAGTTCGAAGAGAACGCCTTGTTCGACTCGTTCAATTTAGACTTGGATGTATTCAGTCAGGTACAAGAACCTCAATCGCAAATCATTACTCCCTTGCAGTGTCCTTCGGACGGTTCGGAAGGCGTCTACTTGCACACGTCGGGAAAGATTTTTGGTAAAGGCAACTACGCTGCCTACGTCAGCCCAGTGCACGTTGAGCATCAAAGCGAATTCCCTGGCGCGCTTGGTGGATTTGATCCCGAAGACGGAAAATTCACCGGGCAAAAGATGCGAAGAATCAAAGACGGAACAACGAAAACCATCGTCTTCGCCGAAGTCCGTCGACGACCAGGTGATGCTGGCGAACGTGACCCGCGAGGAGCATGGGCGCTGCCTTGGGCTGGCTCTTCACTTCTCTCAGTTGACCTACACTCGGTTTGCGAGTGTGGCAGTCAAGATCGCCGATGTAATGATGCTCGCAACTACGGCTTAGGTGTTCCTTACATCCCAAAGGACATCGGAACAGGTGGTTGCACATTCCAATCGCCAACGGATGTTCAGACGCCAAACAAGCAGACGCCAATCAACGACCAGATTCGTCCTTGCGTACAACCTGTTGACGCAGCTGTCGTTGGTATGCCTTGCACGCGACGAAGCGGTAGTTGGTCTTCAGCTTCCAGCCGCAGTCAACACCTTGGTGGTGTTAACGCATGTGCACTCGACGGACACGTCGGATTCATTGGCGATGATGTTGACCCTAAGGTTCTTGCCATGCTTGTTTCGGTTTCGGACGGACTTCAGTTCGAACTTGCCGAAGCAATGAAATAGAAATTGTAGGGACATTCAGGGGGGTAACCATGAAGACCAATATTGCAGCAGGACTGCTGCTAACTGGACTGGTTTGTTGCATTGCTTCTTACTTTATCGGTAGCGGTGGAGTTTCCGCCGAAAACGAAATGCCGAAAGAGTGGGAAGAAAAGTATGAGCAAATGTCCAACGACGTTCACGCGAGAAACCGACGCAAAGAAACAGCTGAAGACGAATCCAACGTTGCCCAGCTGACGAAAATGCACGAGGAACTCATGGAGAAGGTCGATTCGCAGAAAAAGACAGGCCTAAAGAATCTGATTTGGTACGGCGGACTCGGATTGGCCGCTGTCGGTATGTGTGTCCAAGTTTGGGCGCTCTCCGAATCCAAAGATTGATCTTCTAGGTTTTAAGAAACACCAACGTAGCCCTGCGCGTAACATGCTGTTCATCCAGCCACGCGCCGGGCTATTTTTTTGCGCTCTACTCGTGGGCGAATCAGAGTCGTCAAACGCTAGACGTGCGCTTAGCTCTCGAATCTGACAGCCAACTGTTTGTTTTCATCTATGGCGTGGTGGCTGGCCCAAGCGATCGATCGTCATGCCGTGACGACGCCAGCACGCTACTCGACAGCGTCCTTGCGATCGCTGAACACGACGATCAGTCCACCAATGATCACGACGACTGCCCACCCAAACAGCCACGATCGCTGTGACCAGGCATACGTCACGCTGGAATAGAACAACCAACTCGATGAGGCCAGCAAGACAACAACAGGTATCGGAAACCACGGCATCCGATATCGGGAAATCGCCGTCGATCCTTCCGTCGAATCGTCTGGAATGCGATAACGAAGTCGCAGGGTGGCAAGCCCGCCCAGCGTAAAGAAGAACCAATAAAATGGCGTCGAAAAAACAATCAATCGGCCAAAGGCGCCTTGGTCTGGGCCGAACCCAACAATTAACCCAAGAGTGATTCCGGATTGAAGCAAGATGGCTCGAACGGGAAGATCACGATCTTCATTCCATTGGCCCAACCAATCCAACCAGCGCGAATCGGATCCCCAAGCGAAATACAAGCGTGAGCCTGCCAACATCGTCCCTTGAATTGCACCAAGGCATGAGATGCAGATCAGTACGTCGACCGCCGAGGCTGCCGCTGCGCCCAGCCGCTGCTCGATGACATCATGCGCGACGGCTTCCGACTGGCTGAACGCATCAAGCCCCAATGCCAGCACAGCGGTCAGGTTAAACGCAAGATAGATTACCGTCACGATGATCACTCCGAAGACAAGCGCCAGAATTCCATTTCGCCTTGGGTTGCGAATCTCGGCCGCAACGAAGGAGACCTCTGCCCAGCCGCCAAAGGTAAAAAGGACGAACAATAGCGCCAGTGATAGTCCTCCCCCCGTGCCCTCCGCGGAAATCTGTGGCATCGGCCACGGTTCGATCGCTCGTGACCCGCTCGCCACCAACCACGCAGCGGTTCCAACGACGAGCGCTAAACCAACGATCTTGGCGAAGACGAGAATATTCAGTGACCAGACTCCGGGGCGAAGGCCAACCAGATGAAGCAGCGAGAGCCCTACTACGGCAGCCACTGCCAGCATGACCAACCCATAAGGATGATCCAATACGATCAGCTTTCGGGCATAGCGAGCAAACACATAGGCCATCATGCCGATATTGCATGGCCGAATAATCAGAAAGTCGCACCAAGCGAAAAACATACCCAGTCGGCGGTGATACGCCTCTTTCAGGTAGCTGTAGTCGCCTCCGGGGCGTGGAAACGCAGTGACAAGTTCGGCATAACTCAATGCCCCGCAGAGCGCGATAAATCCACCAAGACACCAGATCGCCATCACAAGCCAGGGGTTACCCAGCAATCCGGCGATCTTGGGGCTGGTCTCAAATATCCCCGCTCCGACAATAATTCCCACGATGAGCATGACACAATCTGTCAGCGTCAAGTGTCTTCGTGGGCCACTCAGGTCATTTGAAATTGTTGATTCTTTCGATGGAGCAGCGTTTGTGGTGAATCGGCAAACAACTAGCCGAGACTGCCAAATTGCCAATAATTCATGGTATTCCGACTTCCCGTCATGTTTCACGGGCGAATTCAGGCTAAGTACGTCGATATCTTCGGGAAAAACGGCTTTGCCCGTGACGTATGCCCTGCCAATTCTTAAACTTATCGGGAATGTATGGTCCTAATTTGACTGGACCCATTAAACAAGAGCGATACTATTCCGGGATGGATCATTTCCATTGTCGGCTCCGATCGGCGGGGCCGAGAACTATGTTTATTTGGAGGCACGCGTGGCAAAAAAAGAAGAAGCACTAGAAGTTGAAGGAACAGTGACTCAGGCACTGGCCAATACGCGATTCCGCGTCCAACTGGATGACGGACCGATCGTAATGGCCCATGTCGCTGGCAAAATGAGAAAACACTTTATCCGAATCGTCCCAGGAGATCGCGTACGAGTCGAACTTTCGCCTTACGATCTCACCAAGGGCCGCATCACTTACAGAGAACGTTAATGTTCTGCTTGTGCAGTCGTATGCCACCTTCGACGGCACTACATCATCCTACCAACATACGGCCGGCCAGTTGTGGTCGGCCGAGATTCCAGCGCATTTCTGAAGCTGGACCAGTGCAAAGCTGGAATGATCCAATGCGACTTCCCATGCCCGCTACGCCACAACCCACCCGACACGATCGTCACGCCAGGAGACTTGAGATATGAAATTCGGATTTCGATTTGCAATTATGATCGCGTTTTTGCTTTCAGCCATTACCAAAGCTGAAGACAAACCTGTACTCATCGTTGCAACATCCAGTATCGACTCGCTTCTGGATGATTTTGGTTATGTTGCCGAATCGTTAGGCTATGCCCAGCTCGGACAAATGGGTGCCATGATGGCCAGCCAATACATTGAAGGCTTGGACGCAACTCGTCCCGTCGGCATGGTGCTCAGTACTGACGGCGAAAACTTCAAGCCGCTGGCGATGCTACCGATCGAAGACCTCGATACGTTCCTAGAGGGAATGGAAGACCAATTGGGCGAAGCCGAAGATGCCGGCAATGGCATCCTGGAACTGGCTGGCCCTGCCCCGATCTACATGAAAGAACGCAACGGTTGGGCATTCATCGCGCAATCGACTGACGATCTCGCCAAACTACCTGCGGATCCGCTCAAGCAACTCGCTGGACTTCATAAGAAGTACGATATCGCGGTTCTGGGATACATCCAGAATATCCCACAGGAATATCGTGAAATGGCAATCGACCAAATCAAGGAAGGCGTCGAACTTCAAATGGAAAATCTCCCCGAGGGAGACGAAGAGGTTCAAAAGAAGCTCGTTGAGAATTCGGTTCGCCAATGGGAAGCCGCAATGGAAGGCATCGAACAATTGAGCATTGGAATCAACATCGATTCGAAAGCCAGGCTGCTCGCTTTTGACGCGATGACCGTTGCCGTGGAGGGAACCAAGATGGGCCGGCAAATGGCTTCCTTGCAGGATGCTGAAACCGAGTTCGGTGGCTTCCTGTTGAAAGACGCAGCCGTCAAATCGAATACGGCAATGAAGTTTCTGAAAGAAGATGTTGCTCAGTCGATGTCGATGTTGGACACCGCCAGCGAACAACTCTTTGAGATGATTGACGAATCGGAAGATATCCCGCCGGCCGTTTCCAAAGACGCACTCAAAAAGCTCGCAACGACCATCATTGATGTTGGTCGCGAGACGATGAAAGCCGGCAAGCTGGATTCGGCAATGTCGATGTTCATGGACAGTTCAGGCATGAACGCCATTGGTGGCGGATTTCTTGCCGACGGTGGAAAACTGGAAGAGGGAATCAAGGAGTTCGCCGCGACGCTGAAGGGTGTTCCCGTCGAACTTGGGTTTGACCAACACGCCGGCGTACGATTCCACAAGATCTCGCTGCCGTTACAAGACGATGCCAGTGACGAACTCAAATCGGCTTTCGGTGACGAGATCGAAATCATCATCGGTATCGCCAAAGAGAGCGGATACTTTGCTTTGGGCAAGTCTGGACTGAAGCACCTACGAAAAGCTATCGACGAATCCAACGGTAAAACCAAAGTTATGCCGTTCGATCTGAAAGTATCTGTCGGACCTCTCGTAGAATACGCCTCCAAGATCAATGACAACGAAGTCCTCGGAGCGATCTCAGCGGCCTTGGAAAACGCGGATGACGACAAAATCATCATGGCGACCAAACCCATCGATCGCGGGATCACCTACCATCTCGAAATTAAGGAAGGCGTCCTTAGTGCGGTTGGCGAAGGACTGCGTGCCGCTCAAGAAGGCATGATGGAAGAGTAATAGCCCAGGCACATTTCACGGAATTACGAATCAGTGTCTTCGACTACCGAATCTTCGATCGCCAAAACGGTGCCGTTCAGCGAAGCCCAGCTTCGCGAGATCGTTGCCAAACACCCGACGCCTTTTCACATTTATGACGAAAAGGCGATTCGGGAAAATGCGCAACGGTTGAACCGGGCTTTTGAATGGTGCGCGGAATTTAAGGAGTACTTTGCTGTCAAAGCGACTCCCAATCCACACATCCTTAAGATTTTGCAGGAAGAAGGCTTCGGAGGTGACTGCAGCAGCCTCCTGGAGCTTGTTCTTTGTGAAGCCGTTGGCCTGAAGGGTCGCGACTTGATGTTCACATCGAACAATACACTGACGAAGGAGTATGCCAAAGCCATTGAGCTCGGTGCGCTAATCAATCTCGATGATCTGACACACATCCAGTATTTGCACAAATCCATCGGTTTACCCGAAACGGTCTGCTTTCGCTACAATCCGGGACCACTGCGAGAAGGCAATGCCATCATTGGCAAACCTGAAGAAGCCAAGTACGGCTTCACACGTGACCAACTGCTGGACGGATATCGAGCCCTCAAAGAGCACGGAGTCAAGCATTTTGGACTCCACACCATGGTGGCGTCCAATGAGCTCAACCCCGACTTTTTTGTCGAAACGGCTCAGATGCTGTTCGACCTATGCGTCACAATCAAGAATGAACTCGATATCCGCATTGAGTTCGTCAATCTCGGCGGCGGCATCGGCATCCCTTACCGACCCGAAGAAACGCCAGTCAATCTGGAAGAAATGTCCAAGGGCATTGAGTCCGCTTACAACGCGACGATCAAACCCGCTGGACTCGATCCGCTTAAAATCTACATGGAGAACGGTCGTATGATCACCGGGCCTTATGGCTATCTGGTGACGACCGCGATTCATCACAAGTCGACTTACAAAGACTACGTTGGCGTCGACGCCTGCATGGCAAATCTTATGCGACCAGGTATGTATGGCGTTTATCACCACGTCTCGGTTATGGGGAAAGAGAACGCTCCTCACGACAAAGTCATCGATGTCGTGGGCTCGCTATGTGAGAACAACGACAAATTTGCGATCGATCGAGCACTTCCCGACATCGACGACGGCGATCTCTTGATTATTCATGACGCTGGAGCCCACGGTCATTCGATGGGTTTTCAGTACAATGCGAAACTGCGGTCCTCTGAGCTACTCTTGCGTCCAGACGGCAGCGTGACGGAAATTCGCCGTGCGGAAACTGCCGCCGATTACTTCGCCACTCTCGACTTCCCGGGATTAGGCTAAGTGGATCGCCCATATGTCCTGCAATTTGCCGATTGTTACGGTTCCGGGTGAAAATGCGGTTTCACTCACTGAGAGGTTGGATGCAAGCCGAAGAGAATCTATACTTAAGGTGGCTTGTGAAATCTGTCACAAACCCTCCAAGTCGATGCTATCAGACGACTTAGATCAAATAATCCGGCTGAGACTCAGGTAGAAAACATGGCCAAGAAAGGTCCCCGCAAGAAAGTCCCCAAGGAATTGGCGGTAATTAACGCCGACAATTGCACGGGATGTGAATCCTGTTTGGAAGTATGCCCCGTCGACTGTATTGAGCTCAAAACGCTCGATCATGGCGTCAAAGGCAACCAAGCTTGGTGCGAGATTGACTTGGAGAAGTGCGTTGGATGCGAAGTTTGCGTCCACATTCCTCAGAAGAAGACCAACCCGTACGAATTGACGGTCTGCCCTTGGAACGCCATCGAGATGGTGAAAACTGAGGAAGTCGCTCATGTCGTCGCCAAGATTGGCGGCCCACCAGAGTACATCGCAGAGCACTGGGATCGTTTGGTAGGCACGGCTCAACATCTGGCTGAACTTCGTGCTGGAATGTAATCGTCGTCGAACCTAGTTCTCTGCAGGCACCTTGACGACTTTTTCCTTGAACTCGGTCGATGCTGCTTTCAAGTCCAGCTCTTTGATCCAGATGTTTCGATACCGCACGTCGTGGCCTTCGCATTGAAGCTTAAGGCCACCCGGACGATCCGTAATTCCTTTTCCACCGTCCGTGCCACCATCCAGTCCAGAATTGGCTCCGCCCCACACTTTGTTGATCGCATGATTCGTGTGGGCTTTCTTCCCATTGAAATACATCGTCACACGAGCCGGCTCCGAACGCTTTCCACCGGAAAATCGAGCGGCACGGAATACGATATCGTACGCGTTCCACTTACCCACGCCGTTGTACAGTTCATAAGGCGATTCTGATTCGTTGATGACCGCGCCCATTCCATGCTTGGTCTTGTCGCCATCGAGAACCTGAATCTCATAGCGGTTTTGCAAATAGACTCCGCTATTGCCGCCCTTCTTGCTGACCAGGAACTCAATGTGCAGACGGAAGTCGCGAAACTTCTTCTTGGTGACAACGTCAGCAGTTCCATACTTACCGCCAGCTGCGGCGGGGTCATCCGTCATCACGACCATGCCATCATCAACTAGGTCCGCCACGATCTTCCACTTGATGGGTAGTGATGAAGAAAATCGAGGCCCCTTCCAGTAAGTCCATTTCTCATCCAGAGTTCTTCTCGAGCCATCGAATAGAACCTCTGCTCCCTTGAGCGGCTTGGCACCAACACCAACTTCTGCCAACGCGAAAGTTGGACAGCAGGCGAACAGACAAAGTGCTACGAGATTCTTCACGGCCGGTGGTCCTGTCTATTCTCAATGAAAAGCGATTGGGTGTTAGGGAGTACCGGCAGACTCCGCTGCATCGGCCTCTACTTCAGAATTCGCTGCATCGCCAGCCGCAGCTCCATCGCCAGCCGCATCTCCATCGCCAGCCTCATCTCCATCGCCAGCCGCATCTCCATCGCCATCGGAGTCCGAATCGTCGGCATCAGATTCTAATGCTGGTCGACCTGTGGGCACTGAGGATGAATCCGATTCGGCCAGTTCTTTGATCGAAGCCAACCCGGCTTCGAAATCCTTGCCCAAAGAACCGTCCATCATCAACCCCATAAATCTGGCGATGGGGTTCATCCCGAGATCCGTATCAAATCCCCACGTGACGTCATAGGAATCCGCGGCGACTTCTTCAAAGCTCCATTGGCCTTGGGATGTCCCCATACCTTTGAACTCGACTTTGGTAATTATCCCATCCTCGAGTGCATTCATAATGGTGAGCTTCCCTTCACCGATCTTGTTGCCCTTCCACGTGTACCATGACCCGCTAATGGCGCGTTTGTAGTCGGTTCCAGGTCCAGCACCAGTCATACCCATGCCGCCTCGCGCGTTGGCCGAGTACTCCAATTCCGCAGTCGGCTCCATCTTGTACCAGGGCGACCACTTTTCCCAATTTCGGAGATTGCCCACGAGGGGATAGATTTTACCAAGCGGCGCTTTGACGTTTACGGTTCGCTTAACATTGACTTTGCGAGGCAACAGCAAACCGACTGCGACCAGCAACAGTACCAATCCGACCAGTCCCAAGAGAATTTTTTTCAACATAGATATTCTTGCCCAATTTGTTTTTTTATATATGTGCGACCCTCAAGACACGTAGATGATACACACCAAGAATTAGTTGTCACCTACGTAACGAATCGCTGCACGTCCACAATCGACTGCATTCGTAATGATAATTCGGAGAATCACTCGGTTTCTTGGCGATTCAACGAGATCAAAGATAATCAAAGAGCATCGGTTTAGTCGATTCCGGGCAGCGTCGCCTGCGTTGACGATGACTTTGTCACGCGTTTTTTTGATTTTTTCCGCTTGGCAGCCTTTTTCGAAGGCGCGACAGAGCTTTTCAATCGTCGACCCTTAGCGGTACTCGGTGCGCTCACGATGGGCTCGGGAGCTCCATTGAGCGCCTGATCTACCTTGATAGATTTCAGCCGCCCACGGATCCGCTTGGCGTATTCCGATGACATTTCGAAAGTCAGAAAGTCGCGACCCAACTTCTTGGCGACAGCCGCCGTGGTTCCGCTGCCGCCAAAAGGATCAAGAACCAATTCGCCGCGATGACTGCAGGCGCGAACAATTCGCCCCAGGAGTTGTTCTGGCATTTGACAACCGTGCCAGCCCGCGCGCTCTTTGAATGTGCCCGCTACGCGAGGAAAGTACCACGTGTCGTCATCCGGCTGGAATCCTTCCGGCAAATCTTGCGGCCGCAAAATCCAGGTATCATCAGGAAGTCGCCCTTTGGGGTTGGCTCGCTTATCACCATAAACAAGCTGCCTAGCCGAAGGCACTCGGATGTCTTCTACATTGAACGTGAAATCCTTCGGGTCTTTCACCATATGAAATAGATGGGCATGCGATCGGCTGAACTTCTGTTTGCAATTCACGCCGAAGGTGTAATACCACACAACCCAACTGCGACAAACCAGTCCATGTTCCCGCTGCATTTGCACTTTGAGTTCAGCAGCATATTCGTCACCGATCGCCAGCCAAAACGTGCCATTTGGTTTCAGCACGCGGACAGTCTCAGAGATCCATTCGCTACACCATTCGAGATACTTATCCGATTCGAGCCGGTCATCATACTCATCGTACTCAAACCCGATATTGAATGGCGGATCCGCAAAAGCCAGATCAACGCACCCATCTTTGAGCTTGGCCAGCCCTTTCAGACAATCCTTGTTTTGAACCGTATTGAACTTCATCCATGTGCTCCGCTGGCCTTTTTCGAATGCGACCATCGTATCCAACAGCCGAGCCAATGAAAATGAGGCAACTCCCGCACGCCCTACAATTCGAGCACTTTTGTAACACCCGGCTGACCATAAATGGCCAAACCCGTTTCAACCACAACATTTGGCAGCGGCTGGCACGTCCCCTCACCATGGGTGTGCCCGCACAACACAACCAGTCGCCGATCGGAGTGCTTCTTCATGACGCGCAGAATCATCTCTCCCACTGCGAAACAAACAAAATGAGGCGCCCACTCGTCATCGGAGATTTGACCGTTGTACCAACAAGCCTCTCGAAGCGGCGGGACATGGGTGAGCAAATAGACTTGCTGGAATCGGGATAACGATTGTTCAAGTCTCGCTTCCAGAAAATCTGCAGCCTCGGCGCCTAGTCGGTGTAGCTCATCCAGTCGGCTGGCTTTGGAATGCTCTCGCAACTCATCAATCAAACGGTAGTCGTTCATCATGACGACGGATCGTTCATAGTCGCCGACGCGTGCGTCAGCCCAACCATCGTGTCCAATCAAACCAACATCGCCAAGCGCAATCGGACTGGTAGCCGTCGTTAGATAGTGAAGATTCTCAAATTCCTTCGACAACGAAACGACCTGGTCTCGCACTCCGCGAATAGAACCCTTGTAGAAATCATGGTTGCCAAGAACAAAATAGATTGGACAAACCCACGATTGCGCGAGGTGGCGCAAGAAAAGGTTGATAGTCGGGGCTTCTGCAATGTCGCCGCCGATAAGAATCGCTTCCGCAGAATGGCGAGCGATCGCTTCCACAAACTGATCCAACTGGTCGGCACCGACGAAATTCAGATGAATATCCGTTAACCAGAGTACACGCGCCACTCCGTTGCTCCTGAACTAGATCGACTTGGATGACAGCTTGAGCTTAGCCGAAACCATGCATACGATCCAGCAACGCTACTCAAAGCAACAAGTCGGGTTGGACGACGGGCGATTCACCGTAAAGTTGAGTCCGAACTTCTTTCGAGTCAAATTCCAGCCAGTCCTGAGGCGCGTCGGCGATTGTATCCAACCAATGATCCATTGAAGCTTCCAATACACCAATGGCTTGCACATGATCACAATCAACCGCAATCCGATACGCCGTCGCCAGAGCCCAGATGCGCAACTCCATTGCCCATGGTGCATAATCTGAATTCATCAGCAAGCGACAGTCGCCCGCTGCGTACCTCAGACTATTGATCGCTTCGCTAGGGTCTTCCGCGGCGAGTTGCAGCCGATGCAGTCGGACGACATTGCCAATAAATCGAATCCGTGCCTCCCAATCGGCTTCATCAGTCCGGAGCAAATTAACGCAACCTTGTATTGATGCACGCAAGTGGCGATCCGCCTGGGCTGCATTGCCCATCGTCAATTGAAGTTCTGCGTATTGCTGATGAACTTCCGCCAATTCGGCTCGCCATACCCGGTTCTGCGGGCTGATCGTCATAATATTCTCATAATCACGAATCGCGGACGTATAGAACGAATCGGCTGTCGGATATTCTCCAATCGCATAGAAACGTTTGGCACAGGCTGTATCAAAGTGAGCTCGTTGCCGATGCCCGGGGATAACCGATGAGGACCTGGAACGCTTCAGTTCGACATACTTCTCGACTTCACGGTTAGTACCGATACTCGTCGCCAACAACAAATTCAGGGCTTCTACATCATCCAAGCGCGCAGCGAGTTCATCGACCGCAAGAAATATGGTCTTGTACATAAACTCCAAATCCTCAACCTGGTGGCCGCCCGATTGTCGCACTTCCATCACAAGTCGACGCAACTCATCGACGACGTGCTGAAGGTGAGGAACTTCAAACTCTTCCACACCATCGTAGGCACCAGTCAGGATCACCCCTAGCTCACAACGCAACTGCCGAACCTCAGCTGCGAAAGCTTCGTCCTCCGCATCGGCAGCAATAACCGAATTGAGTGCAATCCGCGCCCACTGTTGCCCTACGTCAATGTCCTCATCGGTTTCGATTGCATTCTGCGCCAAGATTGAGGCCGAATCGCTTCGCAGCGCCCACGCGGTCACATTGTCAGCATTTGCAGCTGCCACTTCGCTGGCAATCCTGTAGGCGGATTCTGCGGATTCGCGACTTTCTTTCTGATGACCGAGTTCACGACTGACTCTGGCAACGGCAAAGTAATCCTCAACAAGGGCCAAGCGTTCTGATTCACTCAATGTCTCGTCGCTGGAAAACTCGTTCAGATACGAGAGCACATCGCGGAGCATCTCTTCGCGAAATGCAGGAGTCATTTGCCAGTAAAGCGACTCTCCCTCAAACATGCGACGGTGAAAACTATCCACTGCTGTCCGCATTCGCTTCTGACTTTCGCCAAGTTGTTCAGCCCGAGTCTCTGCCTGGGCAAAATTCGCACGACTCTGCAACCACAACCCTGTGGAAACAACCGAGCCGGCTACCAGCGAGAGCGTTAACAATGTCGCCAACAAGGATAGACTAGGATTGCGGCTGACCCAGCGACTTGCCCGGCCAAGGGGTCCGACCGGTCGTGCGTGAATCGGTTGCCGCGTCAGAAAACGATCCAAATCATCGGCAAACGCGATCGCAGAGGGGTATCTTTTCTCCGGCGACTTTTCCAGAGCCTTCAAACAAATCGTCTCGAGATCACGAGGAATATGTTCGTTGAGTTGACAGGGACGACTTGGTTCGTCGCGCTCGATCTGACGCAAAACGGCCTGCGTTGTTCCGCGAAATACGGGCTGCGCAGTAATCGACTCGAAAAGCGCGGCCCCCAATGAATAGACGTCGCTCAGCGCCGTAACTTCTTGCGAATCGTTCGCCTGCTCGGGGCTCATGTACACCGGCGTACCCACCAACTCGGCCGATTGCGTAATTGTGACCGCGTCTTCAATAACGCGTGCGACGCCAAAATCAGTAATCTTGGCTCGCTGGGATTTTTCATCGATAAGAATGTTCGCCGGTTTCACATCGCGATGCACCAATCCGGCGGCATGGACCTCGGCCAGACCACAGGCCGCATCGCGAATAAAACCAGCAACCGTATCAAACTCGTCTTCGAACCGAGGCCCCGCTTCATCCACATGTCCGGCTAGCCAACTGTTCAAGGCTCCGCCGGCAACGTACTCCATCACAAGGTAAGGACGCCCTTCTGGTGTCTCACCAACCGAGTGAATACGAGCCACGGTTTCTGCATCAAGCGCCGCGGCCGCTCGGGCTTCGCGAAAAAATCGAGCGCGAGAGCTGGCGTCCGTACGTTCCACTCGAAGCAGCTTAACCGCAACTGATCGCCCTAGTCTCTCATCCCATCCGAGATAGACATCACCAAAACCGCCGCGACCAAGCAGCCTTTCAAGTCGATATTCGCCAATGGTATCCGGCTGCCGATCCGCTGGTAGCGGGTGATCAAGTAGCGGCCGGGTATCGGATTGAAACCCAATCGTTGTTTCTCGCGTAACGCCCGAGTCACTGGGTCGACGACTGATAACATTGGATCGAACCTGGCGCCATCCAGAAATGATGTCGTCCGAGTCGGCGTTTTGTGAGGCGGCCCAACGATAGTCGCGTAGTGATTCGTCTTCGCTGAGTGCACCCAACTGAGTCTGGCAACGCTCACAGGATTCAATGTGAGATGTTATCTCTGGCCCATTGGGACACTTACCCTCCAACCATCGGTTGAGAATACCGAAGTCCGGACAATCTGAATTCGTAGCTTTACCCGCATCGTTAGACACATGCATCCTCAGCCAACTGCTCGATCTCAAGCCGTAATCGCTTCAAGACTCTGCTTTTGGAAACGTAAACAAACTCCAGTGGGCGATTCATCGAACTGGCGACATCCGTCACAGGTTCATCTTTCAGCCAAACTCGTTCAAACGCCGTCCATGTGTCTTCTTTGAACCGTCCTTGAATCCGTGCCAAAGCAACATTCAAAATGTGCTGATGAAATTGCTGATTCCATCCGGCAAGGTCTTCCTCTATGGCTTGTTCTGGCAATTCAGCCAATGGAGCCATCTGACGACGACGTGAATACCATCGGGCAATTTCGTTGTGGACAATCCGCGATAACCAATCACGAAACCGACCACGACTTCGGTCATACTGGAAACCTTTGATGGCCTTCGTAACACGAAGCAATACTTCTTGCGCAACATCAGCCGCATCATTGCCGTCCAATCCACGCGACTTGCAATAGCCAAAGACCAATGGACCATAGGTGTCACAAAAAGTCGTCCAAGCTTCAGCGTCATTGTGATCGCGTAGATGGTGCAGCAAACTGACTCGTGTCGTTTGGGCGGCCATTACTTCTCCTGTTTGGGCACACCCCTAAATTCTATTTTGAAAATCCCCCGTAACAAATGGCGTGGTGAACTTCCGTCTTCCGCACATATCGAGACGAAAGATTGACGTAATGCAAATTTGGCAATCCTTCGTCTCTCATAACCATGAGCCTCAATAACAACGCATATTCCGTCATGTTTTTCGATTGGATTTCGCGCGCAAGAATTGGCTCTACCGCGGGTACCGCCAAATTAGTGCCCAAACAAATACTTTTTTTATTGACTCAAGAACTACCCACTTATTCGTTGAAATCGGCAAAGACAAGCTCTACAAGGCGTTTCACACGCTCGACGCCGCGATCCTCTTCCTCAGAGAATTCAGCCTCAGAACGCGTCGAAGCGATGGCCAGACCCAATCCCACGTCAACGCCAGTAGCGTTCAACGCGTAGCCCAACCCAGTGCCATTGTCATCGAAACTTGAGAAGTCGCCGCTAGACGAGGTGTAGGCGACAACGCGGAACGAGTCACCGCCAGCCGGAGCAAAACCACCCACCGTATCGACTTCGAGAGTGCCCGCCAATGTCAGCCCTGCATTGGTGGCCAGCTTGCCAAATTCGGAACTGGAAGTGCCACCAATCTGACTGAATATACGCGATTCGTTTCCGAGGACCAATCCGCGAGTGAAGTTCAATGCGCCGCCCTCAAGCAACTCGATGAGTCCATTGTTCGTGACGAACACGTCCATTGTTCCCGCCGCGTCCGCAGGGACTCGTATCGTGCCATCATTATTGAAGTTCCAAAATCCCGAGTTCGCGTCCAGTTGACCACTTTGAATCTCGTAAGTACTGCCAGCGCGATTATTGATCGTGGCACTGTTGAAGTTCAAGTCGCTTGCGTTGTGAACAATCAAGCCTTCGTTATCGAGCGTTCCGCGAAGAAATGAACTTCCGTTCCAGTTGACAGTGCCAAGATTCGTAAGCAAACCGTCGAAGTTGTACGAGGTCGAATTCCACTGCAGCATGTCGTCCGGAAAATTCACGATTGCTTCGACACCGGTCGGGACGCTCCACGTTGAATTAACGTTGACAGTGCCATTTCCTGTCGGCGAAACCATGCCGTCAAACGTAAAGGTACCATTCACATAGTTAAGGCTCGCGTCTTCGGCGACAGAATAGGTGCCGCCAGTATGACTTCCGCTACGAGTCAGATTGAGTTGCCCCTCCCGAATGTCCACGACGCCGGCTTGCTGAGACAAAAACACGTCGAACGATACCACGTTGTCACCGACTTTGCGAATCGTCCCCTCATTATTGAAATTCCAGAAGCCCGAATTGGCATCCAATTGACCACTGCGTATTTCGTAGACGCCACCGGGAAGGTTATTGATCGTGGCGCTATTGAAATTCAGATCCGACGCGTTGTGAACAATCAA
>CAYYHV010000025.1:0-15906 GCA_964471695.1 uncultured Pirellulaceae bacterium
GGCTACCTCCATCTTGTCCCATCCCGATTGTCTCAGTTGTTTTTTCGAGACCGGCATGACTTGGGATCCGACGTGTGGTGCGATTTGAAACAGAAAGACGTGGGCTATTCCGATTGGGTGGGCTGGTTCTGGGCTACCCCGCGCCTGCAGGGTAGATTTCGCAGGAATTGAATGGGTGCGGGTGAACGCTCCCGTCGTCAACGCGGGGCAGCCAGCCAAGCATCCCGGGTCAGTTGCCATGATTCATGATTCTCAACTCAAGGCGACGAATGTCGCGTGCTGATGCCAGCTTGTGAAGTTCGAGGAAGTACCACATTTTCATGCCGCCCAAGAAGTTCATGCTCGCAATGAACGCGACACCCCAGTTGATCTTGGAGACGATTTCTTCCGCAGCCAAAAACTTGATCAGGCTGAATACCGCCAAGCCAAACATGGCGAACATCGCCACCCACGCGATCACCATGAACGACTTCATTTTGCCTTGGAAACTCTTGCCGATCAGGGCGAAGACCGTCTGCTCATCTCCCATTGTTTCCATGATGGCTCTGTCTTCCGCGGTAAGTGCTTGACGGATTTTGTCGTCGATGTCATTCATCTTTGTGTTTCTCCAAGAGTTGTTTCAGTTTCTTTCGTGCGTAGTACAAACGTGACTTGACCGTGCCGGTGGGCAACTCGAGCAATTCGCCGATCTCCTTCAAGCTAAACGCATCAAAGTAGTGCAGACGAATGACGTTTCCAAGTTCGGGCTCCAACAGAACGATGGCTCGTTGTAATGTCTCGATGTCCGTTTTCGGTTCAGCCGTCCTGTTCGCCGCTTGTTCGATAGTGGAGTCCGAGCCCGTCACATGGCGCTTCTGCCAACGAATCTCTTTTCGCTGCCAATCTGCGCAGCGTCGAATCACAATTTGGTAAGCCCATTTCGGAAAACTCGCTGGGTCGTTGAGTCGATGGATGCTCTTGCTGATAGAGACGAGACTTTCTTGTGTGGCTTCTTTCGCGGCGTCGGGATCCTTCAACTGGCCAAGCGCATAGCCATACAGTCTGCTGTGCCAATGGCTAATCAAGTCTTGCAGGGCATCAACGGCTCCGTCCTGGCAACGAAGCACCAGGTATTCATTGAATACGCCTCGCTTTTTCTGATTGCTGTATTGAATATTCATGGGCTACGAAAGAGGTCGCAACTCGGAGGACATTGGTTCAAACGTTTAGGGTGTTTCCTGGAAGTATGCGAGAACTGACAGGTACAAAGCGCAAATTTATCGAGATGTTCTGTTGAAAGCGGGTTTTTGCATGTGGGTTGCTGAAGCTGGCGAGCGACCTTGATAAGATAATGGTTCCGGCGATACCCCCACGGTCGTCGATTGGTTCTGGATAGCCTCTTGTAAAAAGTGATCCACGATGAGCAGCAGTCGGCCACCGTCGAGCGGCGATCATCCTGCAACAGACCCTCCCGGGGATCAGTCCGATTTCAATTCGCCCACGCTACCGGGCGAAGTCACTTCCAACGCCAATCAGCCGACTTTGCCGCCCCAGTATGGTACGGGGCGCGAATCGCACGCGGACATGCACAATGGAATGACGCCCGTTGTCGGAATGTCATTCGGTGATTATGAAATCGTTGAAGAGATTGCCCGAGGAGGGATGGGAGTCGTCTATAAGGCTCGACAAAAGAGTCTCGATCGAACTGTCGCATTGAAGATGATTCTCAGTGGGCAGTTCGCTTCGGACGACGAGATTCGGCGGTTCAATGCCGAATCAACAGCGGCTGCCAAACTTGATCATCCCAACATCATTCCGATTTATGACAGCGGCGTACATGGCGACAACCATTACTTTTCGATGAAGTATATCGAAGGTTCGGACCTCGGCGGCAAACTCAAAGGGCTGCGATCGGACCTCAAGTCGGGCATTGCGGTTCTGGAAAAAACGTGTCGTGCGATTCACCACGCACACCAGCGCGGAATTTTGCATCGGGATCTTAAACCGGGCAACATTCTGATCGACGAAGACGGCGAGCCCTATATCACCGATCTTGGTTTGGCCCGACAAGTCGGCAGCGACAATCAGTTGACTCGAACCGGAGCCGTTGTGGGTACGCCCAGCTATATGCCACCCGAGCAAGCCGCCGGCAGCAGCGATATTACGACTGCGGCAGATGTGTATTCACTTGGGGCGATACTGTACGAACTGCTGGCGGGGCGTCCACCCTTCAGCGGTTCGAATGTTATGGATACGTTGATGCAAGTCATTAACGAAGCGCCTGAGCGACCGTCGCTCAGCGGCACAACCGATCGAAATCTCGAAGTTGTGGCGCTCAAGTGCTTGTCGAAGGAACCTTCGCAAAGATACCCAACGGCTGAGGCGCTGGCGGATGACTTGCGACGATGGATGAACGGCGAACCTGTCTCGGTCCGCTCGCCTTCGTTCTCGACCGTGGCGCAAAACTGGTTGCGCCAGAATTTCGGTCATGCGATCTGGATCTTGATCGTCGGGTTATTCGCCGGCTGCGTCGCCGGATTGGGGCTTTGGTTTGCAACGGTCCAGCAGGACATGGAATCGATCCGCAGCGTCTATGCAGAATTGCCCAGCGTCGACGCGCCGTTCACTTTGGCACCCTTTAGTACACCGGATTGGGCGGTCATTCCCAGCATGGTCGTGTTTACGGCTGCGATAATGTTCATGGGGTTCTTCACGGCGGCGCTGGCTCGTACGAAGAATCGTAGTGCCGACTTGGCCGCGGGAATCATGGTGGGGATCATCTCGGCAGCCGCTGCCTTCTTCGTTTGTTTCGGCACGATGTGTGTCGTTGCCATGAACATTGACAACGAGGATATGGTGTTGATTTCCCGAGCGAGTGGGACGAAGGACGGTGAGTCTTCAAAAGCACTGGAGAACCTCTTCGATGAGTATCCCGAGTTAGAAGAGCTGGATCAGCCAGCTCGTATCGACCTCATGTTGCGAAAGATTAAGTCGGACCATCTGTATCAGGCTCGCAATGGAATCGCCATGGGCACACTAAGTTGCCTGTTTCTGTTTCTCACAGCCGGCGTTGTCGAAACGCTGGTCGCAGGCCCGATTGTTCGCCGTTTTGAGTCTGTTGGGCAAGCCTTCGGAAACTACGTTTTTTGCTCGTACCCATTTGTTGTCGCTACCGTCATCTTCGGCGTCCATCTGACGGGAGTCGTCGTTCTCGGTAGTACGGGAATCGTTTGGAATTGGTTGACGATCGCTACGTTTGCGACTTTGGCTGTCGGGATGATCGCCGAGATTCGAAAGTGGCACCTTGCTATACGGATTCCGTTGGTTGGCATTATCGCAATGCTGTTCTGGTGTTTTTTCGCTTTCTCATTTTCGGCAATGCCTGTTGTTGCTCAGTCGAATGTGGATATCAAGAAGCGCCTGCGGCTTGCCGATCGGCACCCTGATAGCGCGAAGATGAAGGATCGAGTCCTCAACTCGATGCTGCGAGCCGGTGTGAAGTTGTACAACCTCGGATACTATCCTCAAGCCGATCGAAAGTTCGTGGACGCGCTAGAGTATTTGGAGAAGATTCCCGCAGCACAGTTAGTCGAGGAAGTCACCGAGAACTGGCGAACCGCTCAATTCAACCGAGCGAATACTTTTCGTCGTATGAAGCGAATTGAGGAGGCCGACGCCATCGTGCGCCAAGCCGTCGCGGCACGACCGGACAGCCAGATTGTTCGACGGCGAGCGATTCGTTATTTCATTGATCATGGAAATCCGAAACTGGCAAACGAATTTGCCCAGCAATTGAAAGTGAGTGATAACAAGTCATGGCATGCCGCTCTCGGCTTAATCAGCCTGGCAAATCCGGATGCCAGCCTTACCCAGTTGGAAGAGCGGTTTCGATTCGTCCTGGAGCAGAGTGACTTCGATGACGCATTGAAAATAAAATTGCTCGACGCGGCAAACCAGATTCAATATTGGAATCTTATGGGGCCATTCAAATTCGATGAGCTCAAGTCGATTGAGGAGCAGCTCACCCGCATCACGTCTCGTGAGCAATTCTATGCCACGGAGCTGCCTGGGAAATGGGCGTCGGAGCAGTCGTCAGTCAGTCGATCAATCAATCTTCGTAAGTTGATTGGAACCGAAGAGTTTGTGTCGGCCTATGCGATCGCATCGGTGACTAGCGATTCCGATCAATCGGCGGATATCTATCTGGGAAGTGATGATAGTGCCCAAGTCTGGGTGAATGGTGATTTATGGCAAGAGTCGTCGGGCAACGGACGTGAGTTGCGAGCGCGAGAGGAACGCATTTCTTGTGAGTTGAAGCGTGGCGAGAACATTATTTTGCTTCGTATCGATCAGCGCCAAGGCCAATGGGAATTCATGCTGCAGATTGACGGTGCGGATGGTTGGCAATTACCTGTCGAGTGGAATTCACTGTCTCCTGCAACGGATTGAGGTCGTCCGAGAAGGAACGGAATTGGCGGAAGTTGCTCGGACGAGTTCAATCGCGATTGAAGGCAGATGCCACGAGTTTCTCAATCAGCAGTGTTGACGATTCGTGTGCATGGGCGTTGATTCGTGGTTCTATTTGCGAATGCCGTTTAGTTGTTTCACTCTCTGTCATTAGTGTCTCGCCGTTCTCGGGAAGACATATCGTGCAGCCAATCGCCCAAATTCTATTCGGGATTTGCGGCTCATTCGGAAAAAAACTTTGAGTCGGGTTCAGCATTTCCTTAATCCCAAGTTTGTCCTGCGGAATTCATCGGCTTCTCAAAGTAGCCTTTTAAAGCGATTGTCGGTTCCTATAGGTTTACACACTACAGATCTTGAACGGTAAACATGCAGAACATAACCACTTTTGTTTTAGCGAGCCTTGCATTTGTTGTCGCAGTTTTCGGAGGTATCGCCGTCCAGCAAGGAGTGGGCGTCAACGAAGCGACTGAGTTTGTCCGTGGCGTCGCTGCACCCGCTTCTCCGAATGCGGATATTCAATGGCCGCCGAAATTGGGTGCAGAGTACCCCGATTTAGTGCTTCGCGATTTGAGTGGAAACGAGGTTCACCTCGACCGTTATCGTGGAGTGCCTCTCTTGCTTGAACCGATCGGAATGTCGTGCAAAGGTTGTATGGCTTTTGCCGGTGGGCATCACGTTGGCGGTTTTCGTGGCATGAAACCGCAACCGGAACTGAAGAGTTTCAAAGAGTATTTGCGACGATTTGGCGGAGGTACGCGACTTGATGACGGCAGCATCGAGTCGGTGCAGATACTGTTCTACGGTCCCGATGGGCGAACCGCTCCAACGTTGGAAGAAGCTAACGAGTGGGCTCAGCAATATTGTCGCTATTCGCCGACCACGACGGTTCTGTTCGCGGATCAAGCAATGATTCGTCCCGGTACGAAAGCGATGATTCCTGGGTTCCAATTGATCGATCGTAACTTCGTGCTGCGCAGCGACGCAGGGAATCCGCCGAAAGAAGATGTATTCCGAACGTTGATTCCTATGATGAGAAGCGTCGCGTCGAAATAGAACTGTCAATTTGAGCGCTGGTCTCAGTCAGTCGATCAGTCGCTTAGCAAATGCAAAGGTAGCGTGTCGTCTGGCGTCGTAATTCTCATCATCAGGGTTCAGGCTGGTGATGCAGGCGACGGGCGATTCGGCTTGTAGATATTGATTGTCTCCCAGATAAATTGCCGTATGACGGATGCGACCGCGGCTGCCGAGGAAGTACATCGTGTCGCCACGTTGCATGGTGGATGGACACCAGCGAGTCGCAGTTAGGCGACCAAGGTAGATTTGTTGGTTCGAGTCGCGTGGCAGGTGGAAGCCTGAGGCTCCGTAGGCGATCTGGACTAGTCCTGAACAATCGACTCCAGCCGATGTTTTGCCGCCCCACAGATATTTGGTGCCGAGCAATCGCATTCCCGTATTGACGACATTTTCAATATCCTTCGCGGTGTCCCGGGTTTTGCAAGCGGTGGCTGGGAGTGTCACGAAACCACCGTCGGGCGTTTGGATTTTCACCGATCCATCCTGTTCGGAAATCGTTTTCAACCTTGCCCCGGCTGGAAAGACAGTGTCTCCAAACTTCTGTCTTTCCAAGAGGTGGCAGCGCGGTCCCTTGAGGTAGTTTTTGAACTCGCTTTCGTTCATCGTCAGCACATCATGGGCCGCTACATAGCCGAGGTAGCCTTCGCTGGCGTGCGCGAGGTAAAACTTGCCGACTCTTTTGAGAAGAAAAAGTGGCTCGCCGATCAAGCATTCCGTAACGACGTCTTGATCTCCCATGGGTTTGTCGAAGCTTAACGAATGAGCCGCTTTGACAATCGCGAAACGTTTTTCGCCCAACTCGGCGTGGGGAAGTACCTCAATAATGTTCGTAACGTCGAAGCCTAGGGTTTGCAGCATTCGCCCTATGGCTTGGCGATGCTCCTGGAATTCGACGTAGCCTTTTAGGATGACGCTTTGTTTTCGCTCGCCCGGTTCTGCATCGACTTCGAAGGCGAACAGGCGAGCGTCATTCGCGAGTTCCTTCTCGTAGAAATGGACGTATTGGTCGAGGCGAGTCGACTTGCCCTTGAGGCTGGGCTCGATCCGGGTTGCCAGCTTCGTAAAGAACTTTTGATCGGCGGCACTCAGCGGCTTTTCGTTAGATTGAGCAAGGCATAGACTGCCCGCCCAAAGCCCAACGGCGAGTGATGTCAAAAGCAGCCTGCGGCCAAACGCCGTTCTATTCGTGTCGATTCTATTCATGCTTTCATTATTGGGTTTCCCGCGGCGGCTCACAACTCTGAGTAGGAATTCAACAACCTTTGCAACGAAATTTTAGAAACACGTGAACCAATCGGCGAATCACTCGTCTCTACTTCTGCAATGGGGCGTGTTCGACTGTCCCCAGCATGATGAATCCATACTAAGCAATCAGTACGATGTTCTTCAAATTGAGTCTCACAAAACGCTTGGCCTGCATACTCAGCCTGTTGCTGAATCGGACGCTAGGATTGCGTCGGAAGCCATTGTGACACTCAATAAGTTATTGCGAACTTAGCATGGCTCGGTGTCACCTCGGCATCGAGCCTTTTTTATTTCCAGGAGCCAACCATGTTCCCAATCCGTTTGAAACGCATACCCCCGACCTGCCTATAGGGTCGTGGTGTTAATGGCAACACATCGGTCTTTTAAACCGAAAGATGAGGGTTCGAATCCCTCCGGCCCTACTGCGCTACGGCGTGTAGCTCAGTGGTGAGAGCGGCGTCCTTATAAGACGCGGGCCGAAGGTTCAATTCCTTCCACGCCGACTGATGAAGCCACGAGTATCAAACGGGATCAAGGTGTTAGCGGCAGCATACATGGTTCTTACCCATGGAGGTGAGGGTTCAAGTCCCTCTGATCCCATTGTCAATTATCGAATAACGATGGCCTGCGAGTGTGATGGATGCACGACTGACTTCGAATCAGTTAGACGGGGTTCGACTCCTCGGCGGGCTACTTCCTTGATGATGACGCGAGTCGTTCAACATCAAGCAACGGTGCGGTAAGCCAACTGGAAGAGCTGTCGGTTTCAAAAACCGGCGGATACGAGTTCGAATCTCGTGCGCACCACTGGCAACTTGCCATGCATGTCCATGGAGTGTGACGGATTCGCACGCAACCCTGCGAAGGTTGTAGACCAGGTTCGACTCCTGGCTTGGACACTCACGATGAATTGGAAAACTGAACGAAGACATGGCACGGTACGCTAACTGGAAAAGCGACTAGACTCAGAATCTAGTGTGTGGGGGTTCGACTCCCTCTCGTGCTACTTGCAGGGCGGATCGGGATTTCTCGACTCGATCTTCTAACGATGCATTCTCTTATTGGCGAGCAAAACCGATTCAGGCTCGCGATACGCTCTTCTAAAAATATTCAACCAAGTGGTTGACTTTCTTTGTCGCAGGTGAAATACTCAACCATATGGTTGAGAAAGAAATTCCGTTGGATACCGTCTTTGGCGCGTTGGCTGATCCCACCCGTCGCAGCATGTTGGTTGCGCTTAGATCGGGTGAGCTCTCCGTTGGCGAGCTTGCCGAGCCTTTTGAAATGTCATTGGCGGGTGCGTCAAAGCATGTTCAGGTGCTTGAGCGGTCGCGTCTGATTACTCGTCGGAAAGAAGGACGCACTTGGTACTGTTCTATCAACCAGGAAGCATTGTTTGCGGCTCAACAGTGGTTGCTGCAGTACTCCGAATTTTGGAATGGCCGTTTGGACAAGTTGACAGATCTCCTTGAACAAGAACGTGAGGACTCCCATGGAAAATGAGTTTGCAAAGATGGTCGGACCGGCTCAGCTAGAGATCGTTCGCATTCTCCCGGCGACTTGTGAGCGCGTCTGGGAATATCTGGTTGATCCTGAATTACGGAAACAATGGTTCTGCGCCGGAGCAACGGGGACTCAGCCTGGTGAGGATTTCGTGATGGATTTTGACCACTCGCGTCTGTCCCCATCGGCTCCTCCGGAGGGAATTGAATGTGGTGATCCGATGGTGATGCGAGGCACGATCGTTACCTTCGAACCGCCACACCGATTGGTCTACTCGTGGCCTGGGATGACGGAAGGCGATGAGTCGCTGGTGACGATCCAGTTGACTCAAGAGGGTGAAGATACTCGATTACATCTGATTCACAGCAGGCTTACAAATCCAGATTTTCAGAAAGGCGCATCGGCGGGTTGGCACGCGCATCTGGACCTCCTTGTCGATCTTGTGAATGGAACGACGGCGAGAGATTTTTGGGTCCACTATGGAAAGCTGAAGGCGAAGTACGACGAGCGAATTTTGGGCGGAATAACACCTGATGAGGAAAACGTACATGCCGTCCAACTGTACTGCGAGGCTTTGATGACAGACTTTCTTTTCAATGGCAAGAAGACTGCCAAGCTTACTTTCGCTTTGGCCCATGGAGCTGGCGCTGGCATGGACACGCCTTTCATGGATGCGTTTGCGGAGGGAATTGCAGCGGCTGGGTTTCACGTGGCTCGATTTGAGTTCCCTTATATGGTGCAGGCTCGGGAGTCGGGCAAAGGTCGTCCCCCCAATCGTGCGCCGAAGCTAATTGAATCCTGGATGGAAGTTATCTCGCAGTTGGGCAGCAAGAAGAAGTTGGTGATTGGTGGTAAGTCGATGGGCGGACGGATCGCCAGCCTCGTCGCGGATGATGCACAAGTCGATGGCTTGGTATGCTTGGGGTATCCGTTCCATCCGGTCGGCAAACCAGAAAAACTACGCACCGAACATCTGGAAAAAATCAAAACGCCAACGCTGATTGTGCAGGGTGAGCGTGACACCTTCGGAAAACCAGATGAAGTAGCCACCTACAAGCTCTCGAAGAAGATCAAGATCGAATGGCTGGCCGATGGCGACCATTCGTTCAAGCCGCGAAAGTCATCGGGAAAGTCGCTTGAAGAGAACTGGGACGAAGGGATCGATAAGGTTGTCAAGTTCCTCAATCGGCTTGGGTAGACAGCATTGATCCAATGGGGCAAATCATTTCGGCTCGATCATTTCGGCTGCGTGTGCAATCTACATTCTCGTCAGAGCCTGCGAACCAATCGTGGTGAAGTCCGTCCTTAACTCTTGAGGCTCAGGCCTAAACGTTTGTCATTTGCGAGTCACGAATATGTTTAACATCTTGATTGTCACAACCCACTATTGTTGGACCAACCTCAAGCTTGGCTCGTTAACAGGTCTATGCACATGTCGTTTGTGACAACGAGAACGTTATTGCCCTCATAGCAACGCTCGGTGTCACTTCGACATCGGGCGTTTTTTGTTGGCAATTCAATGCATGGCACGGTGCGCAAACGGAAAAGCGAAGGAGCTTAAACCTCCTGATTTGCGGGTTCGACTCCCGCCCGTGCTACTGACTTCTCTGTAAAGATCGAGTACGCAAACGGAAAAGCGATCAGGTTGAGAGCCTGGTGATTTTGTGGGTTCGACCCCCACCTCGATCACTCAGCCGTTGGGGGTGATTCCTCGACGGTCGTAAGCCGATGTGGCCGAATAGCTAGGCGCCGATTTCGTAAATCGGATGATGCTGGTGCGAATCCAGTCGTCGGCTCTTGTCGTTTGGGATGCAGGTAAGATGAGTCAACGAACAGATTATTCGTGTTCATTTGCGTTCATTCGTGGATTTGGTTGCCGGTTGTTCAATCCCATCTTCAACGTATCCGAATAAAAAAAGGCACCGGTGAAGGTGCCTCGAAGTTTCAGATTGTCTCTGCCGAGCGAGATTACTCGCGGGGGCGAATTGCTCCGGTCAATCCGGAATAGTCGACTCGGTCATCTTGGTGCCAAAGCGGTTGGCCCAATGCGACGCGACGACGCATGATTTCGATTTTGTCCTCAGAACCTGCCGGTGCATCTGTCGAGTCGAATTCGTCGCCAGGTGCAGGACGAAAATCTTCGTCGTGCCCGTACTTCAAAATCGCTTCAAAGACATTGTTGACGCTACTCGATGGCATTTCTACGCTGGAATCCCCGTTTGACATGGAAACTCTGTACCCGTTTTCAATTTGATTGTTGCCGATAAAACTTGCTTACTCTGTTTGCCCCAAACACATGTCGGGGAACGGTTGACTGAAATCGGCTTTCAGTCGGGACGAATTGAGCCAAGATTTAAGATGCGATTCATCGCTTTGGTGTACGTCCCGGGTTGGTTCCTTATTATTTCCGACACCACCCCAAAGTCAACGATTTTGTTTTCAATCGAAGAAACTGAACACAAGTAATTGCAACATTGCTCCTCTCAGTTGTGGGGGGGCACTTGGGCAAAGTAAACCGTTTAGTTTGATCCCATAATTCAACAGGACCATGACGCGCATCCGGCATCATAAGGAACGGCAATTAATGTATTGGAATCAACAATTCTTGACGATTAGATCGCGGCGACGAGGGTTTCACCTCATAACGCGAGAGATTATCGAGCATATCGACTTGTCAAAAATCGAGATCGGAATGCTCAACGTGTTCTTGATGCATACTTCGGCTTCGTTGACCATCAATGAGAACGCGGATCCGGATGTGCGAGTCGACTTGGAGACCGCAACGAACCATATCGCTCCGGAGACTTTGCCGTTTGTCCATACCATGGAAGGACCGGACGATATGCCGGCTCACGTAAAATGTTCTGTCTACGGTTGTTCGCTTAACATTCCGGTTCATAACGGACACTTGGCTTTGGGGACTTGGCAGGGAATTTACCTATGTGAACATCGTGACCATGCCACGAATCGACGGATCATTTTGACAGCCCAGGGCCGTGAAACCTGAACGAATCAGGCGGGCGATCGCCGGACGTATGCCCAAAATGTAGGCTACTGGAATCGTGGCCTGTATGCCGACTATTTTGCGGGCGAGATGATCCCGCGGCATTCACCTAGACTGATAGGGGTATACCCGTCGGCTCGACAGACGCCCCGTAAGATGACTTCATCCCCGTCGTCGAGGAATTCACGCGACTCGTCGCTGGGAAGCTCTATCGGGCATCGTTCGCTTCCTGACGTAGGATTACCCGCTTCGCCAGCCCACGTAAGCTCAAGAAGACAACCACGGTTTTCCCGGTCGGGTCCAGACACCGTGCCGCTCCCCACCAAGTCGCCAGGTCGAAGATTGCACCCATTGCTCGCATGGTGCCTCAACATCTGGCCGACCGTCCAGTACAGCCGCGAAGTATCACTACGGCTCAAACGTTGCGGCTCGATCTCTGCGGCCTTCATCTTTGCGGTCTGCAGATAGGCCTGGAGTTCGATCTGTAGTCCCGCTTGTTCCTGCGAGTCGTCGTTGGCATTCTGCAGGTAATCCATTGGCTGTGGCGAGTCCGCATCGCGCGGAAAAGAGGGGCAACGAAACGGAGCCAGTGCTTCCCGAGTCACCACCCATGGGGCGACGGTTGTGCAAAAATTCTTACCCAAAAATGGGCCGAGCGGTTGGTATTCCCATCGTTGAATATCGCGAGCCGACCAATCATTCAGAAGTGAGACGCCGAAGAACATTTCGTCCTCGGCATATGGCATCGTCACCGACTCGCCCTGCCCGTTGCCGACTGCGACCCATATGCCCAGTTCCAGTTCGTAGTCCAGTCGTCGACTCGGCTGAAAAGTGGGTGCCTGCGAGTCCGAGCCACCGATCTGGCCACTCGGTCGACGGACATTCGTTTCACTCAGCACGATTGAACTGCTACGGCCATGGTACGCAATGGGAACCCATTTGTAATTTGGCAATAGCGGGTTCTCGGGGCGGAACATGCAACCCACGTTGGTGGCATGGTCCAGTGAGGCATAAAAGTCCGTAAAGTCGCCTACGCGAACCGGCATTCGCAGCTCAACGTCGTCCAACGAATACATCATGCTGGTTCGCAGTTCCTCGTCGTCACGAACGAGGGAAGTTTCCTGGTCCAATATCTCACTGATGGCTCGGCGAATGGCGACTCGTTCTGACGAACTCAACGCCATAATGTCGTTCAGCACTTCTGAACGCATTGCGGTAAGCGTGTTAACGTCCGCGATCGAATTTTTCAGCTGGGTCAGGCAACCGCTACGAGCCAACTGTCCAACGTCAATGACGCTATTGCCGATGCGACAACCGACTCGCGGCTGAACATCCGCATCAGCCGCAAAGATGCAATAGGGCAAATTCTGAATCGCGAAGCCATCGCTGCTGCCGTCATCGGCCCAACTCGTTCTGGTTACGTCATGCGTAAAGTCAATCAATTCTGACTCGCGTTCTTATCAGTTGGCGGATGGGGATGGTATAGGGACAGGGTGACAGCCAGAGCTTAAGGGACAGCCGTAACCAAACGGTGGGTTACGATTTGCGACAAGTCATCAACCCAGGCGTCAATGTTCGTCGCCTGGTTGGCGTTCTGATCAATATGTTGACGGGCAAGCTGGGTTCGCTCGACACAGGCAGCCAGCGTCTCAGCCGACAAGCCTGCCGCAGCGGCATAATTCGCGGCGCTACGATGCAATTCCGCGTCACCCGCCAGCGTGGCTCCGACCGTGTGTCGCATGGTTTGGGTGAAGAACTGCAAAGCCATCTCCATGACCGACCTCAATCGCGCACGGCGTTTTGGTGCTTCTTTGCCGGCCGCATCGACAAACTCGCCTATTTGCTTGGCCAAGAAGGGGGCGTCCCATCCCGGTTTGGACAAAGTCGACATAAACTCGGTGCGAAATTCCCACAGATCGGGATGATTCCAATCGGCGGCACGCGCTAAACTACCGCCGCTGAGTTGAGCCAGCGATTGAGCCTGTTCGGCCGAGTCAACGATCTCATGTTGTAACAATAAGTTCGCACAATTCTCCAGCGACAGCGGTTGGAAGCGTACCGTCTGGCAGCGCGAACGAATCGTTGGAAGTTGACGTTGTGGACTGGTACCAATCAACACCAGAATCGAACCCGGTGGCGGTTCTTCCAGCGTCTTGAGCAGTGAGTTGGCGCCTTCCTGATTTAGAAAGTCGGCATCGTCAATGATCGCGAACTTCCGACCGCCCGGTTGGGGTTTCATCGCAATGCGGGCGCACAGGCCTTCGCGCATTCGGTTTTGTTTGTTGCCGATAAGCAGATCAATCGGAATCACCGACTTGTCGTCCGGTTTGCGAATCAACTCCAGATCGGGATGCGTCCCCGCTGTGACTTGAACGCAGGGTGGACAACTTCCGCACGGAGCGAGCGGTCCGTTGGACGATTGGCAAAAGAGACTTTGAGCCATCTTCACTGCAAATGTACGCTTACCAATTCCTGCGGGACCGACAAACAGGAACGTGCTGCCCAATCGGCCTCCCGCAATGCTTGTGCGGAATTGCTCAACGATTCGATCGTGTCCCTCGATCCCTTGCCAGCTCATGTCGTGACCTCAGTTGACCGCGTGTGTTATTGGTTTGTAAGGCAGTCGCCGACTGCGGTTTGGATATCCTGATGAATTCTTTCAATCGACTGGCTCGCATCAATGACGGCAATTTCGTCCGGTCGGCGTTTCGATTCCGTGAGGAAACCTGCTCGCAGCTTTTCGAAGTACTCAAGGTTTCGCTTTTCCATCCGATCAGCTTTTCCCGTACGACGAGCCGCCGCAGCCGACACATCCATATCCAGCAGAATTGTTTTTGTGGGATTCAATTCTCCCGTCGCAAAATCACCGACTCGCCATAGCGAATTGACGTCCATGCCGAAACCGTAACCTTGATAGACAACATTTGCCAGCAGGAAACGATCGGAGACGACTACCTTACCAGCCTCCAAGGCTGGCCGAATGATTTCGTGGACCAACTGAGCCCGAGCTGCCATGTAAATCAGGGCTTCGCTCCTGGGGCTGATCGGAGTTTCGTCGGTACTTTCCAAGAGAATCGATCGTAGCTTTTCACCAACGGCAGTCGTGCCGGGGTCACGACAAGTCACGACGTTGTGGCCTAGTGATTTCAGCCATTGAACGAACAGTTCGATTTGAGTCGACTTGCCGGCTCCGTCGACTCCATCGAAGGTAAAAAACGGCGGTACATTGTTTGTTGAATCCATGGACGCATTTTATGACGCAACCGGCCTGAGACTCAAAGGGGCGCAAGGTCGAATAATCTCTCACAACTCGGCAGAGACCTGCCTTAGTTCCTGCCTTTTGCCGCATTGAATTCATCAATGGCACTGACACCCGCTCCCATGATCATGTAAAGGACCGGTAAAATCAGGGCGATAACGAAAAGGGCCGCCAGCAGGAATCCGCCGTAGTTGACGAATCGATGAGCCCATTTGCTTGTTGGGGTCGCTACCAAGCCCGCCATCCCGCCTAAGATCATAACGAAGCTTGTCAGGCCCAGGACGCCCGTAAACATGATGCCGGCAAAGAAGGGCGCGACACCAGCTTCCACGGCCAGCCGAAAACCGGCGAACGTGACCGCCCCGATTGCCATGGTAACGAGCAGCATGTAAATGCTGAATTGAAACGGTTGCGCATGTTCGCAATTGGCTCGCTTCAATAAGTTGGGGATTTGCAGATTGGTGTTGATTATCTCCAGCGCCTGGCGACGCTTGAACTTTGACAATCCTTGCATGGGGAACGTAAAAGTCGAATCATCCTTCATGCGAAAGACGACTCGATCTGCCCAGACGCGATCGACGCCTTGGACGTCCTGAAATTCAATGGTGGTTAACGGCGATTCCCATTGCGAGGATACGTTATTCGACGAGTCATAGACAATTGTCTTCAGCCTGTCCGGTGTGATTTCGTACCGCAATCTTCGGCGCAATCCCTTGTAGAGACAAACGATAACTCCGACGATCCCCGCAAACATGGCGAGTGAGATCAGTACGAATTGCCAGGTAACATCATGTCGATTGGCTGGATAGTAGAAACTCCATTGCCGGTAGAGTGAGTTGCCCAGAAATGCAAACGCGTAAATCGCCGTTAAGAACGGCGCGAAGGGATAGTAGTATTTGACGACACGAGTCGGTTTTTCATGCGTAGGGGCCATGGCGACTCCACAAATCGTTCGAGAGTTCCCGACCGATTCTACCGAATGGGGCCGCCAAATGTTGCAAAGTTACGGAAACGCCCGTGCAACGATACTCATGTCGTTGCTACTTCCAGCGGATGTCAATGATATCTGCCGGTTTGGGTAGAATCTTTACGGTGGCTTCACCCTTCCGAGTGCTTGGGGCGCGTCCACCTCGTCCAGCGGCGGGACGAACTTTCTGGTTCGACACCTTCGTCCGCATCGATGATTTCGTGCGATGTTTGATGCGAGGATTGCCAAGAATCGGCATGTTCGCACTTACCGGTCGGATGGCTCGGCTGGCTTCCAGGTCCAAGTCGAGTTGATCAGGATTGTTGCTTGGAGCCGGTGGGGAGATTTCGCCCGGCGAGGCTGGTTCTTCAAGGCTTGGCAAGTTCGGGATGTCCCGAGAAGCGTCTG
>CAYYHV010000025.1:15916-30647 GCA_964471695.1 uncultured Pirellulaceae bacterium
AAGGCTGCTCCCCGGTCATTGAATCCATTGCGTCTTGCAATGCATCGCCGAGGCCGTCGTTATTCTGATTGTTGTCTGAGTCGGCGGCTGTCGATGGAATCGGTTCCAGCGAAGATTCCGATTCGCTACCCGTGTCGCCGGAGTATGGTTGAGCCGAAGCCGTCGAGGCGAGTTGAGTCGAGCCCTTTTTCCAGCGCTTCGAGGCCGGACCGCGACTGATAACATTCGGTCGCGAGAACCCATAGTTCAGGTAGTGGCTGGCGTCGCGACGACGAGCTTCATTCGTCGCGTCAAAGTAGGCTTTCTCCGGCCATGGGCCTTCCGCCAATCGAACTCCGTTGTACTCTAGCAACGAACCTTTGCGATAATGCACGCGGCCGATCGCCAAGTTATAGTCGATCAATGCCTGATAGTAAGAGATATTGGCGTCGGCTTGTCTTCTCTGAGCGTCAAGAAGCAAATCCAGAGCCACAGTACCAGCGAGGTAGGCGGCTTCGACCGCTTCGACTTGTTGCTCAGCTGCGAATCGGCGGCTTAAATTGGTGCGAACGGACCGGTATCCCGCATCGAGGTTCTGAATGGCGTCCGTCAATTGGTGAATTGTTTCGAGCTCGGAATCCTGCAGCCGGGCTCGTTCGCGGGCCAAGGCCAGTTGCGAACTGCGAACCTGTGCCATTTCTCGACGCAGACCCAGTGGCATTTGCATGTCGAATCCCATGCGGAATTCCTGGAAGCGGCCTTCCCATAGCTGATCCCATGCCGATGAATTAACGTTGGGGAAGTCATCGTCGCCGACAGGGTTTCCTGTACCGAATCGGTCACCGACGCCGAGTGTTCGATACAAACCAATGATATCCAATTGAGGCAGCAACTGGTTGCGGGCGGCAATCAACTCGAGCTCGCGCTGGCGGATTCGGAAACCCATTCGGCGTAGTTCACCGCTGCGGGCCATGGCTTCTTCGGTAATCAAATTCCAATCAAACTCGACTCGTGCAGCTGTCGGTTTGTCCGAAGGACGAATCAGTCGATGATCGGTGGGTGCCAAACCCATCAGGTAGCGAAGACGTGTTTCTGATTTGAAAAGGTCACGCTGAGCCTGCTCGACTCGATCACGAAAGAAGAAATACTGTTCTTTCGCCTGAGCTTCTTTTTCGGCTTCACCGCCGGGGGCCCCTTCGTCATACAGGGCTCGCACTTTCTGATGTGCGGCCAGAGCACTGTCGCGGCCGATCTTGGCGGCTCGCAGGTTGTGGTAGAAGAAATACAATTCCCAGTAGGACTGTTCAACAGAATTTAGCAAGTCTCTTACAGAACCACCAAAATCAATGAGGCTGAGGTCGGTTCGGATACGAGCCAGGATGACGGGAGCCCGATTCACCTGAGCGCCTCGGTTTCGCATCAGCGGTTGACGAAACTCAGCCTCGAATGCCGTGAACCAATCGCTCGTCAGTCCGGGAGCTCGTGTGTTGGCGGTCAACAGGTTGTTAGCACCCGTGTAGATCGAAACGTTACGGAAGAACCATTGGGTGCCGCCGCCGGACAGCTTACTGATTTCGTTGTTGAAGGTTACCTGATCCTGTTGGAATTCAGGCGAGTTGACTTGAGCGTTGGCAAAGTTCTGGGCTCGATCCGTATTGTCCCAAGTAGCACTGCTGGAAAATACCGCGTCGAAGGCCGAAAGGGCTTGTTCAACACCGGACTGTCCAGTTTCCTGGATCGCGGTGTCGTAGACCGTTGCAACGGAATCTGGTGCTGCCGTCAATCGTTCGGGAGCGCTGCCAAGGATTTGCCCGAATTGTCGTACCTGACCAAACGATCGAATGACTTTGCTGTTGTGCAAGGCGTGCGAAATGGCGTCTTCGAGCGACAAGTCCCAGAATTCGTCAAACTGTGGATTGGATAGAGTCCGCGGTGCATAGGTCTTGCTCACCTCGTCCAGCGGATCCTGACAAACGTCGGTGTACTCGATATCCGTTGCCACATCGAGATAGTGTGACAGATCGGCCTCACCGTCTTTGTTGAGATAGTATGGCTGTATCGGCTGACAACCCGTGAATAGGGCAATAAGTATCAACAACCATGTGCAGCTGTTTATTGTTTGCCGATGCATCCGTGCGTCCTGAAGATCGACGCAGCCATTCGCTCTCGACAAGAGACCGGGTAGCGTCAACCCAACTTCGCCACTCACAAAAGAGTGACTAGTGTTGTGAAAACAGCCCCCCTGGCCGTTTAAGACTGATGCGTTCAACGCTCACGCTCAGTGCGCAAATGTCAGTCAGTATGGGGTATCGTCGGACTTGGTTGAAAACTTTTGGTAATCCTCAAAGTTTTCCTGATCGTTAAAGTCGACGACAGCAATGCATGCACGGCGACCAGTCGCTTCCGTCCGGTTTTGCGAGCGATGAAATCCTCGTCGACGGTTGGTTGCGTATCCAGCGCTGGTTAAACGCTAACACTAGTACCCAACCGATTACGTTCCACTTCAGGCAGACCGCACACGGGCTCGGCTGCGAGTGCGCGATTAGATTGAGAACGGTTAGAGATACATCCCGACGAACCCACCCGCGTCATCGCTAGCGGCTTCGATCTGTTCGATACGTTTGCGGGCCTGCTCGAGATCGCCGGCTTGGATGTATCGGTCAAACTCAGCCTTCACAGCATGCACAACAGTTTGGGCAAACCACTCCAGGATTGGCTCGGACAACCAATCGCAGGTTTCGCCTGCCAGATCGACTTTGAGGTCAGCACTCCGAGTCTGCTTGTCCGCGCCGTCAGTAAGTATGGTGCCTTCGAAGGCAAAGTCGATTGCGCCGATTTTTTCGCTGTTTACGACGTGAAAGATACAATGGGCGTTGTGGAGGTAATACGAGTTATGGGAGCCATGTTTCTCCATCGCGGCTTTGAGGCGTTCACACTTCGCCCGATATTTGGGCGAGGCGTCAATCGGGATGTCCAATCGAGTGATCGTTCGAAGCGGAAGGCAGTCGAACGTAATATCAACCCAGCGATCCATGATTCTCTCCGACGTGATTTAACGACAGTGGATTATATCGTTATTGCCAGGGCAGCGGTTCTGTTTCTTGCACGATGAACATCAGAAGTCCACCGTACCTCTTAGCGAACAACCGGGTAGACGATCGTCTCCGTGGGAACACTCGAGGCCGTGGATGGTGGAGTGCCACCACTGAGAGCATCAAGTGAGACGTTCTGCAGTCCAAATGCGATGGCCAACCAACCTCGAGTCGCTTCGACTTGATCCAACACAAGGCTGCGAAGTTGATTCGTCAGGTTCCCAGCCGGCAATTGGTTCGTCGAAATCGTCCGTGTGAACAGGTTGGAGATTTTTCGCTTGATAAAAGTCTTATACGCCAGCTGTTTGGTCGACAGACGTCCCGGTGACTCGACGAACACAATTTCGACTTCGCCAATCCGGCGGGCTTCTAACTCGCCCGTGGTTGATTTACGTAGCCGATAGGTTGCAGAGATCTCAAGGGGTTCGGTGATCGCCTGATCGCCTTGCTCAAAACGCCGCCCTCGAATAGCGATGCGAACCTTACCATCGGAGAAAGTCACGGTGACCGGCTGGAGCTGGTCAAACGTCAGCGCCCAGTCCTCATCATCTGCGGCGGCTTTCTTTGCGTCGCCGTCTTCCTCACCATCTTTTTCGCCGTCTTCTTTGGATTTGTCGCTGCCAGAAATTGAGTTGCGCAATTCGGCAGGGACGTCGATATTTCGTTCTTCCAGCATTGCGATCATTCGTTCCGGATCAATTTTGATTCCGCCGAACAAACGGGCCAGAATATTGTTCACGGCAGATTGGTGAACCTGCACGGTAAGATCACTTTCAGCGCCAACGTCAGGTGGATTGGATGGCGCACCCATATAACGCTTGGCCGTGACCAACGCATCCACGTACAACTTGCGACTGGACGAACGCATCCGCAGACTGTCTGGAAGATATTCCTGGTCGATGTTCATTCGCGACAGGGCATCTTGAAGTTGTTGGTCGGCGCCGGCAATCATTTCACCGACTTCGCGATTCAACTGTTCTTCAATCGTTTGCTCGGCTTCACGCGATGTTTGAGATGCAGCCTTGGGATTTGATTGCGCGGCTTTCCGGTTGGCGATACGACCAATCAACCGTCGACCAAGCAATCGGTTGACGTTGACGCCCAGCGTCTGCTGATAAGTCGAAGCCTGAGCCGACGCGGGAGAAGTCACGATGCCTTCGAAGTTAAGATACAGGCGCTTCGTTGCACTCAGCCCCGTTGTACCTTGCGAGTGGACATACACGTTTCTCTGCTGGGCGACGGTGCGCGTGATCGTCGTACCATTGAGCAAAATGTCAATGATCGCCCCGTTTTCAGAGGGCACCAGCATGCCCGTGACATTCGCCGAAGTCGTCGCGGCTCCGGTAACGTGAGAACCTTCGAAACAACGATTGACGCGTTGATAGTCTGATCGCGTATCATTGATCTGCTTGGTGACGAATTCACCAGATAGTGCGAGATAGGCATTCGGTCGCGAAAAGCGACTGCGAATCCGCCCAGCAACGGTTGGCAATAGTCCCGTCGCGTCCATCCAACCGAGGTCGCGGATAAGTTGGGCTGCTGTTTCGTTACTGGGATCCAATTCATGACGCTGGAGATTTTGGGCGATATTCTCGACTCGAGCTGCAAATCGGTCCTTCGCGTCGGCTCCGGTGGCCATTTGATTAAGCTCGAGGTATTTGCCCAAATTTTGGCGGACTTTGGCGAATGGCGGCAGTTTCAATCCCTCTTCATCGCTCCCGAACTTGCGGTAAGCAGCAATCAACTTGGCAGTATTGGGCCGGCTCTTTTTGGCTTCTTCGCTTAACGAATCAAGCTCAAGAAAGCTCTTCCACGCGTCTTCCTTTTCCGTGCCACCTGTCGCCAGAAAGTTGTTCAGATCGAGAATCGAGTTTTGCAGATTCACGAGTTGCTCGGGCAAACGAGATTTTCCCGTTGCGGTGAGCTGCAGAATTTCCCGCATGTCTTCGAGCGCATTGCGCACGTTGTAAAACGGGGCGAGCTCTAATCCGGTTTCTCCACTATCGAACTTTGTGAAAGCCGACGATAAGGCGGCGTAGCGCGGTACGCTGCCGGAGGAGAGTTCTCGTTGAAGTTCTTCCGTACCCAGGAATTCCTTCCAGCCTTCGCGGTACTCGTTCTGGGCTGTGTCGAGGAATTGATCGAGTTCGCTCAGCCGGTTTTGTAACGCAAGTTTCGCGGTAGCAACGCGCCCGGTGTCAAAGTTCATGGGTTGGTTTTTGGCGTCTCGAGCCAATTCCGCCAAGTCTTCTTCGAGTGGGTTTTCCAGTTCGTACTTGAGCGTTTCGAGAGCACGGCGAAGATTCGCATACGACGTACGATCCGACTCGTTGGCTTCCGTCGAGACGCGTTGATAGAATGCCTCGACGTCCTGCTTCTTTGCGGTGTCCGCGGAACCCGCAGCACGACCAATGCTACGCAGACTCAGGATGTCTTCCCAGGCGCGATATCGCGCTCGTCGCGAGCTGATCCATTTGCGCAGCGCACCGACAGCCTTGGTAACATCTTCGGAGTTTTCCTCTGACATCTCGGCATCTTTGTCGTCTTCGCCAACCGGTGTGTCTAACCACTTGCGAAGCGCTGTCCGCAAGTTGCCAAGGAGCACCGAGTCCACGGGGCGCTCCGTTTTGCCAATGGCTTCGATCGAGTCGCCTAAGACGGATGCATCGGCCTCTTCGCCCTTTTCAATTTCTTTGGCGACTTTGTCCAGGAGCAGCAGTTCCGTCCAACGCTCTTTGCGAGTTGTATCCGACGAAAGCTGTTCGCGTAACGTAGAAAGCGCACCGCGAACGCGCGGCAAAGCTCGCGGCTCGGCTGACGAGCGCACGACCTGAGCGTCGACGGCACCGTTGCCAATGGAGGCCAGGATGAGAGTGATTAATAAACGTTGAAACAACTTCATTGATGGCGCCTGATCCCTGCCCTATCGAGCAACCCTGCTCTTCTTTGGGCTAACTATGTAAGCATCGTCCCTCGCTAGCGGAGCGAACCATGCCAGTTTCCTAGATTCGCTACTCATCCGTTTCGTGCGACGGCACAAGCTGCGACAGAGGGTCATTTTAGGTAGTTCGGACAATCCGCAGAACCGTAGGTACGTGGTCTGACAATGCGGATTGGATTCGTCATACATATCACGGATACGGGGTTTGTTGAACGATTTGGATGCCAAACCCCCTAATTTGCCCGTGAAATCGTCATCTCCATCATGGCCTGTAGTTGTGTGAAGCTTTTCCGCAACGTGCCAAGTTGGAAAAGTGCCACATGTTGCCAAAACGCGTGGTACGTTTTCTCAGGTCCCGGCACGGAGGTCAGGAACCGCTGCGCGAGCGTTGGATTTCTCGCGAAGCAACCACCCTCCAACCCACCCCGCCTTGAGTGATCAACTCACGAGCAATCCGCCGATGCGTCCCGTTGTTTCTCGGGATCGTGGTTTGCGCTGGTGGGTGCACTAATCTGCGTCTACCGGCGATTGATCCTTCTGGGAATCGAATCTTTCTGCCGGCTCCGAATTACACGTCGGTCACAGGGCCACTTCAAGGCCTCCGCAACCAAAGAAGTGCCCCCGCCTGGCAAACGCCGACTCCCCCGCCTCTTTTTGGTCGTGGCGCTGGGGCTCCGGCGATTTCGCCCTACTCGATCAATACGCCCGTCGATCCATTTCCAGCCCCAGGTTTTGGTCCACCACTAGGCCCCGCCATTCCACCGATCTACGGAGCTCCCAACCCACTACCGAATGCTCTGCAGCCGCCTACAGGCTGGGTTCCTGTTCCCCAAGTCACGGGGCCTCAAGTCGCGCCGCAACTGCAAACGGCGCCGCAACTCCCCGTGGCACCACGGCCGCAAGTTCCGGCATTCGGTCGCTCGACCTTTCCCGGACTGACCCAGCCATTCAACCCTGCGTTGGCGCAACCACTGCCGCCCCGTGGCCCATCGGGGCTGTCCAATACGCAGCTTTCGGGGAGCACCGTTTCGGATATTCGAGGCGCCGGGATTCCTGGGCAACTGACGGTTACTCCGCATCGGATTGTTGCTCCAGTCGGTGAAGAGGTTTTACTCACGGCTCAGATCTGTGGAGCTGATGGATACATGGTGAGCAACCAGCCGATTGAATGGAATCTGTCGCCTGACAGCGTGGGTTCGATCGTAGAAGTCGACCAGAATAACAAGCGGCTGTGGCGACGCCTGTTTGGGCGACCGCCGTATCGGCGCGACGGTATCTTCGCCAAGGGGCTCACTTCGAGAATCGCACAGATCATTCCCAGGGGGCTGCCCGGACCGCAGGATGACGTCACGCTATCGGCGGGGCAAACTTGGACGAGTATTTCGTCCTCGATTGAAGGCGCGACTCAAGTGACTTGCGTGGCTCCTCGACTTGAAGGCTGGGAGAATCGACGCTCTACGGCCACAATTCACTGGGTGGATGGCCAGTGGAATTTCCCGCCGCCGACGATTAGCAATGTAAATTCGGGGACGACGCTGTGTACGCAGTTGCGACGCACGACCAATGCAGCCCCGCTGGCTGGTTGGCGAGTCGTCTACGAAATCGTCGGGGGCATTCCAGCCACGTTTGATGGTGGGCGAACCCGAGTCGAAGCCACCAGTGACGCCAGAGGCCGAGCCTGTGTAAATGTGATGCCCAGTCAGGGGCAATCTGGTGCGACTCAGATTCGCATGCAAGTCATCAAGACGGGCTCGTCCAGCTCCGATCCGTCGCTGATCCCGCTGGGAACCGGAATGACCACGGTTTCGTGGACGCCCGATGGGCCGTCGTCGGCGCCGACTTACCAGCCGCCCTTTCAGCCGGTTAACCCAGGCGTTCCGTCGACTCCATCCGATCCCGAAGACTCGGCAGATCCCACCTACCAGCCACCCATTACGTTGACACCACCGGATAATTCGACGCCAGAGATTCCCGACTTGAGCCAACCCGCGAATCCGTCGCCGACTGAACCGAATCCGCCGTCGCCCGGCTCGCCCTTGCTGCAGATCGCAGCGAGCGGTCCGCCGACTGCCAAGGTGGGACAACAAGTCGACTACCTGTTTACCGTTCGCAATCCAGATGCCACGGCCGCGCAAAGTGTCGAGGTGCGCACCAACGCTCCCGATGGGATGTCGATTATTGGGACAAATCCGCCGGCGACCAATATGTTTGGGGACCAAGTCATCTGGAAACTGGGCGACTTGGGGCCCGGGCAATCGCGTGATGTGAGCGTACGCTACGGCATCGACAAGGGAGGCAGTTATGAGCATTGCGTCGCGGCGGCATGGTTAAGCGGCGGTCCCGTTGATGATTGCGTGACAACCGATGTGCTCGTGAATGGGCTGTCGATGAGTGTGCGCGGTGACGAATCGGCCATCGTGGGTGATCGAGTCGTGTTTGATATCACGGTTCGCAATATCAGTAATCGGCCGCTGAGTGGGATCGTTGTTCAGGACGATTTTGATGACGGCTTGTTGCATTCGAGTGGCGCTTCGCCAATACGCCTTCCCGTAGGAAGTCTGGAGCCTGGAAGGGAGTATTCGCATCGAGTCTCATTTGAAGTGCGCGGCGAAGGGCGACTGTGTCAGCGCTTTAGCGTGACGTCGGATGATGGCAGCTACGACGAAGAAGGTCCGGTCTGTATTCAAGCAGGGCGTGGCGGCGGTAGCCTGGGGCAGATGCCGCCCAACCCAGGTGTGCGCCCCATTCTTGCTGGCCCGCCGGCATTCCAAGTCCAGAAGATCGGTCCGCCGGAGCTGAAAGTTGGCGACGTTGAGACCTACAAAATTCAAATTACCAATACGGGTAAAATCCCGCTCACCGATGTGCAAGTTTTCAACGACTATGACAGTAATTTGCGACCGCTTCGAGCCTCTTTCGGCATCGAGCGGGATGGCCAAGCCGATCGGATATTTTGGCGAATTCCAAGAATCGAGGTCGGCAGGACCGCAGAGATTATCATCGTCGCTCAGGCAATGGCGCCCGCCCCTAAAGCGTGTGACCGGGTGACCGTGATGACTCGCGAAGGCGTTACGGAAACCGATGACCTTTGCGTGCAAATCTATGGTGTCAATGCGGGGCCACCACCAGCCAACTTCCCGCCGAGCGGTGGCGGGCCGGGCTACATTCCACCCGCGAGTATAAACGCGAACAAACCGACGGCTGAGAGCAAGCCGACGACGGCCAAAAAACCGGTCGAACCTGTTGATGACGGGATCGAAGTGGCAATCACCTCCATGGGCAGCGACGGAATCAATACAGGTAACGTGACGTACTATGTCGAAGTCACGAATACGCAAGATATCGTCGAGAACAATGTTGTTCTCACGATCGAAACACCGGAAGGAACGACGTTTCAGACGGCCATTAGTCCCCCGTTGATTCGTCCGTCTCGCTACGCGTCCGATAAACGCACTGTTGAATTTTTGCCCATCGCAACGCTTCGTGCGAACGAGAAGGCTCGGTTCCGCATTGTCGCGAAGCGATCGGGTGGAAAAATCAGTCGGTTTCGCGCCAAGATTACGAGCGATCGTATCTCCCATAGTCCCGTGTTTAGCGACAAAACGGACTGACTCGAATTTCTCTCTCATACGTCGCAGTGAACAACGTTGCCGAAATGCCGGAACAGCAGAACCGCTTCGTAACAAGAGTGCGCTCTGGGGTGTTGCGTCAAAGGAGATTGGCGACCAGTTTCGGCGCGCGAACGGCGTCTGCTTGTTACCGGCCTACAAACTTGTGAAAAATACCGGTCGACGCACACGAGTTGGTCGCCCGTATCGTTCGTCGGATGGAACGTGCTGAAACCGGTTGTTTCAGCTATCATGCTTGGGTACTGAATTGCGGCAACCGCCGCCTTCGATCTTCGGAGCCCAACATGCGTTACCGTTTTGCGAAACTGCTCGTAATCATCACCTCGCTGACATCGTCCGCGATAGCTCAGTTCGACATCGCCAGCGTCACACCCGTTCGACACGGCATGGTGGCTCCCGTCAGTGCGCCGATTCGAATGGAGTTTGACCAGCCCATCGACCAGGCGACTTTTGAGGATGCATTAAGTGTCTTTGGGAGATGGAGCGGAGCCATTCCTGGCGACATTGAATTCAGTGATGGTAACCGGACGGCTACGTTTCGCCCCAACCGCGACTTCACCGCCGGCGATCTGGTCACGGTCAATGTGTCGGGCAACTTGCGAGCCGCCGATGGTTCGGAGTTTCGTACCGGCGGCTACTCGCATCAATATTGGACGAAAGCGGGACGAGTCACTGGGCTGGAGTTTACGCAAGTCAGCAGCCAATCGACTGGCAATCCTTCGCGACCCTACGGCGGAGTCGCCACGGACCTCGACAACGATGGCTGGTTGGACATCACGATGGTGAATGAGGATACCGCCGACCTACGTATCTTTCGCAATCGAAAAGATGGCACGGGCTATCATGATTTTGATCAGGTGACGACGGGCGTGGGGAACCGAGCCAGTCCATCCGAGTCGGCTGATTTCAACGGAGATGGTAACGCGGATATTACCGTTGCCAACATCAATGACAATACCATCTCCGTAGTGCTGGGGAATGGTGATGGGACCTTCATGCCACAACAGACAATCAACGTAGGCAACACGCCGCGCGGTATTGCTGTGCTGGATATTGATGCGGATGGCGACACCGATATCGTGAATACCAACCGTAGCAGTAACAATCTATCAATTCACGTGAACGATGGTAACGGAGTCTTTGGGACTCCGACGACTTTTCAGGCGGGCGTCTCGGGCGAATGGTCCTTGATGGCGGGCGATATGAATAACGACGGATTGATGGACCTCGTTACCGGTGGTGGTAATGCAGCCCAGATTCGTGTGCTCACGAGCAATGGTGACGGGACCTTCAACACCGAGACGATTCAGAATACCGGCGGACGCAGTTGGCAAATTATGTTGGGCGACGTCAACGGCGATGGGAATCTCGACATTTCTTCAGCCAACGCTCAAAACAACAATGGTTCGATCCTCTTGGGGAATGGTGATGGCACGCTCCAGCCGGCAATGGTCTACAACATTCGCGATATGGGGAGCGGCGACAATGGGTTTCCCTTGGCAACGGATCTCGGCGATCTTGACGGTGATGGCGATCTGGATTGGATCACCTCCAGCTTTAACGGTAACTGGGTGATTCTTGAAAACGACGGCGACGGCAACTTTTCTTTCTTGGCGGAGATTGATGCTCCGGACGCGGCATCCTGCAGTTTGCTTCATGATTTTGACAACGATGGTGATCTCGATCTGGGGCTGGTCGACGAGCTCGAGAACGTTTTTATCCTCTCGCAAAATATTGGAAACCGTATCGCAGACGGTGATTTCGATGCTGATGGCGATCTCGACCTGAATGATATCGACTCGTTGACCGCTGCAATTGCCAATGGCGATTACGACGGTGCCTTCGACCTGAACGGCGATGGAGCATTGGATGCGTTGGATTTGACGCAATGGCAGATGCTGGGAGGAGCCGAAAATTTGGCAAGCGGCAACCCATATCTGTTGGGAGACGCCAACTTGGACGGGGTCGTCGATACGTCGGACTTTGCGATCTGGAACGCAAACAAGTTCACGTCGAACACCAACTGGAGCGACGGTAACTTCACCCTTGATGACTCGATCGACGTCGGCGATTTCAATCGCTGGAGTGCGAACAAGTTCACATCATCCGACGCTGCCACCGTTCCAGAACCCGGTGGATGGTTATTGCTGCTTAGCGGCCTGCTATGGATCCGTCGTCCATTTTCGCGAAAGTGAATTCGACGTAGATCCGGTCAAGCCAGATAAATTCTTCACGGGCGTCAAAAGCACGTTCGTGAGTTTCGCGGGACTCACGGCGGTCGTGGGGCCGTGCGATATGCAGGGAAGCGTGCACGTTGTCTGCGGTCGAAAATTTGTGTTCATTCCAGATTGAAAAATCAGAAGTGTCGATGGCTCCGTCAGCGTCGAAATCCCCTGATGTCCAGTTTGAATCTAGTGAGAACTTGTTGTTGTTCCAGATCGCAAAGTCCGACGTATCGACGACGCCGTCTAGATTTGCATCTCCAAGTGGGAAGGCTTGATCGGTTGGCAGGATGGCACGACCGGCTTCCCACAACCATTGGTCTCTGTCAGCTAGATCGACGATTCCGTCTTGTGTTAGATCAAACAGCGATGGTTCAGCAGGACCGTTTGTGATATTGGCTTGCAGTAGATCTATATCGGTCCCGTCGATCGAACCATCAAAATTCAAGTCGGCGCTAATTTGACGTTCGAATGCACCGATGTCAATCCGCTGTCCCACAATGCGATTAAAGCCGATTCCGCGTTGATCATAATCGGGTGTTGAGCCATCACCAGTTGTTCGCGTTGGGTCGCCCGCGTCGATGGCGGGAGAGCCAACCTCCAGTGCGTGCGTCAGGGTTGAACCGCCGTTGTCGGCCAACGGTCTCAGCATAGCCTCGACGTCAATCAGATTGAATGAATCCGTTACCAGTTCTGTCCCGAAATAGTTTGCAAATGCTACTGATGAGTTTCCGGCGACGATGCTATTCGACAGATGTAGTTCCCCCTCGTTGTGAATGCCGCCTGCCCGATCCACCGCGACATTGCGAGTTAACGTACTGTCCGTAATCGTTGCCGTACTGTCGCTTCTTCCTGTCTTGACGCCTCCGCCACGCCACGTCGCCGAATTGCCCGATAAAGTACTTCCAGTGATTGTAAGCGTACCGGTATTCATCACGGCCCCGCCGCCTCGGCCAGAGTTGCGAGTCAGTAAGCTGTTCCTGATTTCTGCGTTACCAAAGTTGGCCAGTCCGCCGCCGTCGTGAATTGAGGAATTACTTGCGAGCAAACTATCGGTAATCAACAGGGTCCCCGAGTTGGAGATTCCACCACCAGGGCGCAAGGATGTATTGGAGTGCATGTTGCTGTTTGCGACGCTTAGGGTCCCAGCATTGCTGATTCCGCGACTGGAATTGTGGCTGACCGTGGTCTGCGCAACCATTGCTTGGCTGTCATTTTCGATTCCGATGACGTTGCTGGTGATATTACTGTTGGAGATGGCGACGGTTCCGAAGTTTGCAATTCCCACATTGCTGTCGACGATTGTGGTGTCCGAGACGATGGCTGATCCATTGCGGCCAACACTGATACCGGTTCCGCCATTACGTGTGAATCTGCAGCTTTCAACTCGCACATCACCGCGATTCAAGGTGAGGCCTGCATTCTGTCCACCGGCAATAATAAGGCTCTTAAGGGTGCTGCTACCGACTACATTTCGAACCTGAATGACGTCCGACCGTCCCTGTGCGTCGATCGTGATAGGCGTTGGGAGACTGCTCGCATCGATGGTTACTGCCTCACGGACGACTAATTTTTCGCCGTCGAGAATGATACTCCTACCTGACAGCGTGTCGGAAAATATGATGTGGTCTTCGCCTGGTGCCAAATTCGCTACACCAATGGCTTCTCGGAGAGTGAAATTGCCGACTGAGAAGTCGTCGTCGTCAATATCTTCAACCGAGTCCACAACCAGCGTTGCCAACAGGTGGCGATGCTCGAGCGGTTCCATCGTGAGTCGTCTCAGCTTGTTTTGGTGTTTCATTTAGGCCCAATCATGTCTTTCATGACAGCTGCAATTACATTCTGCGACAGAAGTGTTGGTGGATCGTCTTCGATGGTTTCTGCAGCGACATGACGAGCTCCGAAGTTCAGCCCGATACGTCTGTTTTTTGTGTTTCGATCAAGTGGTTGTCGAGGAGAAGTAAAAACGGGCAACGAATCTGCGGTCAAAAATTTGTGTTCATTCCAGATTGAAAAATCAGAAGTGTCGATGGCTCCGTCAGCACTAAAGTCACCTGATGTCCAATGGGATACAAACGAGAACTTGTTTTCATTCCAAATGTTGAAATCTGATATGTCAACGACGCCGTCCAAGTTGGCGTCTCCTAACGGGTACGGCCGATTTGAAGGTAAGTTTGCAGCGCCAGCTTCGATAAGCCATTGGTCGCGGTCTGCAGTGTCTACGACTCCATCTCCTGACAGGTCAAACAGCGTTGGCGCCGAAGGGCCATGAACGACGTTGGCTTGTAGTAGATCAATGTCGTTGCCGTCGATTATTCCGTCGAGATTGAAATCTGGACTGATCTGACGCTCTACCGCACCAATGTCTATTCGTCGCCCGACGACTCGATCGAACCCGATTCCGCGCTGATCAAAATACTGAGTCGACCCGTTAAAGAGCATACGTGCCGGATCGCCTGCATCGATGGCTGGTGATCCAGGTAGCAAGGCGTGCGTCCAGGTTGGCCCACCATTGTCGGCCAGCGGGCCTAGCATGGCATCAACGTCTATCAGATTGGATATGTTATCCAAGATTGAACCCGATAAGTTTGGAGTGGTTAGCGATGTATTTCCCGTCAGGATGCTATTGGTGAGCTCCAGATTGCCAGAGACACCGCCGCCCAATTCAACAGCCACATTGCGCGTTATTGTGCTGTCGGCAATAGATGTCCCGCCCCGGCGGATATGGATGCCTCCACCGCTCCTGATGGCGGTGTTTGATGAAATTGTACTTCCAGAGATCCTTAACTGCGCCGAAGCGCCATTGTATAGTCCGCCACCGATATGGCTTGAATTGCGAGAAATCGTACTGTTCCATATCTCGGCAAT
>CAYYHV010000026.1:0-8758 GCA_964471695.1 uncultured Pirellulaceae bacterium
CCTACGATGCGTGTACTCAATTACCAGAGCGTAATCAGGTAGTTTTGTGGATCATACCAGGCTCGGCATTCACCATTGCTGCCTATTAAACCCACGCGTTGACGTCAGTCTCTACGACTGATCCGATTCATCTGATCCTTGGTTCCGCTCTTCGAACCTTGAATGTTGGAAATCGTTTCCAGCCTCTCCCGATCCATGACGTGCTGCCAAGCAGCGCTGGATTCTCTACTTCGAATCGCAGGAATCATGTCCATACCTAAACGATTGCGCGAGCGCATGCTCGAATTCTGTGGCAGTCTCAGTGACGAAGACGGCCTTAATCCAAGAGATGACCAATCCATTCACATCAATCGAAAGCAAGACACATCCGTCTACCGACAGCGACGCCTTTGTCGACAGATTACCGAAACGCTGATGCTCGCCATCTCCGATGCACCCGATCCGTTAGTCGCCAATGCGAAAGTGTTGCTTGTTAGGCCGCGCAAAGCGAACAAAAGCGTAACGGTACGTGTTGCTGTTACCGACGATGTCGATCAACGCCTCCTCCAAGAGCGACTGAAGGGCTGCGAGGGCTGGTTACGATCCGAAATTGCGGCTGCGATTTCGCGTAAACGAGTCCCGAGGCTGATTTTTGAAATCACGCGCGTCGAGACCGGCGACTCTCGACCGTTTGGAGGCGACAATGACCACGACTCCTAATAACTTGGCAAAGTGGCTGATTGAAAAGATGCCGGCTGACGTTCGTCGTCGCGTCACGCGAATGGCGACGGCAGAGGATGTGGTCCACGTAGCCGTCCTTCCGGATGTTCACCTCAGTCGAGAGTATTGCGTTGGAACCGCCGTGGCAACAAGTCGCCGCTTGTTCCCTCACGCGGTCGGTGGCGATATCGGTTGTGGAATGCTGGCGATCCACGTTGTTGACGCATCCCACTTGTTTCACAAGGCAGAGGAAATCGAGATAACCTTGCGAATGCTACGGAAGTTCGTTCCGCCGCTGAAACATGACGGTGCCGACGCTCCGTCTGAACTCCCGTCAAAGCTTCAGCAACTCCCGCTCACGCACCCGCGGCTTCGACGCGTGGCGGATCGTGACGGTCGATACCAACTGGGAACGCTCGGTCGAGGAAACCACTTCCTCGAATTCCAACGCGACGAATCCGGCGAGTTATGGATTATGCTACACAGCGGCTCCCGCGCGATGGGACAAGCCATCCTGCGTCACCATTTATCATCGCTGCAGGCTGCCACTCCTCTGCCCTATCTCGATGCAGAACTTGAAACTGGAATCAGCTATTTGGCAGACGTAAAATGGGCTCGCGCCTATGCCTCGCTCAATCGACGACGAATGGCTGAAGTTGCCGAAACGATATTGCAAACGTTGTTCGACCGACGACTGGATTGGTCCAGCCTGATAGAGAGCGACCACAATCACGTCCAGCGGGAGTACCATTTCGGTCAGCCGCTATGGGTACATCGCAAAGGTAGCCAACGAGTCGACACCGGGAAACTGGGTATTATCCCAGGCTCGATGGGTTCGACCAGCTTCCACGTTCGCGGACGCGGTTGTGCCCAGTCGCTCTTTTCCAGCTCCCACGGCGCAGGGCGGAGACTGAGCCGCACCAACGCACGTCGTCAGCTATCCGTAAAGGACGTCAAACGCATTCTTCCGTCGCCTTACTTGGAAGATGGTCAGCTTCAGCGACTTGTCGATGAAGCAACGCCTGCCTACAAAGATGTTCACCGAGTCATCAAGTCGCAGACGGAGCTAGTTGCTGTTGTTCGGCGACTTGATCCGATTTTCACCTACAAGGGTCTCTAGTCACCTGAGTTAGCTGAAGAAATCAAATGCATCATCAACGGTGTCGGCAAAAATCTGCTGGACTGGCTCCGCAGAACGAGGTGTTCGACGATTCGTTTGTCTCGACCGTTGGAAATCAACGGCTCGGAAAGCGAACAGGGAATCCTGATTTGCAACTTCCGTTCGCGATTGATATTCGACTTCGAAAAGGCTGTCGATTCGATCAGCGTCGATGGTTGTTGGTTCCACTGGCAACGATGCTGCAGGTGGAATTGCGGACGTAAACTTGTTGGCATTCCAAACATTGAAGTCCGAAATATCGACAGCGTCATCGCCGTTGAAGTTACCCGAGCACCATCCCGATTGGGCCGTGAATTTGTTCGAATTCCAAATGTTGAAATCAGAAATGTCAGTATTGAAATCCAGGTTCGCATCGCCAGGAATGGTGCCATAGAGCGACGTCACCCACATATTGACGTCGTCAGAATTAACCAACCCGTCACCCGTTAGATCGAATGTGGCGACATGAGCTCCTGATGCACTTTCGCCCGATAGTGCATCAATGTCAGCACAGGTCAGATTGCCGTCACCATCAAAGTCGCCGGGTACGCCATTGCCACCATCATCGCCGGGCGTACCACCCACCACCGAGCTACCATTCCAGTTGAGTGAAGAACTATAGTTTCCGTTGACGTCGATGACCTCCAACGACTGACCATTGCCGTCCGCATTCACAGGCCATGGAGCAGCATCATCGTAGACAAAGTCATGGAGAGCGGCATTTTGGTCATCCATCAATATGATACGCTCACCACCGTTGGAAAGACTTCCGGAGATAAACTGCCCTGCGACAGGCAATCCGGCACCATAATACGCATTGAATTCGCCGACATTGGATGTCACTACGACCTTGTCGCCGGGAGCAAGTGAAGTGATTGCCGAACCGCTAAAGTCGAAACGAACGCCTTCGAGGAAGGAGTATCCGTTCAGATCAATCGTGCTGGTCCCCGTATTTTGCAGTTCAACGAATTCGACACCGGCGGAGGCACCGGGATTGTAATGGAGCTCCGTGACGCGAAGGTCGCTTTGCGATTTGGCTGGCGGTATGTGCTGGCCAGGCGTTCCTCCGTTGCCACTTGGCAACCAATTCAATGGCGAGTTGTAATTCCCGGCATAGTCAATTGCCACGAGGGTTTGACCATCGCCGTCAGCAAGACTGGGCCAATCATCGGCATCGCTATAAGTAAAATTCTGAATGACTGAACCCGAGGCACTGACAAGCCCGATCCCCTCACCGCCGTTGTCCAAAGCACTTGTGGGGCCGTAAGTCCCCAGGATTCGTGCCGAATCTCCGTAACGTGCTTCGAAGGCAATCGGATCCGCAACGATGACTCCCGATTCTCCCGGCATCAATGTCGCCTGATCGAACGAAAAAGTCATTCCGGCGCTGAAGCTGACATCAGTTATATCCACATTGCCCGCGCTGATGTTGGTGACTTCGAGGAATTCGAAATCATCATTGTCCGCTCCTGGGACGATCACAAGCTCTGCAGCCGTTGGTTGGGCTGGATTGTAGTTGATCTCGGTGACTCGCAAATTCGTCGAATCCGCATTCGCTGCAATCAGGTTAAATGTGGCTTCATTCACCGGCGACCATTCACCACCGTTGGTTAATAATCGCGCCTTTGCCGTAACATCCTCTGTGATCGTAAACGATGAACCGCTTAGCGCATCAGGGCTGATCCCTCCGCCTGGCAGGCGCGGATCCGAACCATCCAAGGTGTAGTAGACGGTGCCCGCAGTAGGCGAAGTCATTGTGATCTGTGTTCCCGGAAGTTGCGTGCCGCCATGCAGACTGTAGGACGGCGCCACGACATTCGTGAACCATAAATCGTCGCCTTGCAGATGGCCTAGCACACGAGCCGTTCGAGTCGGAATGTAATTGTTGCGAATGGTATTGAGCTCGTTCAGCCAATTCGTCTTCCTGAACGTGGTCGATCGTTTGGAATCTCCCCATCGAGCCAACTCGGCTATGATCGCCGGATCTACTTGGCCGACTCGATTCTCGAATCGCTCCAGGTTATTTTCCTCAGTCAGCACGCCATCGTTGAAGAAATGCTTTTGCACGGCGTCCGCAAATGCCAACTGGTACTCCGGATGATTCATCAGATCCTGATGAAGGAACTGCGGATTCTGATGTTCAAAGTTGTCATGATTTCCATTCTCAAACGGACCGGTTCGATCAATACCGTCGGTACCGCCGGCACCCATAGAGTGCTCATTGTCGTGGACGAAGAACTGGAACCCATTATCGTTGGATTCTCGATTTCGAATTCCGAACCAGTTGTTGCCTCGATCATTGCCCAGAAATCGCGATACCCCAGAGTCGTATCCGCCGGTGTAGATGATGATCGACATGTAATCGATCAGGTTATCTACATCGAGCAACACGGGAAGATTCGGATTGCGCGTGCCATCGGGATTCAGTCCCTGCATCGTGTAGTAAACATCATGATTCGCGACAGGGTTTTGCCAGACCAGTTCGCCCATCTCCCACAGATCGCGCCATGCGTCGTCGTTGCCATCGGCTATTTCCGTTGTATATCCTCCGGAACTGCCTGCTGATTTGACAACATCATACTCGTCTTCGTCGCCGCCGAGGTACTGTTCACCATAGTGGTCGAGGATACGTTCTTGCGTCTGATACAACCCCCAATAGACACCGTTAATATACAAGTGCTGGTAGTCGCTTCGCGTGTACGGCTGACCCATATCGCGCTGTAAATCGCGTCCCCAGACTTCGCGAACAAACGTATTCTCCCCACTGTTTTGGAACGCCCAGGAGTAGTTTTGCGAGGTTCGCAGGTCGAGCACGTCGTATTCATTCGCGCCTTCATTCCCAAAGAGCGGGAAGTTCAGTTTCTTGTCGCCGTACTCGTCACGGAAGTAGAACCGAAATGCGTGCTTCGGGTTGTTACCCGTTCGACTGAAACCACCCCGGATACGCAATCCTGCATTCGCCGAAAATCCTTCCGAGCCGTCTGGGTTGATAAGCTCAATCGACGCGTCACGCTCCCAACCTCGACCACGATTGCCGGCGTTTACATAGATACCCGTCGATGGATCAAAAAGGTTATCCACATCCGTCGTGATAGAAATCGCGGGGAGCGATTCCAAGGATTCGCGGACAGCATCCAACCCATAAATGCTGATGACATCCGGGTCGATTCCATAGTCAATATCCTGGCTGTTCACGTCTCCCGACGGCCACCCTGGTCCCGGCGATTCGCCATTCGGGGACTGAGTCAGAATATCACTGGTGAAGAGGTATGAACGAGCGCGTGGCTGGGATGGTGAGAAATCGGCTTTGAATGCCGCAGCACGAATGTTCTCTGTACTGATAATGATAATGGGGTTGCCGGGCACATACTCGGTACCGTTGGTTGGATTGAGATTCGCATCAACGGATGGTGCGGACCCATCTGTCGTATAAACGATCTTCGCGCCCTCCGTTTCGGTACTAAGTTGCAGCGCGACAACGGAATTATAAAATCCGTGGTCTACGCTAAAATCCACATCCGAAACGAAGCCGTTGAAGGCTTCGCCATTGCTGAAACCCGGTGTAGCTTCCGCCAGAAAACCAACGTCCAACGGTGTGACCAACGTCGTCGTTTGAATCGAAAGCTCGGCATCCAGCAGATAATCCGAACTCGTGTTGCTGACGTTGAGCAGGTGAATCGCCAGAATGTTCTCTCCGAGATTCAGGGCCGGAATACCCGCGCTCGCATCAAAGTCAACAAAGTTCACTGCTTGATTGTCAGAATGATTCGACGTGGCTTGAGCATTCCACGCGGGTTGGTCTTGAGCATTCGCGTCAGCAACACGAACCCCATTTACATAGGCAACAAAACCATCGTCATATCGTACGCCAAGCGTCAACGCGCCAACGGCATCCGTCGCATCCAACGTGAATGGTATGCGCACATAGGTGCTTGTTGTTCCGCTTGGAACCGTCGTATTGATGAGATTCTGATAATCCGCGGGAGAATTCTCGTATCCCAGCCCCAGCGGGCCGGATGACCAAGAGGTGTCGTTAAAGGCAAACTCAGTCCATGTCAAACCGAGGTTGCCGTTGGTCGGAATGAGATAATTTGCGTTCGCACCGCCGTTCAAGATTGTCGTCGGGTTATTCAACGTCTCCATGGAAACGCCATAGGAATTCTCATCATCCTGAGCCGGATAGGTTTCGCCAAAGTCTTGTCTTACCGTGACTCCATCGGATTCTACCAACCCTAGATACTCACCGTCCCTGCTGAGGCTAAAGCTTGTGTGAATCTCGTCTCCGACGACGGTGTCCCGACCAGATGCAAAGACAACAAGAAACTCGCCGGGATCCAGCATTCGCGTGGGAAAGGACCACAAGTCGAGTTCTGCGGCGTCATCCGTCAGATAATAGTCTGACAAATCCGCCGCCTCGTCGCCGTTATTAAAGACCTCAATCCAATCTGGTGTTTCGCCGAATGAATCTTCCAGCGACGAGTTACTGGCAGAGAATTCTGTGATGAAGACATCAGCCGCGAGCAAATGGCGAGCCTCAAGATGCTCGAGATTCAAAGTCCGTCCCGACCTGCTGCGAATTTTGTTCAGTCTCATCGCCATACTCCCCGCTCGTTTTGTTAAGAGTCCCTTAACCCACAGTTTAGCTGGATTTCGCGAGAAAATAAACGAAAGTTGCTTGGTGATTCCTGGAATGCACTCTAACGAATTGATTTTTCGTCCCGTTTCCCTCGCCGAGGAAAACCAGACAGCATCGCAAGCCCGCTGATTCGCCCATTTAGTCGACGAAGAAAGTGATTTTGCTCGAATTCACTAGACGCCGGAGCCGTTGAATTTTTCTTTAGTAGTCGCTTGAATCCGACTGCGACTGTAGGCATCGACACTGAGACAGGTCGATTTTCGGTAGCGAAGTTCACCCATCCAATCCAAAGAACGATGCAGGAGCGAGTCGTACAACGACGAGCCCAGCGACGCTACGAGTCAGCATCTCGAGCAGGCCTTGGCAACACTACACTTTGGCGGCGCGTTTTTGCCGACGGCGATCCGACTCTTTAAGAAGCATCTTGCGCATTCGCAATCCGGTTGGCGTAATCTCAAGCAGTTCATCGTCGCCGATATACTCAAGTGCGGCTTCGAGAGAAAACTGCCGCGGCGGCTTCAAGAGAATGTTATCATCGCTGCCCGCGGCGCGAATATTCGTCAGTTTCTTCTCTCTCGTTGGATTGACGATCATATCTTCTGAACGCGCATTCTCTCCGACGACCATGCCTTCGTACACTTCGGTACCAGGCCCGATAAATAATTCAGCACGAGCCTGCAATCCGTCCAACCCGAAGGCGACGGCCTTGCCCGAAGCCATCGAGATCAACACCCCATTGGAGCGTGCCGGCATTTCCCCTTGCCAAGGGTTATAGCCCTCGAAGCGATGATTCATGATGATCGTGCCCTGAGTCGCGTTGAGCAATCGAGTCCTCAGACCAATCAGTCCACGAGCAGGGATAGAAAACTTTGCATTGGAAAATTCACCACGAGCCCCCATCTCAAGCAACTCGCCGCGTCGCTGACCAACCATTTCCATGACGGGACCAACCTTGTCGGTCGGTACTTCAACGACCAACGTCTCGTAAGGTTCGTGATCAAGCCCGTCGATCTTTCGAACGATGACTCGAGGTTTTGCGACGGCCAACTCAAATCCCTCGCGACGCATCGTCTCGATCAGTACGGCCAAGTGCATCACGCCTCGTCCGCGAACGGCAAACGAGTCGCTACCGGAAACTTGCTCGACTCGGAGCGCAACATTACGCTCCAATTCCTTAAACAGTCGTTCCCGAATTTGACGCGTCGTAACGTACTTCCCCTCTCGACCTGCGAAAGGCGAAGAGTTTACCGAGAAAACCATCTCCAGAGTCGGTTCATCAACGGTAAGCCGCGGTAGCGCGTTCGGAGAATCTCGATGGCAGATCGTATCTCCAATTTCAATCCCCTCTAATCCGGTAATCGCGACCACTTCGCCTGCATCGGCACTTTCGACTTCGACTTTGCCGAGATTCTCGAAGATTTCGACGGCTGCGACTTTCGCTTTGCGCATCGATTCGTTGGCCTGCATGATCGCTACGCTCTCTCCTTTGCTGATCGATCCCGATTGCATACGTCCGATGGCGATTCGTCCAACGTATTCCGACCATCCAAGCGTCGTCACCAGCAATTGCAGCGGCTGGTCGAGGTCCACATCCGGTCCAGGAACTTTGTCGATAATCATGTCGAGCAACGGATTCATCGAATCTGTTTTGACATCCGGGTCGTCTGTTGCGTACCCGTCTTTTGCGCTGGCAAAGACATAGGAAAAATCATCCATCGCTGATTCGTCGCCAAGGTCAATTACCAGGTCAAGCGCTTCGTCGATGACTTCATGAGCCCGGCTGTCCCCTTTGTCGATCTTATTCACAACCACAATCGGCTTGAGCCCAGCTGCCAGCGCTTTGCTGAGAACGTATCGCGTCTGTGGCATCGGCCCCTCGGCGGCATCCACGAGCACCAGAGCCCCATCGGCCATTCCGACGACGCGTTCGACTTCACCACCGAAATCCGCGTGGCCCGGCGTATCAATCAGGTTGATCTTTATTCCCTTGTAGGGAATGGCAATATTCTTGGCGAGGATCGTAATGCCTCGCTCACGCTCCTGATCATTGCTGTCGAGGATACGCTCGCCCTTGAGTTGGCTATCACGAAACTGTCCACTTTGACGTAGAAGACAATCCACGAGTGTGGTTTTTCCGTGATCCACGTGAGCAATGATCACGATGTTGCGAAGTTCGTTCCGGCGAGCCATGAGAATCGGGTTCCAAGTCAAGAATAGGCACCTCGCCCGATGTCACCCTGACATCTCCGCAAGATAGCGCAAGC
>CAYYHV010000026.1:8768-23219 GCA_964471695.1 uncultured Pirellulaceae bacterium
GCCTCGTAGTGTGGAACAACCAGTCCTACGGGTCAAGTCGCATCGGCGGGTTCGTTGGCAGCCCTCTTGGCGTGGACTAGAATTGAGTCTTCAACTCTTCCTCACATTTTGCCGTCGCCAACCATCCCAGGGGGTGGCTTCGCAAAAGGCTGATTATGAAGCTTTCGTCGATACCGCTGGCTTATCGCAACGCAAACCGGACGACGGAGATCTTCTCGATCCTCAGCAAGTATGGGCTTGCAGACTGGATTAGCCGCCTGAATCTGGATTTTGCCAAGGGACTCCTTAAAGACAATGCTGGCAGCCCACTCTCTCAGCATACGCACGAAGCCCGCATTCGGATGGCTTTGGCGGAGTTCGGCCCCACTTTTATCAAACTCGGCCAATTGCTGAGTACTCGCCCCGAATTGATCGGGCGGCCGCTCTCGAATGAGCTGAAACAATTACAGAGCGACACACCGGCGGATCCGCCCGAAGTTGTGCACCAGACGATTGAAGAAGAACTAGGACAGCCCGTCGCGGATCTGTTTGCCGAGTTTGAAGACGTTCCCATCGCGTCCGCTTCGATTGGCCAAGTCCATCGTGCAAAACTGAAGTCTGGCGAAGAGGTCGTCGTCAAAGTCCAGCGATCGGGGATCGCTGAAACTGTCCGCAAAGATGTGGACGTCATGGGCTGGATCGCACAACTGGCTGAACGCGTCCCGGAATTCAAAGCCTTGAATCCAACAGCCACCATGGCTGAGTTTCGTCGAACGCTGTTGCGTGAACTGGATTTCGGTCGTGAAGAGCGCAACTTGCAGCAGTTCGCATTGCGGTTTGCAGACAACGCCAACGTGCAGATCCCACAGCCCTTCAGCGATTTATGCACACCTCGAGTCCTCACGATGGAGGAACTCAAAGGCGTAAAGCTCAAATCCATTGAACAATTGATCAATCAAGGTTTTGATCTCGAGAAGATCGCCCGTAATGGAGCGGAACTCTACCTCGAAATGATCTTTGAAGATGGTATTTATCAGGCTGACCCTCACCCCGGCAACTTCATCCTGATCCCCGGCAACGTCATCGGACTGATTGACTTTGGGATGATCGGACGCATTGATGAAGGTCTTCGAGAAGATATCGAGGAACTGATGTTTGCTGTCGTGAACCAGGACGCAACGCATCTTGCTACGCTGATTCAACGCATTGGCAAGACTCCCACGGATCTGGACCATCGATCCTTCCGCTCCGATCTTGTGGAATTCGTCACAGAGTACGGGAACCAGTCGCTGAATGATTTCTCGCTCGGTTCCGCACTCAGCGACATGACAGATATGATTCACCGTTACCGCATTGAGCTGCCGGGCCAGCTGAGCATGTTGATCAAAACCTTAGTGACGCTTGAAGGCACGGCGAAGCTGCTCAATCCAAAGTTCAGTATTGTCGAAGTCATGAAGCCGTTTCAAAAAAGGGCTCTACTACGGAGACTGTCACCGGCCAGGCGCATCAAGAAGTTACGACGCACCTACATGGAAGTTGAGCATCTCGTCGGCATGCTGCCGCGGCGACTGATGAACATCGTTGAGCAAATCCAGACGGGCAACTTTGATGTCCATCTGGATCATCGCGGATTGGAACCTTCTGTGAATCGGCTAGTGCTGGGCCTGTTGGCCAGTGCACTGTTCCTTGGCTCGGCGCTGTTACTCAGCCAGAATGTGCCGCCCGTATTCTTCCCAACTCCCACCTACTTGGGGATGCACAACATCTCCATCCTTGGCCTGTCCGGATGTATCATCAGCCTGCTGTTGGGATTGAGGCTGTTACGGGCCATTGGAAAATCCGGGCATCTGGATCGTCGCCGGGATTGATCCGATTGGCTGCAACAGCAACCGGCGGAGAGGACAAGATCAGGCCGAAACGAGTTCTAGGGTTCCTTCTTCGCCCGAATCGACCGCGGCCAATTCGGCTTCGCTGGTTCGATTCCAGTCCTCTAAAACTTGCTCAATCGCCTCATTCAGCCGATCTAATTCGCTGATAACTTCGTTCTGACGACGGTCCAGTTCGGCCAAAAATGATGGTTGAGGACTGTGTTCCATAAGAATTCGACAATTTTCTGATGGCCGGAAAATGTTAAGGATGCGACTGTGGAAAAGCCGCGACATCCCAGCAATCGGCGAAACATAGGAAGTCCCGTGAGCCAGCGGGGACTTTCGTGGCTGAATTTCGCCCCTTAACCCCGCAATTTGTCGACTTTGACGATTGAACCAGTCGATGAAAACTACTTTCAAGTGCCCACGTGGGCACCCGACATCCCGAACATGCGACCAATTCGACCGACTCAGCCGTTCGTACAGATGACTTGCCGGCTGCGGGTGGACACGATTTGGAAAGATGAACTACAATACGGGACTACTATTCAGCCGAAATGAAGACCCGACAAACCAAGAAGGAGGAAACGTGGTAAAGCTTGTAGTCCGAGACCGCGAGAGCATTCAAGAAGCGGTCCGACGATTCCGCAAACTAGTGGAACGAAGCGGCATTAAGAAAGAAATGCGACGCCGCGAATATTACGAAAAACCAAGTGCAATCAATCGACGCGCTCGCCTGCGAGCTGAACGTCGCGCCCGCCGAAATCGACTGTTGGCTGGCAAGTAGGAATTCCTGATTCCAACCGGCGGATGCGAAACAACGCCCGCCGCTCTGCAGTCCCTCACGGTCCAATCGGTCCCGTGAGCGGTACGTCGTAAACTGACGACTCCGAGAGATTGCTGCGCTCATGCAGGCCCGTCGAAACGTCATCGACTCTCTTCTTCCTGCCTACCTTCGCGTCGGTTCGTATTACTAGAACCCCCCCTCGATGACTTCTATACTTACGCCGAACTGTTCATCGACGTTTGTCCAAGGAGTTACATCGTGGGTCAAAACCAAGTCAAAATCGCCATGATCGGATTGGGATTCGGTGCCGAGTTTATTCCCATTTACCAAGCTCATCCAAACGCCGAAGTCGTTTCGATCTGTCGTCGGAACGAGGAGGAATTGAACAAGTGTGGTGATCAGTTTGGTATCGAGAAGCGACACACAAGCTATGACGAAGTCTTAGCGGATCCCGATGTCGACTATGTGCACATCAACAGCCCCATTCCGGATCATGCATGGATGTCACTCAAGGCATTGGATGCGGGGAAACATGTAATGTGTACTGTCCCAATGGCAACCACCATCGACGAGTGCCGACAGATCGTCGAAAAGGTCAAGGCGACGGGCCTGAAATACATGATGGCGGAGACGGTGGTCTACAGTCGCGAGTTTCTTTACATCAAAGAGCTTTACGAAAAAGGCGAACTGGGAAAAATCCAACATCTTGCCGCTTCCCATCCACAGGACATGGACGGATGGCCAAGCTACTGGGAAGAAATGATCCCCATGCATTACGCAACGCATGTCGTCAGCCCCTGCCTGGGATTGACGGACTCGTTGGCAGAGCAAGTCAGTTGTTTTGGGTCAGGCTCAGTTCGAGACGACATCGCCAAAAAATCGGGCAATAAGTTTGCCGTGGAGAGCTGCCATATCAAGCTTAAGGATAGCGATGTGACGGCTCACATCTGGCGATTCCTTTACGACGTGGCTCGGCAATACCGCGAAAGCTTCGACGTCTACGGGACCAAGAAGAGCTTTGAGTGGACGCTTATTGAGAACGAGCCGCATGTCATCCACACGGCGAAAAAGCCCGAACATGAGATTCCGGAGAAAGTCGAGGTTCCGGATTTCGCTCATTTGCTCCCAGCGGAAATCCAGAAGTTCACGATGCCCCAGGAAATCCACGACGCCGAGCATTTGAGCTTCGTACAGGGCGGAGGCCACGGCGGATCGCATCCCCATCTCGCGCACGAAATGATCAGCTCCATCTGTGAAGATCGCGATCCATGGCCCAATGCCGTCACGTCAGCCAACTGGACCTGCGTCGGCATCTGCGCTCATGAGTCCGCCGAAAAAGGCGGTGAAATTGTCAGACTGCCAGAATTCACGTTGGCTTAACCAAGTCCCGATATCGATCAACCATGAGTTGGGGCACGCGCCGGCTGGGCGCGTTTGCAGATCGCCGTTTGCCGTTTCAAGTGGCGGCAAGCGGCACGGCGCGAGTCGTCCGATCAGGCTGCCTTCTTTTTTGGCGCTTTCAAATTGAACAATCCAAAAATGTCTTTCTGCGACATTCCGGTTTTCTGAGTCCCATGGGCTTGGGAGAGGATGACTTCGAAGAGTTCGCGTTTTTCATCGAGGACTTCGTTAATCCGCTCTTCAATCGTTTGCATCGTCACGAATCGAGTCACTGTAACGGGGCCAGCGGCACCAATTCGATGTGCTCGATTGATGGCTTGATCTTCGACGGCTGGATTCCACCAGCGATCGAAAAGAAAAACGTACTCGCAGAATTGCAAATTCAAACCCACGCTGCCGGCGCCGTAGCTCATAAGAATCACACTACAGTCCGGGTCGTTCTTGAAACGTTCAAGAATTGGGTCGCGTTGTTTGGAAGGAATCTTGCCGTGATACTCCAATGGTCCAAATCGCTGAAGCTTGTCTTTGATCTTGCGAATCGTTTTCACCCATTGGCTGAAGACAATCGCCTTTTTCCCGCTTGCGGCGACTTCTTCCAAGTCGGCTGACAGACGTTCGAGCTTGGCGCTCTCTCCCGTCACCGGATCGAAGTTGCAAATTTGCTTGAGTCGCAGCACGAGTTCGAACACGTGCTGGATGGTTGCCGAGTCGCCCATTTCAGTCAGACGCACGACTCCCTGCGATTCAGCCATTTCATAGGAAAGACGTTGTGAGGGCATTAGGTCCAGCGGCGGGTCGCTATACATTTTGGGTGGCAAGTCGGTAAGCACTTTGTCTTTTGTACGACGTAAGATGTAATCGCCAGCCGCTTTCCCCATCCGCCGTGGCGTCATCTCGCTGGACAAATATCCGGGCGAAAGAAATTCGAAGATACCGTAGAGGTCCTCCGCGCTGTTCTCGACTGGCGTACCCGTCAACGCCCAACTGCGAGTCCGCTGGATGGCTCGAGCCACCTGGCTGGTTGTGCCGCTGCGATTTTTGATTCGTTGGGCTTCGTCCAGTACCATCAAGTCGTACTTTTGCCGACCATCGACGAGCATATCCCGGTCGCGAACCATGACTTCGTAATTGGCGATTTTGACGGGCATCGTGCCGTTGTCCCATTGCCAGGACCGCTTGGCTTGTGAGCCCTCAATGATGGCCACGGGAATCTCCGGAGCCCATAGATTGAATTCGCGTTTCCAGTTTGTCACGAGCGGCTTAGGGCAGACCAACAAAACCGATTGGAGCTCGCCGGTTCGCAGCAACAAGCGTATCGCAGTAATCGCCTGCATGGTCTTTCCCAAACCCATTTCGTCTGCCAATACGGCTGCAAAGCGGGGATAGAGAAACCCAATGCCGCCATATTGGTACGGAAAGGGAGTAAACGGAAACTCGAAGGATTCCGATTCTAGCCACGATTCCAACGGCGGTTGCAGAAGATAGAACAGCCGATCTTCCAGTCGCACGGTATCGGTCGGCGGTTTTACCCGCGTCCCATTCGTGGCAACCTTCTTGGGCTTGGGCGGTCTGGGCTTCGTCGCTTTATTGTCAGGCGCAGGTTGGGACGCGACGGCGGGAGTCGCAAAGGCATAGCTTCGCACTTTGATTTTGCGGGATCGAATCTTGACGGATACCACCGGCGGATGCGACAAGTTAGTGTCAAACGAATCGACGGTAACCTTCGACTTTCGCCGTAGCGCCGCGGTCCATCCCGTTGCAAAAACCTGCACTGGGATGGGCGAGCGCGCCTTGGGACTGGGCACCGTACTGTCTTCCGAATCGCGTCTCATGACTACTTTGCGGGGCGTTGAGCTTCGTGAATGGCTTCGCGAATTCGCTCGAACGGTTCGAGCAAATCCAAGCCGTCACAGTGGTCTTTCCACAGCTCTTTCACGGCTCGGGCGTCGTCCGGAAAATCTGCATGTGTCGCGACTTGATATTCGCCCAATCGGAAGCTTTGAAAATGCGGTGGCGAGACTCCAGCCCCATGGGCTCCGTCCAGCCGATAGTTCTTACCGTCCGATGGTGACGTTACGTCGGACGCCTCGACCAACGACAACCTTAACTCGTTTTCGACGCGTGCTTCGATGACTTCTTTCAGATCCGTAAAGAACATCGTTGGGCGCATCTTCGTTTTCTCGACCAACGCCGTCACGATCTGTTCGCCATAAAGATACGGTTTAAGCGTCGAGCCGTAGAGCACCTCCTGAGCACGGGAAGGCTGCACAGGAGCCGTGCAATGAAATTCCAACGGACGTGCGCGGGAATTCAACACAAGAAAACCACCGAGATGTCCTACGGCGGGTTGCTCGACGACTGTCAGAAAACCTAACGTGATCGGTATAGCTGATGAGGACTTCCCCATATTCGCCCTGTGTGTCGTAGAAAGAACTATCCAATCGCTAGCACCCGCGCAGGGTACGCTATCGTTAAAACATCGGAGCGTATCGAAGCTGACTTTAACGCACGTGTGTCAATACCCATTTTCTTACGAATCACCTCATTTGAATTCAGCAAAATCCAATTCCTAGACACTATAAGGTCGGGGTGGTTATACTGGACTCAGCAGGGTTGGTTGTACGAAACATCAACCCGTTTCGAATAGACTTTGGAGTTCTTCTCATGGCGCAGGAACCACAACAGAGTGCCCTCTTCGGCCACATCGACGTATCGGCTCACACGGGCAACGCGTCGGAAGACGGTGTTTCCAACGGTGACGTCGCCGTTTTGCTTAAGCATTTGATCGCTGGGCAAGAACGACAAAACGAATTGCTCGAAGAACTCGTGCAGCAACACAATTCGGCGCAAAAGCAACGAGCTAACGAGCTGAACCAGTGGAAAGAAGCCAACCCAATTCTGGCTCGACGATGCCGAGCGGCGGCTGAGGCTTTGAGTGGCGTGCAATCAGAATTCCTCAGTACATTGACAGAAGAGATCACCGACAACTCCGATGGAATGATGGAGGGTGAGTTCCTTCTGAATGAATTCGTTGATCGGTTCGGACCACGATTGGCTCACCTCAACGGCGTGCTTCAAGTGTTGTCGCAATTGAGTGCGGTCCCAAATTCGCCTCGCTAATCAAGCGTCGAAACATAGCTGCGAAACAGATGAAGCTGCTCAACCAAGAGCGGCTTTTTTCATTCCCGATCGTCATGTTGGCATCTCAAGCAGCTCGCTGTGATTCGTCGACCATCGACGCAGAATCATCCATCCCTCGTGCCGTGTCGATGTGCTTTGTCGCCGACAAGCTGACTGGAGCGACATCCGAAGTCACACCCATTTGTCGCAAGATAGGCCAGAGCAATGGTCCGTTTTCGACTAGATATCGGGAACGAAAATAAAACTTCCCGAAGATTCTCTCGTGGAGCCTAACGACTTGTTCGGCTGTCAAATGGCGATACTTGACAACTGGGTCGTAGACGCTGTACTTCGCATTGCCGAGATTTGCGAGTTGGGAACGCATCTCCCGAAACGAATCCGAGCTGGGGCAAGGCGCTACGACATTGAAATTCGCATAGGTTGGATTCATCTCTCGAGCATATTGCGCTACATTCAGAATGCTCTCTACCGTGTCTTCTTGATAACCGATATTGAATCCCACGATGGTGCGGATGCCCAAATGCCGGGCTAATTCGACAAATTCACGTTCTCGGTCGGGTGCCCCCGTCTTACTGTGGGGACTGCGATACGCCAGCTCGCCGGGCGCATCGATGCCAACAGTGATACTAGTCAGCCCGACATCTCGCAGTGCTAAAAGCGCCTCGTCGGACAACAAGTCGACGCGGCTGTTGATCGAAAACTGAACTCTGCGAGGCAATCGCGCCATCGAGTCAACTAGTTGAGCAACCAGACTGCGATCAAACCCAAATCGAGGGTCACAAAACTTGTAAGACTGGAAACCATAATGTTCCATACCGAATCGCATTTCATCGACAACCGACTCGGGGCTTCGGATTCGAGTCGATTCTTCATTACGCATACCGCCGCGAGATAATTCACGGGCATCGGACGTCCGGCTTTGCTGGATGAGAGCTGTGGGAAACTGCCAAAAGTCGTAGGCGACGCGAAATCGGCGAAAGCTGAAAGGCGTCCAGTTCGGCCACGGCAATGCGTCGAGGTCTTCAACTTGTCCGATGGAAACAACAGGCAATTCAGTCTGAAGCACATCGTCCAACCGCCACATCAGATTCTCAGGCTCACCGGATACCAAAGTGGCTTCCAGCCCTTCAAAAGATTCAGGTAGAGCGTTCGCGACTTGCCCAACAACTAGAATTCGCGCGGCGGGATGTTCTGTACGGACTCGCCTCATTTGCAAGAGTTCGTAAGGCATCGTGTTCAGAGTAGGATTGAAGATGTACAGATCGCCGGTCGCGTCTCGGTCCTCGGCGTACTCGATAGAGTGCCCCATTTTTCGAAAGATCGCTGCGAGATATGCAAAACTCAATGCAACTGGTCGGTAGTCACGATGGAACCAGCGGGTGAGCATCCGTTCCCGTAGGCCGCGTTGGCCAAGTGCTCTGCCACTGTCGATCCCATCGGCATACTCTTTTTGCACGTCGTTGCGTCGTGTATCCCACAGAATAACATGCATAGAAAAAACCGCCTGATCGGTTGTCTGAAAAACCCGAAGCTCGGGATTTCTCAAATGGAATGAGGAGATTGGTGGTCGTAGCTTGAGTCTTGGCGACCTAAAAAGGCCAATTGGTGAGGGCGATCATGGAGCGCCGTCGCCCAGGTCGATTTTGAAGCGCAGCGTCCCCGTTATCGGATAGCATCGACGGCAACGAGGTGGAACTGGAAGAAAACTCGTCTTAATCGGCAAACTAGCGTGCATTCTGAGCTATCGCGTTTCGCCGTGGCGACTTTTGGTGGTTGCTGCCTATCCTACCGTAACGACGCAAAGCCAAATAAAATCTAGCTTGGATTGAAACACCAAATTGAGGCCAGATCAAAACCATGACGACTGAAAACCCGGAACTCTCGACCGCAATTTCGACAGCCCGCGATGCGCTAAATGCTCATACGTTCGAAATCATTCAATGGCACTTTCATGAATCAACAGGCTCGCCATTCTGGTTGGAAAAGAAAGCCGAATTGAAGTTTGATCCTCTCACCGAGATTAAAGAGTACGAGGATCTCAAGAAGTTTCCAGCATTCGAAGACGAGTGGCTTCGCGGTGGTCCAGTCGAACGTTGGCGCCCCAAAGGCTATGACGGAAAACCGACTTATGTCTTTGAGACTGGTGGCACGACGGGGATCCCCAAGAGTCGGGTGGTCATCGACGACTTTCGGATCGATTATGAACTTTTCAGCGAAACGCTTCCGGACAAATACTTTCCCAAGGGCGCCAACTGGCTGATGCTGGGCCCATCCGGACCGCGTCGTTTGCGACTCGCCGTCGAACATCTGTGTCAGTTTCGAGGTGGCATCTGTTTCTGCATCGATCTTGATCCTCGCTGGGTCGTGAAGCTAATCAAGAAAGGCTGGATGGAACACCTTGAGGAGTACAAGAAGCACTGCATAGACCAAGCCGTGACGGTGTTGACGGCTGGGCACGACGTAAAGTGCATGTTCGCGACTCCCAAGCTGCTTGAGTCGCTTGCCTTGGCATTGGAAGATCGCGGCACCAGCATTGCTGAAGTCGGGATCACCGGTATCTTCTCCGGCGGGACGGAATTTACACCGCAATGGACTCGATACGCTGTCGAAGAACTCTTCGGCGGGTCGCCGGAAGAAAGCGGAGTCTACATGACGCCAACTTACGGCAATACGCTCATGGGACTGGCTTGCAGCCGCCCGGTGACGCCAGACGATGGGTACACCATCGCCTATTACGCTCCTCAACCGCGAGCCGTCACTGAAGTCGTAGAATTTGAGGACACGAACGCAACAGTTGGCTACGGTGAAACGGGGCGCGTGAAACTGACCACATTGACGAAGGAGTTCTTTGTTCCAGGGTTCCTCGAAAGGGACGAAGGCGAACGAGAAAAGCCCTTCATGACTTACCCATGGGATGGAGTCAGCGGCGTTCGCCCGTATCACAAACTGCAATCGGCGACGACCGTCGGCGTGTACTAGACGATTGAAACCGAACGTTTCAACGAACAAAGAAAGCCCTGATCGAAATCGATCAGGGCTTTTTCCTTGCCGCAAAAAGTGGGGGGTAGCGGCCAGATAAAGATTGGTCTGCGAACGAACTTAGCCAACGGCTCGCGTCGAGATCATGAAGCGAGCTTCTTTGTCATCCAGCTCCGCAGCATCACTCTCATCCGCATGAGGCTTGATATTGCCTCGCAATTCCTCGATCTCTTGAAACATCTGCTGAAAATTTCGTTGCATTTCTTCACGCATTTTTTCGAACGGCATATCCATACGCGGTAAGTTCATTCCCGGTAGATTGTTCTTTCCATTCAGTCCTCGAAAGACGTGGAGGTCGATACCATTACCGCCAAGCATCGTCTCAACGTGTGGGCGGACTCCCTCAGGCAGCTCGCCTAAATTGTCTTCAGTGACTTCCCACGTATCACCGTTCTTTTTCACAGTGATCATCGCAGGCTGGTTCCCGCTTCGCGTCACGGAAATCGACAGGTTACCTGGCATTTTGGAAGTCGACGAATTCAAGTGCAGCCCAGGTCCGATAAATCGCATCGCACCACCGGCTCCGCCCTGCAACTGCTTCATGACTTCATCGAGGTTGGCGTTTCCGAACTGACCATCTTTGGTTGCGTTGAAACGCACGGTGGTGGCAGGGCGTTTGGTCGGGGTCACTTTGACCGACATCTTGTCACCGCCTCGCAAGACTTCCATTGCCAGTGACTCATTCGCTTCGTCGTTGACAGCCGTCACCAGGTCTTGCAGATTCCCAAAGGATGCGCCGTTGGCGGAAAGCAAAATATCATGCGCCTTCAAACCAGCCTTTCCAGCCGGCGAATCATCAACGACTTGATCAATCACCAGCCCGCCCGAAAGCTTTAACTGGGATAGCAATACGTCGCTGGCCGGCTCGCAGATCACGCCGATCCACTTCCCGCCTTGCCATGCCTTCAAACCAACATCTGTATCATCAAAAAGCGCAGTACCGTCGATATGCACCCGAGCCCGAGTGCCAAGGTCGTCCCCGTCACCGTCTCCGTCCTGTCTTAGAATGACGATGCGACCGTTTTGGTCTTGCTGAGCCATAGCCATGGGGACGATCATTGCTCCCAGCACGAGAGCCACAATGGTTTGCTTTCCAAATTTCCTGAACATAAATTCTCCTCTTGTTTTCGATCATCTGCGATTCACGCAGCACTCTAGACGAAATCCCCTTGATTTATCTCACCAGTTCGCGACTGGTTCTTTGCGATTGTTTGCATGGGATGCTTAATAGGAAACGCGATTGACCGGTACGAGTTGGACGTCCTCGTAGGGCACCGTGACCCGTCGTCCATCTGGTAACCAATACGGCATCAACCCACGCTGGCGGCGTACTTCGGTTCCCTTTTCTGCCAACGCGCGACGCACCTCAATCGGAATCACAGATTCCTGTTCCCAAAAACTGCTTGCCGGCGCGGAATAGGTTCCCGTCAAGTCTTGTTGAGGTTGACTGGTCGAATTGGATGCCAGCGATTGTTGGTTGTTATTTGCAGCCGGCGTCTGGTTGACGATCGACTCCGGAACTGCCTGACCGAGTCCGCTTCCCTGGCTCCCATACCACCCCACCGCAAAAGCGAAAGCGATTGTGGCTGCCGTGGCAAGAAATGACTTCCACGTCAGCCGCTCATCACCACGATATGTGGGACTGACATCGGATGGTGATACCGAGTTTTCTGAATCGTCCGGCCGCATCGAGAGCATGGAGATCACATCCGGCGACTCGTCCCTTGGAGAGAGCTCGCGCCGTAACGACTGGTCTTCAAGAAAAGCCAACGCGCAAGCGCGCCAACCACCGACGGCTTCCAAACGCCGCAATACCGAGCGGCGTTCGTCCGGCGACAGCTCATCGTCGACCAAACGCATGATCGTACGACTATCCACCTGGCCTTCCGCTTCGAACTGTTCTTCGGAATTCATCATCAAACTAACTTTCTACTCGCTAACTCTGTTCTCGAAACTGGCACTCACTTGCTTCACGATCTGGGTCGCGGTGGATTCACATCTCGTCGGGTTAATTCCTTCCGCAGCCGCTGGCGAGCCCGGTGCAACCGAGCCTCAACCGCACTGTGACTGATACCAAGATGAGCCACGATATCGTGATAGCTCCATCCTCGCTCGTATTTCAGCATCAGAATCTCACGATCCCGACGATGCAGAGCCGCCATCGCTTGCTGGATTTTCGCAGCTTGCTCTTCGGCCACCAACCAATCCAACGGATCCGCCTCACGCGAATCATCGCTAGGTTGTACCTTGGCAACAAAACCATCAACCAGCTTCCGACGTCGGCCTGCCGATCGACGGTACATCAGCGATTGCCTAACGGCGACTTGGTACAACCACGGTCCTGCCTTCTCAGGTGGCAGATCTGCGGGTGCACCTTTTACGGCTCCTAAAGCAACTTCCTGAAGGACTTCATCAATCGCATGCGACTCGCCGACACGCGCAGCCACCACCGACCGCAACCACGGTCGGTGCTCCGCAAGCATTGCTTCCCAATTGATGCGGGCCGAACCATTCGGATCGGTCGCACCCATTGTGTTGCCGGAATCTGGCCGGTCTTCAGTCATCAATGTCATCTCTAAAAGACAAGTTGCCGAGTCGGGGTGAGATCTTGCACAGTTTTCGCATGACAGAAAACCTCATTAATTGCGTGTTTTTCACGCATATTTAGCCGATTTTGCCTATGAGGCAGAATTCCCCAGCCTTGTTTTGGAAAGATTTTCGGGTCCGGCGAAGCTTACAGGTTAGCTGACAACCGCGGCTGAGGAACAATTATGCGGAGAATGTTGGTTCTTTCGACGATCCTAATTGAGCCGGAATTTACCTCTGTGCATACTTCCGCCCAACTGACCCAACCATTTCGCCGAGCATCGCCATGTCATACGGCCGCCTGACACAATCATTGATAAATTCGAGAAGGATCTTACCCTTCAGGCCAATTCGCTGCGGGATCTGCGCTGCCTTGTTTGTCGCAACGGTGAGTACGGCGTTCGGCCAGGAACCCGTCTCCGGACTTTCGTTGTACGAGCTCAGTCCGCTTGTTCGGAAGCAAAAAGACGACTTGAGTCGGGCATTGGCTAGTGTTGATCCTCAGCAACAGTCATTGATGGATGTATCAACGGCTGCCAAAAATCCAGCAATTTCCTGGTGGACCAACGATGCCTCGATGCCCTTCTCGAGCGAAACAAACTACATTCACACCAGTCCCAATCAACTCATGGAACTGGCGTTGCAACATTCGGCTGACATTCGCGTCATCAGCAATCGCACCGTGCCCCGCACGCCCGAACTCGACGCACTTTCGAAACTGCCTCAGCCGGTTCTTTGGCGTCGAGCGGCTCGATTCAATGATGCAATCGCCACCATTGCGAGACAAACAGGAAATCCCGCTCGCGAGGAATATCTCGTCAGTCTCCAAGCTCACCTTATGAAAGTCGCGGAGGCGTACTGGTCACTTTACGGAGCCCGTGCGGCACTCGCCCAAGACATCAAGCTCTACCTTCGGACTGAGCAACTCATGGATGATCTCATCGCACCTGAGAAAGACGGCAGCTATGAGGCAGAACGATTAAGCATTTTGGCGGCAGTTGAACAGCGAAGAGCAAGCCTCGTTCGGAGTCGTGCCAATGTCCAGAAAGCCGAAACCTCGCTCCGCTCGTTAGTAAACGCTCCCGAACTCGAAGGCGAACAGGGGCTGGTCGAGTTGCTTCCAATGAAGCAGCCCTCACTGGACTGGCAGCCTGTCAAACTCGACACCCTTATGGCGACGGCTTCAACGCATCGAGCCGAAATCACCAAGTGTATTCGAGACGTAAGAACGGCATCCAGCGAACTCCAGTCCGCCAAATCGTTTCAAACATTTGACATCGTGCAAGTTAAGCAGCGACAGTTAAACCAAGCTCAAGCCAAGTACAAAGCGACACTCGAACACATCGGGAATGAGCTGCATTTAGCAGTCAACGAGGTCTCGGCGGCTTATAGTGAAATCGTAGCGCAGAATCGCGCCGTCATGGCTGCGAATGCAGAAACGAACAGCCAACTCTTGCAGTGGCGTTCGACAAGCGACGACGCCAACAGTCGACGACTTGCTCTGGAATCACTTTTGCGATCTCAGCAACGGGTCCTGCAGAACGAACGTGGACTGCTTGTCGCCGAAGTCGCCTACAACGTTGCACTGGTGAAGACAAAGCAAGTCGACGGTACCCTTTTGGCATGGCACAATCAGGAGATATCTGAGCA
>CAYYHV010000026.1:23229-25308 GCA_964471695.1 uncultured Pirellulaceae bacterium
AAGCATGCCACTCCGCCAGTAGAAGAACAGCCAATCGATCCAATCCCATCCTACACACCTTCCATGGAAGAGCTCGAAGTTCTGCCCGCTCCTCAGCGACCGCCCGAGTCTCCCGAGACCGGGAAGCCACGACCTTTGCGACGGTCGGTACCACGCGTCAGCCCACCGGTCGCCACGAAGAATTCGAATCGATCGCCGCGTGTCGCACGCAAACCGACTCCATTGCGACGTCGCGAAAAACCACGTCGAGCTCCCGCCAAGAAAATACCGAATGGCCCAGACCCGAACCACCCTCTTTACCCGTGGAGCGTCCCTGCACCTCCGGCGGCAAGCCCAATAGGATTCTGGAGTGGTGCCTCAACGGCTTTGTAGCGAATTCTCCGTAAGCGTCCCGCATGTCCGTCCGAACAAGACACGCGTGCGGATCGCCTACCTAGTTAGTCTCGTCTCGATCGTTGTCGCGATCCCCCCAGACCGAATCTCACGGCATATACAAGTCTCGCCATTCGTGTCGCCGCAATTCGCAGTATCAAGCAAATCAATTCGATACATGCACCCAAAGCCAGCTCGACTCCGTAAAAGAAGTAGCTTACGCACCTGAGGATGAGCAGTCGCTTTACGATCGCTCCGACATCGCTGGCGAGCCGATCCAGGGGATAAATCAGGTAAGAGAGCGCCTGAGATTCCCGCATTCGATAAGCAAGCCTCAATCGGATTCCATCGTAAGCGACGATGCCCGGCGATAATCGCCTGGCTATCCACCCTCGCGATTCCCCACACCATTCAGCCACGCGATAAAAGAAATGTTCAATCGGCCGAAACAGATTCAATACGCAGCACCAGATGCTCGAAGCCCAGCCGCGTATTTTCGCCCAGGTGAATTCACGAATTGCTGAAAAAGCCATGTCCAGCAATCCAAAGGGCTGGAAGAGTATCAGAAGAAGCTGACCACCAAACTCGCACAGGCGTTGCAGCCGACCAAGAAGGAATTCCAACGGCCAAACAGCGAACTCTATCCATCGCAACAGAACCGTCAGTACGCGTCGCCTAACTTGATTCGAATTCAAGGTGGCGCGATAAAGTAATCGTTGCATCCGATGCGTTTTCCGATTCGAAAAGACTTCAAGCCACTTTGCTAGTTCAATCTAGTGACACAGCAAAGTCTAGTCATTTTGGATCCTGCGCAAAGCCCCCATACAACGACAGACGCCAGTCGCACCACGGCCATATGCCTGCCTTAACCGTCCATCGTGAAAGACGGGGAAACCTAGGCAAGCCCTGAATAGACGTGCACCACGGGAAGACGCAGTAGAAGGACAATCGTGCTGAGAAGAATGCAGTAGGAAGACAGCCCAAACGGCCCTAACGGCCCTAAGAATTCGTCACACGTCCAATTCGTCGAGACCGTCGATCAAATCATCGAGCTCATCGCGAGGCGACGAAGATTGGTCAGCTTGCCGTTTAGGAATCCCCACAGACATGCCAACCTCGTCGCGTCCGGCCAACAACAGTTGTTCATCGCGTTCTTTGGCGGCAATCTCAACCGCAGAAAGATCGGGTGCGCCAAACAGCCGCGACAAGTCAATCTTGAGGGCTCCGACTTCAGCCGGTGCTCCGGCGATCGCCGGCGTCTTGTGCTGGGGAAAAATGATGGCATTTTCAGGACACACGCGACTGCAAGCCGGGCAGCCCTTGCGACAATTGTCTGGCTGCTCCACAAGGATCGTATCAGCACCGTCGACTCCGTACACACCGAACAGGCAAAAGTCGATACACTCCATGCAGTTTGTGCAACGTCCAAAGTCGATGACCGGGTACCAGCGTCGTGCGGCATTGTCGTCCACCCGATTTACCGTAGCCGTCCCAGCATCAAGCGGAACCACTGTGGGTTGCATATCAGTGCCCAATGCCGTGTCGTTGGTTGGATTTTGAAATCGTTCCATGGCCGCATCAGAAACGCCACCACCGAGCAGACCTCCCAATTCTACGACTTGCGTCGTCGCCTCTTTGGCAATGCGCCGCACCTCGGCGACAAAGTCATCGGCCGAATTTTGAGCTGCCAACTCCATGCAGTAGATC
>CAYYHV010000026.1:25318-27952 GCA_964471695.1 uncultured Pirellulaceae bacterium
ATGGAATCGCTTGCCGCGCATCTGCAACTCGGTCCTTCTCCTCCTCAGTCGTCTCTTCTTCCGCTTTGGCATTCTCTTCGTCTTCGTCGAAATCATCATCGTCGGTCGAATTGATCGTGCAGATCCCTTCTTGACCGCGTATCCCATTTCGGTCCAACGTCCAACGGGCGGCTCGCTCAAACAACCAACTGGCGACAACCATATCTCCCGAAATGCCGGTCAGCGCCAACATGCCGGTCCCATTCGGGTCGAGATCATAGAGGTGGGGAATGACGGTGACATCGATCCCCGGCTCCATCATGAATGCAGCAACAAGGTCCTCCTCCAGTTGCCGCTTTTGCGGATTCTGGCTTTGTCCTTGCGATACGACGACTGATATACGTTTGGCCATGGCGATATTATAGCCGTCTCAAGATGGCGAGGCCACGGCTTGGATCGGTCTATCACGGAAGTCTGTGACCGCGAAAGGCAAGAATTTTCGAAACCGAAGGATCAGAGAGTCGACTCACGCCCGCACCGCCTAATTGAGCTGGCCCTTAATCGTGCGTTGTGTGACTTCCCAAACTTCCCCAAGGTGCTCGACATACTGCTCCGCCGTCAGCAAGTCGGCTTCTGCCGGCTTCATATCGAACAACCATCCCTCGCCGTACTTATCCACATTGATTGTGGACGGATCCGACATTAACGATTGGTTAAAAGCCGTCAATACTCCTTGGGCAGGACAGAAGAGTTCGCTTTCCGCTTTTTTGCTTTCGATGCAGCCGATATTCTGCCGTTCATTGAGCGTAACGGGAGCGTCGACCGTCCAATCGAGGAAGTAAACGTCCTGCAACAGCCGCACGGCGTATGCCGTAAAACCAAAACGATAGCCACCGTCGAGCGGCTTCGCCCACATGTGATTACGAGCATAGTCACGGTCCGTTGGGAACTCGGCCGCAAACTCACCCATCATGAACGTCAGTTCCTCGCTCATGTGTAGCGAATCCCTTGATGTTCGGCTTCGAAGAAGGCCGGCAACAACGAATCGACTCGAAGCAGTCCATCGCGAGTCAATTCGACACGATCCTCGCCAATCGAGAGCATGCCGTCTTGTTCATGTTGTCTCCACTCGTCCGCCCAACGCTCAGTTATGTCGACATCAAATTTGCTCTTGAAATACGACAGCTCAAGATAACCCTTCTTTAGTTGCAAAATCATTTCGCGAATCAACAACTGACTCTTACTTGGTCGGTAGGCACGATTCAAAGGCAACTTGCCTTCATCGATGGCTCCAACATACCCCTTCCAATCGGGATGGTTCTGATAGTGGACTCCCGAGATATGCCCAAAACTCGCGACCCCCGTGGCAAGTAAATCGGAACCCTGCCAGAGATTGTCGCGGTAACTGAAGTTAACCTTCTCTGGATCACGCACCATCGTGTACGCGCTGGAAACGTGATAACCGGCGTTCGCCATTTCATCAAAGGCATAACTAACCCAATCACGTTTCGTTGCCCAATCCGCAACGGGCACTTCGATCTCGTTACCCAGAATGTCTTTTGAATATGTCGTGTTAAAGGGCAGTTCCATTTGGTAGATCGTTACACTTTCAGGCTGCATGTCGATCGTTCGCTTCACACAATCTTTCCAGTTGTCCCACGACTCGCCAACCATGCCGGAGATCAAGTCGATGTTGATGTTGGGAAAGTTGGCTGCCTGAATCCAATCCCAACATTTGAAAATCTCACCAGACAAGTGGGCTCGACCGTTTTCCTTAAGGACTTCGTCGCTAAAGTTTTCGACTCCCAGACTAAGTCGAGTCACTCCCAGCTCAGCCAGCGTTTTCACTTTCGTCTCGGACAGTGTGCCGGGTTCGCATTCAAATGTGACTTCTTCAGCAAGGTCCCAAGATATGTTGGCTCGTAAACGATCGACCAGGGACCGAAGCTGCTTGGGACTGAGGAAAGAGGGCGTCCCGCCGCCAAAGTACACAAAACGAAATGGACGATCTCCCATGCAAGGCAACTGACTGACCAACTCAATCTCTCGAGCCAGCGCTGCCATATAGGTTTCGATTTCGTCCGATTTTTTGTCCGTATAAACGCGAAAGTAGCAGAATTTGCAGCGTTTCCGACAAAACGGAATGTGCAGATACAATCCCAGCGGCTTGTCCGAAGCATCCTCAGCCATCGCCGTCTCGACTTCACTCAGCGAATCATCATCCCACACCGAAAACGGCGGGTAGTTGGAGATGAAGTAACTGCCAACTTCGGTTTTAGTACTGTCTGCCATGTTGTTCTTTGCGGGTTGGCGGAAAAGGTTAAGTCGCGATCAAGGGGGAGCGTTGTTCAAACCGCATTCAGGATTCCGATTTTTTGCCGAAACAGTAAACGGTGCCATCGTTGCTGGTGATGACGAGTTTACCTTCACCAATTGCCGGCGAGGCAGAGATGCCGCCGCCCATTTCATACTCCCAGACCTTCTTGCCATTCTTGAGAGAGATTCCGTACAACCGGCCTTCATCGGAGCCGACGAAGATTCGATCGTCAACAATAACGGGGGACGAATCCACGTTACGTTTGGTAACAAACTCCCAGACGATGTTCCCCGTCTTCGTTTCGAGTGCATAAATCCGTTTGTTACGTCCACCTACAA
>CAYYHV010000026.1:27975-30050 GCA_964471695.1 uncultured Pirellulaceae bacterium
TCTTTCGTTACAGCCGCCGAGCTGCGATAGGCTCCGCCGCGGCGTCCTTGGAATTCCCAATTGACTTCGAGCTTCTTCCAATTGATAGAATAAAAGGTGCCGTTTTCTGTACCAAAAAAGACGTTGTCGCCAACACCGGCCGGTGTGACTCCGGTCGGGCCATCAATCGGGACATCGCCTGCCGATTCGCCTTTATCCAGATCGACGACGTGAAGCCGAGCGTCACATCCCGCCACAAAAGCCCGGTTCCCCATGACCGAGGGTGTGCAGCGAATCTGATCTTCAATCTCAAACTTCCAGGAAAGTTCACCTGATTTCGCGTCCAAGCAATACAGCGAGTTGTCGTAGCACCCAAAGATGACTTTGTCTTTGTAGAAGTTCGCGCTCGAGTCAATTTGGGCTTCGGTTTCGAACGGCTTCCATGCTGGCTTTCCCTTGTCAGCGGAAAGGCAATAAAAGACGCCATCCAGATCACCAATAAAGACACGACCGTCCTTGATCGCCGGAGCCGCCGCGAACCCAATTTCTGTCTGATACTTCCAAATCTGCTCGCCGGTCTTCAACTTCAGTGCATAAATGGCGCCTTCCAAGTCGCAGACGTAAACCACGCCGTTTGCAATCGCCGCCGTTCCGTCGAACGTGATATCGTCGATCGACTTTTTCCAAACCAGGTCCAGTTCCTTGGGTAGCTTTGCGTTCGACACGGCGTTCGCACCAGGGCTCCCACGGAACAATGGCCAATCCTTCCCCATAGTCAACGGAGTTGCAGCAGCATCAACAGCAACAGTTGTCGCCTTGATGCTCGAAGCCGGCGCACTGGTTTGCGCCGACAGCCAAGACGAAAAAATCATCGCCGCACCAATCCACAACACAACCGTCGGCCAGAGCGAGTGTCGGATCGTTCGCATCACATAGCTCCTTCGTAAACTTGCAGCAGTGAACTCGCGTCCACAGGTCGTGGGTTAAAAGTACCTGTCCATTGTTGGGCAGCCGCCGCGGCAAGTCGAGGCAATGCGCCCTCTTCGACACCACATTCTGCAAGCTTACCGTGCAAACCGGCTTGTTTCAGCAGATCGGTTAGGAAATTCGCCAGCCCATCGGCGCCGTCAGTTCGAGAATATTTATCATTATGGCTGGACAGGATGTCCACCAACTCGTCGTAGCTTTCCTCAACAACCGAATTGTTAAACCGGACAACATGAGGCAACATCAGCCCAACTGCCTGACCATGCACAACGTTGAATTCAGCCGTCAGTGGATTTGCCAGTGCATGGGACGCTCCCAGCATGGAGTTTTCAATTGCCAGCCCCGCCAAGCAGGCTCCTAGCTGCATTCCGCCACGAGCCTCGATATTATCCGGCGATTCAAGCACGCGTGAAAAGTTCAGGCTGAGCAAACGCCACGATTCGCGACTGAACGCTGCCGACATGGGATTTCGACGAGTCGTAACGTACGTTTCCACGGCATGAGATATGGCATCGATCCCTGTCAGCGCTGTGACTCGTGGAGGTTGAGTCAGCGTTAGCTGGGGATCGAGAATCGCGACTCGACAAGCTGCTTTTTTGTCACCGCACGCCATTTTCACATGCGTCGTCGCATCCGAGATCAGCGCGAATGATTGCGCTTCACTACCCGTTCCGGACGTGGTGGGCACCGCGATCATGGGTAACATTTCCTTGAGGGCTTTGCCGACTCCATGATAGTCGTGCATCGTGCCGCCGTTGGTGTACACGAAATTAATGCCCTTGGCGCAATCCATCGAACTGCCACCACCAAGTCCTACGATCAACTCTGGCTCGTGCCGCTTGGCAAATTTGACTCCACGATCCACATCGTCAGTCGTTGGATTTTCCTGCACACCTTCAAACAGATAAGCATCGATGCCAGCCTGCTTCAGGGAATCCAACCCGCGCTGTGTATGACCAACAGCAATTATCCCGGGGTCCGACACAACGAGCGCACGCCGTGCCCCCAGTTCGCCGGCAAGAGCGCCTAATTCAGATATGCGATTCGCCCCGAAAACAATGCGGGTACGAGACTGAAATTCGAATGAATCCATGGGCGGGCAGGTAGGA
>CAYYHV010000027.1:0-15695 GCA_964471695.1 uncultured Pirellulaceae bacterium
CCTCACGGCCGGTCGGCGTTACCGACCACCCTGCCCTGCGGAGCCCGGACTTTCCTCCAGTGTACATGGCACCAGCGACTGCCCACCCCACTCAACGCGGCTCCAACGTACCATCAGCCAAGAGGTTCCGCGAGCCGGATAGGTTCGCTAATCACGGAGCGCGGACGAAAGCCGTTGATCGGCCTAGGGATTAAAAGGCCCGGCATCACCCGGAATCTGCTGAGCCGCATTGATGATCACTTGCCGCTGGCCGTCGATATCTGTATTCCCATAGCCACCATTCAAGAAACGGTCATAAAGCTGAATTCCCAAACTACCGCCAGCGGGTAGGGGACGTGAGCCCGGCTTCATTAAGGGATGCCAATAGACAAAGGGCTGACCACTCGTCACCGTTGTGGGATCCCAGGTCGGTGGGTCGGTGAATCGCTCCGGCTGTGTGATCATTGGAATCAAACCCTGTGGTTGTTCTTCCGGTGACAACAGACTGCTGACGCGGCCCGTGGAGGGACCCGCCGGCAGGAACAGAGGAACATTCAACTCCTCGGGCAAGGCCATCGAATATCGCGGCTGTGGAACGAGCTCAGGCAGCGGCATATTTTCTGGAGAATCCGAGTCGGGTGTAACGTGCGGATAGAACGAGAACTCCTGATCGACCGCTGTCCAAGGCGGCAAAGCGGGCGGCGGCGTGTTATTGCCTGGCTCTTGCCCTGCGAGCGCGGGCCGTAAGCTCATGGGTATCGGAGTGTTACGCGCAACGGGGCGAGCCATTCGATAACTCGCAGCCTTAGGGCTAAGGAAAGTCGAACCAAGGGGTTGCGGCCAGACCTTCGCATCATTGGCAATCGGTGTGGGAATCTGCGACAAAGGATCGCTCAAGTCAGTTCCCGCTGCAGCGGGAGCCGAAGGCATAAAACGCTTCTTGCGTACCGAACGACGGGAATCTGGATCGTCCCGCTTGGGCTCAATAACGACCGGACAATTTTCCAGCTGAGGGAGCAAACCCGTACCCAGAGGTTCCGGCACCGGTTGGTTAGCGTTTTGAGCCAACACAAATTGCGCTAGGAGAGTAAGTACGCTAGCAACACGAATTAAATTCTTCATTGTGGCTCCGATCTGCTTTCGGCTGGTCGACCGCTTTCAGTTCAATTCCGCCCGTATTCTACGCACCCCAAGACCTCAAATACCAGCAATGCCAGCATTTACAGGGCATTCGCAATACGAATTGCGAGGACATTTGGGTCTGGCACAGGGTTATCACTACATATCGGCACCCCGCGGGTCAATGTAGAGATATTCATCAGTCGCTCTTGGCATGGCGGACGAGGCGGTTCGTCAACGATCCGCCAAGCCGGTTCAATTTGCTCATCCCGCCAGCCACCAACCGTTCAGACAAATTGCCGACGACTCACACGACAGGCTTATTCAAAATAGACTCTTGCTCTTCTCAACCTGCGTTCGACGAACTCCGCACAAGGCGGGTCACAAGGTGTAAAACACTCCGAGCTCGCCAAACCTCCATTCCACCGACTCTTTCAGGTCACAACCCTGCCGCTCCCGCGTTCGCTCCTCTGGCGAAAAGCACCAAGTCGAAAATCAGATTTAGCCCAACCTGACTATCATGGGTATCCGACTGTTATATGGTTGAATCGAATGCAGATTACAAGCAAGCTGCCAGGGCATTGGGTTGACGAAGCGCTCAAGAAACCTACGATAGTCGAAGCCGACAGGTACTGTCGTCAGTTCTTAGTTCGAGGCATTGGCGAATAGTTTATGGCTGTCTATACAAACTTAGCGATCGACTGTGCCAACAATGGTGCCGGTGCGGACAACCTGTTGAATCTGTATTCCCAATTGGCTTTGACGACCGTTGAGTTTGGGTCCGTCAGCTGCAAAATCGAACATATCAAACCCAATCGCCATTGGGGGCAACCGCACAAGTACTCGGTTGATGCAGCCAATTGGCATACGCTCTGCGTATCACCGACGGGTGTCAATAATGGAAATCTTCTTTCAGAATCACTGATTGTCGAGTTGCGATCTCAAATTTACGAACCGCTCAAAATCGGCCCACCATTTCGCTCGGCCTGGTTTGGTTGCGAAGCGCAGAACGCACTCGGCAGACTGGACTGGCTGAAGATTCTCCAACGAATGAACACTACCGGTGACTTGCCGGATATGCCGGGATTGATTCTGGCTTCAGATCTGGTTGAAAACGAATCCGTCGAAGCAAGGTTGAAGACATTCAGTCCTGGCTACCTGCAGTTCGATCCAGAATCTGCCTGAGTCAACGCAAATCTGCGGTGGGCAATGCGGGTGCCCGAGTTGCCTCGTCTAAGCTCATTGATCTGGTCTGCTACTCTGATATTGCCGGGGAGTCAAACCTGTCGACGTTTTGAACTGGCGCGTGAAATGGCTCTGGTCATAAAACCCACAATGTCGCGCAATCTGCGCCATGGATTGTTCGCCCGCCTCCAAGAGATGGCGCGCCACACCGACTCGCACTTCACGCAGATAACGATTGGGAGTCGTCCCGAACAGCCGCGCAAACTCACGGTGCAGCTGACTGGGCGAAAGGCAGGCTTTGGCTGCAAGGTCCGCTACGTTGATATCTTCGCCAAAGTGGGCCGTTACGAACTGCACGACTTTCAACAGCCGACTGTGGCCCGAAGTCGCGTGGGCTATCTGATCATACGGTCGCTTGACACCCGCTATGCCGATGACCTCCTTTTTACGATCGAACAACGGAATCTTGTTGCAAAGATACACCTGGGGCATTCCCTTGGTGTCCGGCACCAACCACATTTGATCACTCAGTCGCTTTCGCGAAGCAATAACGCGTTGATCTTCTTCCACATACTGTGTCGCAATTGCTGGAGGAAAAAAGTCAAAGTCATTCTTGCCGATGATCTCCGATTCATCTTGCACGCCTACCACGCGACACGCGACTCGATTGGCTTTGAGATACCGCCCGTCACACTGTTTTACGTACATGTAAATGTTGGGAAGAAACTCAAATAGTTCGAGCAAGTCGAGTGGCTCGCCCAGCGATCGAAAGAAGCGATTTCGCCACGATTGGGTTTCCCGGTCAAGTTTGCTCATGCGAGGATTTTACAAAACCGTGCGACAAATCTGCAAGACGCCGGCTTCCTGGCTACCAATAATCACACCAATGCGAGAATCGTCTCGCACATGAGAATGCAGACCAGAACCACTGAGCCAAGATGAATCCAACACTCCTTAATCGTGAATTGACTCTCGACACAGCCCAAGCCATCGTTAGTGCGGCTGTCATAAAGGCAATTGAGCTCGAAACCAAGATGAACATTGCCGTCGTTGATTCGGGGATGAATCTCAAGGCGTTTCTGCGGATGGACGACGCGTGGTTGGGCAGCATTGATATTGCCATCAAGAAAGCTTGCACGGCTCGATCGTTTAATATGCCGACCGGTGAATTGGGTAAACTATCCCAACCAGGCGGCGACCTTTATAACATTGAACACTCGAATGACGGACTGATAACGTTCCCAGGTGGATTACCACTAGTCACCGTAGACGGAACGGTCGTCGGCGCGATCGGAGTGTCTGGTTCGACGGTCGAAAACGACCACGCCGTCGCGGCGGCTGGAGCAGCCGCTTATCAATTATGACGCCGTGCATCGTAACTTGCAGAATTGACCAGTCGTTGCCGGGTCACCAGAAAATTGTCTACCGAGGCGGGACGTGTGATGACGAGAACGATTTGCCGAATCGTAACTGGAGTGCAATTGCGAGTCATTCGCATCTTCGTGTCTGTTTGTCTTTGTTGCTTTCTATGCTCTTCGCATCAGCACGTTGCGGCTCAGCAAGTCGACTTCAATCGTGATGTACGACCGATTCTGTCGGACAAGTGCTATCTATGCCATGGCCCAGATGAGAACCATCGCGAAGCCGACTTGCGGCTTGACGTCCGTGATGAAGCCATCGACATCATCGAAGCCGGCGAATTACTATCTCGGATCACGGATGAAGACGACGACTTTCGCATGCCACCGCCCGATTCTAATCTAAGTCTGACGGCTGAAGAAAAGCAGACGCTGAAACGCTGGGTCGATTCCGGAGCCACGTACGATCAGCACTGGGCATTCAAGTCCATAACGGATTCCATCAGTGTGCCGGTACCGAAAAACAAATCATGGTGTCGCGAAACGATCGACGATTTCGTCCTCGCTCAGCTTGAACGTCATGACTTGACGCCGAACAACCCCGCCTCGGATTTACGATGGCTTCGCCGCGTGACACTCGACCTCACGGGGTTGCCGCCGAAACCAGAGGATATTGCAAGGTTTGAGGCGGCGATCGCAAATTCGGGCGCAAAAGTCGCTTATGCGCAGATCGTCGATGAATTGTTAAACTCGCCAGCTTACGGAGAACACATGGCGATCGCGTGGCTGGATGCAGCCCGCTACGCTGACTCGTATGGCTACCAATCAGACAAGCTGAACACACAGTGGCCTTATCGTGATTGGGTGGTCCGCGCCTTCAATGACAACCTGCCTTACGACCAATTCATCACCTGGCAACTGGCCGGCGATCTCTTGGAGAACCCGACTCGGGATCAACAATTGGCGACCGCGTTCAATCGAATTCATCGACTGAATAATGAGGGCGGAGCCGTTTTTGAGGAATGGCGAATCGAGAACGTAGCTGACCGAGTCCACACGTTTGGGACCGCGATCTTGGGGCTGACGCTCGAGTGCTGTCGTTGCCACGATCACAAATATGATCCGATTCCAACCCGCGATTATTATTCGATCTCCGCGTTCTTCAATTCAATTGATGAGAGTGGCGTTTACGACCGCACTCAGAAAGTCCCCTGCCCTTCCCTGCTTTTGCCGACTGAAGAACAAGAGGATGCACTTGAGTTGGCGAATCAACAATTGCGACAATCCGAATCTGAATATCAGGATAAAGTGCTGCAGTCGCACAAGAGATTTGAGAATTGGAAAACCCAACAAGATGACGCCACGTCAATTCCTGATCTACGATTGGCCTTGAGCTTCGATCGGGCTTTTGAGAACTCGCTCAAGTCGATTTACCATCCTTCGGAGAGCGACCGGGCATGGACCCAACCCACGGAATTATCCCCAGTATCAGAATGCAGTATCCCCCGATTGAATACCGCACTTTGCGCTGACAAGCCAACGGACGCAAAAGACGCAACGCCGTTGCCTCGGTTGGCGATGTCACTCGATGGCGAACGTGGGATCACGACGCATGGCATCACGCCCTTTGATCGTTGGACGCCTTTCTCCTTCGTGATCACGCTGCGCGAAACGTTGCGTTCGCCTCAGCGAAGTGTTATTGCTCATCACACACGCGGAACCGACTGCGGTTACAACGGCTGGGACTTGGCGATCGAGGACGGGCATCTCGAAACACGACTGGCTCGCGTCTGGCCGGGCAATGCCATAGCAGTGCGAACGACAGCCCCCATTCCCGTCGACACGTGGCACCAGATCGCGATGACCTACGATGGTACGTCCCATGCGAATGGGTTGCGATTGTACCTTAATGGTGTCGAGCTCGAGACGATCGTTGTCCGCGACTCGATCAAGAAGCAAGCCAACGTGGTCGTTGATCATGGTGGCGAGTTGGTCATTGGTCAACGCTTTCGCGATCGTGGATTGAACGGTGGCATGATCGACGACGTCCGCGTTTACGAACGTGCGCTTACCACACCCGAGCTTTTGCATCTTGCTACCGGCGAGCCGATTCAACCCACGATGGAGTACTACGCTGGAGCCATTGATGATTCGGCAAGACTTGCAGCAAGCAAACTGAAGGCGGCTCGTAAAGCGGTTGTGATGGCGGAGGAGGCGATGATCGAGATTCCGATCATGAAGGAAACCGACGCGGCTCGTTCGACTTACCTTCTGGCCCGCGGGCAGTATGATGCACCGAAGAACGAGGAGACGCGAGTCGAGCGTGCCACGTTTTCTGAGATCACCATCCCCTTCCCTGATGACGCGCCGAAAAATCGACGGGGACTGGCGAAGTGGGTTACGAATCCCCAACACCCGCTGACTTCTCGAGTCGCAGTAAACCGACTTTGGAGCAACTTCTTTGGCAGCGGTCTGGTGCGGACCCCGGAGAACTTTGGACTGCAAGGCGAGCTGCCCACGCATCCGAAATTGCTGGACTGGTTGTCTCGCGACTTCATGGACCATGGTTGGGACGTAAAACGCCTGTGCAAGCAAATCGTGCTGTCCGCGACGTATCGTCAGGACTCGCGCGTCGATCAACCAGCGCTGGAACGGGACCCGGACAATCGCCAATTGGCGCGTGGGCCCTCTCATCGGCTGTCGGCAGAACAGATTCGCGACCTGGCGTTAAGCGTCTCGGGATTGATGGACAATGCACGCGGCGGTCCGCCGGTTTCCCCTTATCAACCGGGCGAAGATCTGTGGCGTGAGTCGAATGGGATGTCGCCGCCATACAAGCAGTCGGTGGGCAAGTCGCTTTACCGTCGTTCCCTGTACTCGATTTGGAAACGCACAGCCCCACTGCCCAACATGATGGCGTTAGACGCGACGACTCGAGAAGTCTGTACCGTCAAACGTTCACGTACGAATACGCCGCTGCAAGCCCTCGTGCTCATGAATGACATCCAGTTCGTCGAGGCGGCTCGCTGGGTAGCCATGCGTGTCATGTCGTCAGCAGACAACGCGGCTCGCGTACAAAAAGCCTTTCTATTGTTCACCGGCAGGCGGCCGGATCAACGCGAACAAAGACTCTTGGAGCAGTTGCTTCATGACGAGGCGGAACATTTCGCAGAGCACCCAGACCGAGCCAAACAGTTTGTTACTATGGGTGAGAAGAAGGCCGAAGAAACCGATGCTGTCGCGATTGCGGCGTTAACAACTGTATGCCAAGCCATCTTGAATCTCGACGCCACAGTCTGGAAACGCTAAGGATACGGGAGCATCACATGACAAATCCATACGCTTTGAACCGACGACTGTTTTTCGGCAAGAGCAGCACGGCTATCGGAGCCGCGGCATTGAGCGGTTTATTGCAACGGGATGGCTTTGCAGAATCGGCTGGGAATGGCATCCACTTTCCCGCCAAGGCGAAGCGGATTATCTACCTTTTTCAATCAGGCGGCCCGGCTCAGCAGGATTTGTTCGACTACAAACCAAATCTCAACAAACTGAATGGCGAACAACTTCCCGATTCGGTTCGAGGCGAGCAGCGGCTGACCGGCATGTCGGTGAACCAATCCTCGCTCCCGCTGGCAGGTTCGCATTTCAAGTTTTCGCAGGCAGGCGAATCTGGTGCCTGGCTTAGCGAATTGTTGCCCTACCATCGTGAGATTGCTGACGACATTTGTTTCATCAAGTCGATGCACACCGAAGCGATCAATCATGATCCGGCGATCACGATGTTTCAAACGGGGTCGCAAATCGCCGGGCGACCATCCTTGGGTTCGTGGTTGTCGTATGGATTGGGAAGCGAAAACGACGACTTGCCCGCGTTTATCGTTCTGGTGTCGGCAGGGCAGGGCGGGCAACCACTTTACGCTCGGTTGTGGGGCAACGGCTTCCTCGATTCAAAATACCAGGGCGTTCAGTTTCGGAGTGGTCGCGATCCGGTACTTTATTTATCTAACCCTAACGGTATTTCGCCGACTCGTCGACGTGCTCAACTCGACGCGATCAACTCGCTGAACCAACATCAGTTTTCCAAGGAGATGGATCCTGAAATCGAGTCGCGGATTGCCCAATACGAAATGGCGTTCCGGATGCAGACCTCTGTACCCGACGCTGCCAAGTTTCAGGACGAGCCCGAATCGACTTTCAAGTTGTACGGCGAAGACGCTCGAAAACCAGGAACCTTTGCCGCAAACTGTTTACTTGCACGGCGTCTGGCGCAGCGTAACGTCCGCTGTATTCAGTTGTATCATCAAGGATGGGACCAGCATTCCAACTTGCCAAAGCAGATTCGAGCCCAAGCGTTGGAGACAGACCAACCATCCGCCGCTTTGATTAAGGACCTCAAGCAGCACGGATTGTTGGAAGATACGCTCGTCGTTTGGGGTGGCGAATTTGGTCGCACATCCTACTCACAAGGCGTGCTCACTAAGGACAATTACGGTCGCGATCACCATCCACGCTGCTTTACGACTTGGATGGCTGGAGCCGGCATCAAACCGGGCATAAGCTACGGCGCCACCGACGATTTCAGCTATAACATTGCGGAAAACGGAGTCCATGTTCACGATTTCAATGCGACCATTCTTCATCAGATGGGTATCGACCACGAGCGACTGACGTTCAAATATCAGGGAAGGCGTTTTCGATTAACCGACGTCCATGGTAACGTCGTGAAAGAAATCCTATCCTGAGTTGGCGACAAACCAACGATTCCGATCTTGGTGGTGAAGGAAACACGATGGCTCGCTTTACACTCGCGCTGGCATTGCTCTGCGCAACTTCCAGCCTTCAAGCTGCACGCCCCAACATCGTATTCTTGATGACGGATGACCAGTCGACGTATTCGATGGGTTGTTATGGCAATCCGGATGTCCAAACACCCAACCTTGATCGACTGGCCCATGACGGAATCGTCTTCGACCGCCACTACGCGACGACTGCGATTTGCATGGCAAGCCGCGCTACCGTGATGACCGGCAAATACGAGTACAAGACGGGTTGCAATTTCATGCATGGCAATATGCTTGCGAAAACCTGGAGCGAATCTTACCCAGTCCTGCTGCGGAATTCAGGATACATGACGGCCTTTGCGGGCAAGTTCGGATTCGAACTCCAAGCAACCCCGGACTCAGCCCGCCTGCCGCTGCCGGAATCTGATTTTGACAAGTGGGGCGGCAGTCCCGGTCAGTCGTCGTACGAAACGGTCAAGAACAAGTCGATGGCCGCCTACGCTGCAGAGTTCCCTCATTCGACCCTATCCTACGGTGCCTTTGGCCGAGACTTTATTCAGGAAGCCGCATCGGCGAATCGCCCGTTCTGTTTGTCAATTAGTTTCAAGGCTCCGCACAAACCAGCCACGCCCGACTCGCGTTTTGATAAGGTCTATCGTGACAAGTCCTTTGTAAAGCCAGCGAATTTCGGTCGAGCTGCCGGTCGCCATTTTGCGGCTCAAAGCAAAGTCGACCGACAGTATGAGAGATTCTATAGCTGGAACTACGCAGACAACTACGATGCAGTCATGGGGACATATCATCAGCAGGTACACGGAGTCGATGCGGCGGTCGGGATGATTCGCGACGCACTCAAGAAGCATGGCGTGGCCAACAATACGGTGATCATCTACACATCGGATAATGGATTCTTCTGTGGATCCCATGGTTATGGGTCGAAGGTATTGCCCTATGAAGAATCCAGTCGTATTCCCATGATTGTGTTCGATCCACGACGACCAAAAGCTGGCAATCAAAAGAGCATTCGATGTGGGTCACTGACGGGGCTTATTGATATCGCGCCAACTATCCTCGGCCTCGCAGGCTTGCCGATTCCTAGCGATGTGGATGGAGCAAGCCTGATGGCACTGGTCGCCGATCCTGACAAGCAAATCCACGAATCGATTGCCCTGATCAACGTCTGGGGGCACCCGGCTACCCACGCGTTGGCAGCGGTGACGCGAGATCGCAAATATATTTACTGGAGCTACGCCGATGACGAAATGACTCCGGCGGAAGAGCTGTACCTTCTCGACGAAGACCCGCTCGAAATGCACAACCAGGCGGCTTCAAAAGAACATCGCAAGACTCTGGAGCAGATGCGGGACGCCTACGATAAACATTTGGGCCAATGGAAAACTGGGACCGTCGCTTTCAATGACTATCACCAGTACGCTAGTATTTTTGATCGCAGCTTGGATTGGAGTGCGAAAAAACGCCTCATTGCGCCTCAGTTCATAAAGGCCGCTAAACGCAAAAAACCAAAACCAAGATCCAGATCCAACTCAGCCGTTGCCAACTAACGGGTCGATGGCCAAGCCATTCGCGAATACCATACGTGCGGCGAATTCAAGAACCATAATACGGGAGTCATTCTCTATGCGTACCTTGCTTGTCCTCGGACTGTCCCTGATTGCGATCAACGCTTTCGCGGAACGCCCCAATATCCTCTACATCATGTCCGACGACCATGCAGCTCACGCCATTTCGGCCTATGGAAGTCGGCTGGCTGAGATAGCTCCGACACCAAACATTGATCGACTTGCGAGAGAGGGCGCCTTATTCACCAATGCGTTTTGCACCAACTCCATTTGCTCTCCATCACGAGCCTGCGTGCTCACCGGCCAATACAACCACATCAATGGGTCGTTCGATCTGAGTGGTCGGGTCAATCCTGGCAAGCAGATGCTGGCCCTTCAAATGCGTAAGGCGGGTTATCAAACTGCCATGATTGGAAAGTGGCACCTCAAAGCCGAACCGGCGGATTTTGACTACTACTGCGTGCTACCCGGACAGGGTCGATATCACGATCCAGAATTTCGTATCCGTGGCGACAAGCCATGGGGCAAAAACCTCATCAAGTTCAAAGATAAACACTCTACCGACGCAATCACGGATGTCACCCTGGATTGGTTGAAAGATGGCTGGGACCCAAAAAAGCCGTTCTTCCTGATGCATCATTACAAAGCGCCGCATGACTATTTCAGCAATGCCGAGCGCTACGAATCCTATCTCGCCGATGTGGATATCCCCGAACCAGCTTCACTCTGGAACCAAGGAGACACATTCGGGTCACTGGCGACTCGCGGAGCCGACGATGAGTTGCTCACACATATTGGTACGTCGATTGGAACACGTAATCCACGACGATCGTACCTGCGGGATTTGCCTAAAATGTATCCAAATGAATTCCCCAAAGATTACGATCCCGCCGACCATTCGAAGGAAACGAATACGCGACTTGCTTATAACGCGTATCTGAAAAAGTTCCTGCGTTGCGTCAAAGGCATCGACGACAATCTTGGTCGCCTGTTTGGGCACCTCGAAGCCACCGGGCAACTCGACAATACGCTAATCATCTACACGGGCGATCAGGGGTTTATGCTGGGCGAACATGACTATCAAGATAAACGTTGGATGTACGAGGAGTCGCATCGAATGCCGTTTCTCGTTCGCTATCCGAAATCCGTCCCCGCTGGTCAGAAGTTGAATTCCATCATCGAAAACGTCGACTATGGTCCAACGATGCTGGAGTTTGCTGGGGCAGAGATTCCCGATTCGGTGCAGGGACATTCGTTCAAATCGCTTTTGGAAACTGGCAAAGAGGCCGCAGACTGGAAGCAGGAAGCCTACTATCGGTATTGGATGCACATGGCGCATCACGACAATCCGGGACACATGGGGATCCGTACCAAGACGCATAAGCTCATCTACTACTATGGCTGCAACTACGACGGTGGCTATCAGACTCCGGCTGGTTGGGAACTGTACGACCTAGCCAACGACCCCCACGAGATGAATAATCTCTATCATGACCCGACTCATGCGGAGCTGGCGAAGGAATTGAAATCGCGACTTGCCAAGTTGCGTACCCGCGTTGGAGACGACGGAACGCACTATCCCAAATGCGAAGCCGTGGTTCAAGAATTCTGGGACTACGACGAAACCGACATTGCCAAAGCGAAAGAGATTTCCCATCTTCATCTCAAGCGTCGACTTGCCGAACTCAAATCAGAAAAACGCAATGTGCAGACGTGGAAGGGGCATACGGAGTAAGTCGGTTTTCCTGGCGACCTCTCGAAGCGAGGCGAAGTCAGCTATTGATACTCTGAATCGTTTCGATCAATTGCAAAATGGGCTCGGTAAGCTGCCGGCCCTTGCGCCACATAAAAACGATCTGACGTCGCCCCAGTTGCTTGCGCAGTGAGCAAGTCGCGAGCCCACGGACCAGAATGCCATCGGGCCGGCCAGCCAGAATGCCCACCCCCATGTTGGCTTTAGCGCAGGCAATGGTGAATCCACTATTGTCGGTTTCGACGGCGATGTTGGCTGTCAATCGATCTTTGAACAATGCCTGATCAAGCGCGTCACGACCATGCGTACCGGGAGCGGTTACAATCAAATCGTGAGTTACGAGCTCCCGAAGACTTTGTGATTTGCCGGAGAAGAATTTGTGCTGACGACTCGCAACCGCCAGAAAATCGACAAAATAAGCCGGCGCGTACTCAATCGACGGCGACTCTTTGCCCGAGCCAGCCTCAAGCGATAGCGCCAAATCGGCTTCGCCAGCCAAGAGCAGCTCCTCGGCTCGACGGTTGTTCCCATGACGAATCAGCAAACGATTCTTATAGCTCTTGCGGAATACTTTGAGTGGCCCCGTCAAATCCTCCATCATCATCCGCATACCGGCGACAATCGTGATGGGCCGTGAATCAGCCAGATTGTCGGTCACGATGTCGAACGTCGAATCGAGATTCTCCAGAATCTCATCCACCATTGCGAACAGACGCTTGGCGGGCTCGGTCGCGCGAACTCGCCTGCCCTGCTTTTCAAAAAGAGGGACTCCGTAAGCTCGCTCTAACGCCTGGATATGTTGCCAGACCGTTGGGACCGACAGATTCGAAACACGAGCCGCCGCCGCGTAACCGTTTTCTTTGAAAACGTATCGAAACGAATGCAGCTGCTGAACGTGAAGCTCTGTGGCACGAGACATACTTGTTGCCTTCCGGTCAATCATTTCGATTTCTTAAATGAACATTTCGTTTTATGTAATTTTACCGGACGAATATTTTAGCTACAATTCTCAGCAGCAATTCTTACAACAATATCTCCCGACGAGTTGATGTGCCTGCCATGGATCAATCCCAACCGACTCGTCAGCGTTACTTTCTGGTGTTCCTGCTCTTCTTGCACACCGTGAACACCTATATGGACCGAGTTTGCATATCGTCGGCGAAGAACTCGATGCAGGACGATATCACGGGACTCGACGATCAAATGATGGGGTACGTGTTCGGTATCTTCGCGATTGGCTACGCGTTATTCCAGATTCCGGCGGGATGGTTCAGCGATCGAGCAGGGGCTCGTCATGCATTGACGATCGTGGTGATCATCTGGAGCATCTTCACGGCTTTGACGGGAGCCGTCTCGACTGCGATCACCCTCTTGGCGGTTCGATTTTTATTCGGAGTCGGCGAGGCAGGGGCTTATCCTGGCGCTACGCGAGCACTCTACAGTTGGCTGCCGGCCAAAGAGCGCGGATTAGGGCAGGGCATTTTTCATTCTGGGGCTCGAGTCGGTGCGGCTTTGTCGCTCGTTATCATGCCGAAGATTATTGACAGTATTGGTTGGCGATCCACGTTCGTGTTGAACGCTGTCTTGGGACTGGCTTGGGGCGCCGCATGGTGGTTCTGGTATCGCAATAAACCCACGGAACACGCCAAAGTCAACGCAGCGGAAGCTGAATTAATTCGCACCGGCATCGAGGAAGCTGAGACGACATCCAGTCACAACATCCCCTACATCCAGATCGTAACATCGGCCAACGTGCTTCTCGCCATGTTCCAGTATGCGGCTAGCAACATTACGTTTTTCGTAAGTATCACCTGGTTGCAACCGTACATCGTGGAGACGTGGGGTGATCAGTACAAACATCTGGCTTCTTTGCCATTGCTATGCGGCGCGGTTGCGTTGTGGATTTCCGGATACGCGGTTACCACACTGCATAAGATGGGAATGCCCGTTTTGTCACGACGCTTGCCGGCGATGATTGGCTACTTACTTGGCGCGACGGGTTTACTGCTATGCACTCAAACGGTCGAATCAGCCTCGATTTGGCCTTTCCTCGCCTGCTTTGCCTTGGCAACTTTCGGCGTGGAATTAACACTCAGCCCGAGTTGGGCATTCTGCATGGACATCGGTGGCGAACGATCCGGTGCCGTATCCGCCGCGATGAATATGGTGGGCAACATGGGCGCCGCCGTTAGCGCCGTGGCTTTTCCCTACTTCGTGGGTAACGTCACGATTCCATTTTTTGCTGAGACGACGGGGACTGCTAATTCCTTCTTCGTTTTTGCCGCGTCCATGAACGTCCTCGCTGTGTTCGCCTGGCTGTTTATGAATCCTTTACGCGAACTGCAAGCCCTATCGTCCGCAGCCCTGCGTACGCGACTGATCTTCTTCATTGGTCTAATCATCTTCGTCATCACGGCTTTGGTTTACACCAAATTTCTGATGAAAAAGGCGGAGATCGAGCCAGCGTCGCCCGCAAGAATTACCATCGTTCAGAGTTTCGCCCAGCCCTACCCTGAGGCGCGAAGATGAGCCAACCCTTAAAAGGCGTCGTCATTGGCGCCGGCTATTTCAGCCAATTCCATTTTGATGCATGGTCACGCATTGAGGGTGTCGCCATCTCGGCGGTATGCGACTTGTCAGGAAAAGCCGCGGCGCGGGCGGCATCGCAGTATGAGATTCCCCAACACTACACAAACGTTGGCGAGATGCTCGACAAAGAGTCACCGGATTTCGTCGATATTATTACGCGTCCCGACTCCCATCTTGCGTTGGTTCAGGAAGCGGCAACACGCAAGATACCGGTGATCTGTCAAAAAGCGTTGGCGCCGACGTTCGAGGAAGCATTTGAGATCGTCAACGCTGCTGAATCCGCCGGGATTCCCTTGATGGTTCATGAGAACTTTCGCTTCCAACCTTGGTATCGCGAAATCAAACGACTGATTCAAGCCGGAGAGATCGGTGACAAGTTGCATTCCATTTCGTTCCAATGTCGCATGGGCGATGGTTGGCAGCCTGATGCCTATGTCGATCGCCAACCCTACTTTCGAACGATGCCGCGATTGCTAATTCACGAAACGGGCGTCCATTTCGTCGACACCTTCCGTTACCTTGCCGGTGAAATCGATGGCGTTTTCGCCAACCTGCGAAAACTCAATCCCGATATCGCCGGAGAAGATACCGGCACGGTTCTTTTCGAATTCGCATCCGGCGCCGTGGGAATCTGGGACGCGAATCGGTTTAATGAACCCGCATCGGCGAAGGCTCGGTTAACGTTTGGCGAGGCGTTGGTCGAAGGCAATGGCGGCTCCATACGATTGAATGGCGATGGTAGTTTATCGATTCAAAAACTAGGCAAATCACCGGTCCCCATCGAATACTCTTTTCGAGACCACGGATTCGCTGGCGATTGTGTCTTCGCGACACAACAACACTTCGTAGACAACTTGCGAGCCGGAACGCCGTTTGAAACCAGCGGACGAGAGTATCTCAAATCACTTGCCGTTGTGGATGCAATTTACGATTCGTCCATCGAACGGCAAGCAGTACGCGGTCTGACTCTGAGGGGAACGTAACGTGCGCATTGTCGACTTGAGTCTACCGATGGATCAGCAGATGCCCGGCGTGGATATTTCTGTAGCCAAGCGACTGGAAGTCGAAGGGTGGAATGCCACGACGCTCCAGCTCTATTCTCATTGCGGAACCCACATGGATGCACCGCGTCACTTCGTCCCCGAGGGCGACACGCTGGAGCAGCAAGCCCTTGCGGCTTGCGTGGGCGATGCTTTTGTGGTCGATCTTACTCCTGTCACTCCCAAGCAATTGATCGGCGTCGATGACCTTGGCGAGACGGCAAAATGGATTCAAGAAGGATCGCGGATCCTCTTTCGCACCGACTGGCACAAAAAATACGGCACACCTGCTTATCGAGACGCGCTACCAC
>CAYYHV010000027.1:15705-23168 GCA_964471695.1 uncultured Pirellulaceae bacterium
ACCACGCATCTCGCTGGAGCTGGCAAAATGGTTGGTCGAACGCAAGGTCGCGCTGATTGGCGTCGAGCCTCCCTCGGTGGCCGACGTGAACAATTCCGTCGAACTGACTGAAGTTCACCAGACGCTGTTTCGCGGCAACGTCGTTATCGTCGAAGGCCTGGCTTATTTAGACCAACTTAATTCGCCCGTTGTTGAGTTCGTCGCGTTGCCGATGAAAATCGTCGGTGGTGATGGATCGCCCGTCCGAGCCATTGCAATCGAGCGCTAACCATGACCGTCCCAAATAACATCGCGAAGCGGAAACCTATTCTCGGCTGCATTGCTGATGATGTGACCGGCGCAACCGACTTGGCGATCAATCTGGTACAGGGCGGAATGCGAGTCCTCCAGTTGCTCGGCGTCCCCAACAACAATTTAGCTTGTCAGTCCGCGGACTTCGACGCGATCGTTGTTGCGTTGAAGAGTCGCTCGATTCCAAGTCGAGACGCGATCAGCCAGTCACTCGACTCAATCAAAGCCCTGCAAAGCGTTAACGTACAACGGTTCTATTTCAAGTATTGCTCCACCTTTGACTCGACAGAACAAGGAAACATCGGTCCCGTTGCCGAGTCATTAATGGAGTACCTCGAAGTACCGCAAACCATTTTCTGTCCAGCCTTCCCCCGTGCTGGGCGGTCGGTTTATCACGGACATCTTTTTGTTGGCGACTCTTTGCTCCACGAATCGGGAATGGAAAACCATCCTTTGAACCCGATGACCGATTCGAACCTCGTACGATTCTTAGCGAAACAATCTTCGTTGGCAGTGGGTTTGTTGACCGTTGATTCTCAACACCTTCTGGAGTCAGGTCTAAATAATGGGTTGCCACCGCTATTGGTTGCCGACGCATATGATGATGCGAGCTTGGAATCTCTTGCGACCGAGTCAGCCAACCTCAAGTTCGTCACGGGCGGTTCGGGACTGGCTCGCTACTTGCCGGCTGCGTATCGCAGAATCGGTTTGTTGCAGTCTGGCGACTATTGCCCTCAAATGCCAAACGTTGGCGGACGCAGTCTCATTGTTGCCGGCAGTTGTTCGTTGGCCACCAATGCCCAAGTCGATTGGATGCGTTCGAAGTGTCCGGCCTGGCCAGTCGACGTGACTGCAGTCATGCAGGATGCAGATTCGGAGCTGGTTAGATTTAAAGAGTTCGCATCCACCACGTCTTCTTCACAACCTCTACTGCTTTACTCGACAGCAAACCCTGCGGATGTAAAACGGGGGCAGGACGCATTCGGCAAGCAGCAAGTCGCCAAACAGATCGAAGACTTTCTCGCAAAAGCCGCCAAACTGCTGGTCGATGATTTCGAGGTTACGCGGTTGGTTCTCGCCGGTGGAGAAACATCGGGCGCGATCACACGAGCGTTGGACATTCGATCCCTGGAAATCGGTCCCGAAATCTGCGCGGGCGTACCGTGGACCCTATCGCGTGACACTGAACGCACGTTGGCCCTGGCCTTGAAGTCTGGAAACTTCGGCGAGAACGACTTCTTCGATACCGCGCTGGAGATGCTGTCATGAGTGAGCGCGAGTTACGCGAACGCATTGCTGTCTATGGCAAATCGCTGTTCGACCGAGGCTTAACCGCCGGCAGCTCCGGCAACATCAGCGTGCGACTACCCGACGGAATGTTAATCACTCCGACCAATTCTTGCCTTGGCCGTCTGGACCCGGAGCGAATTGCCAAATTGAACCATTTGGGTGAAGTCGTTGAGGGAGACCAGCCATCGAAAGAAGCGTTCCTGCATCAGGCAATGTATGGTTCACGATCGAACGAGCAAGCGATCGTCCATCTCCATTCCACCCACTCCGTTGCCGTATCGTGCCTTGATGGTATCGACGCCGACAACGTGCTGCCGCCGATTACCGCTTACTACGTGATGCGAGTCGGCAAGCTACCGCTCGTTCCGTACTTTGCTCCGGGCGATGAACAACTTGCCGAGGCAGTTGAACGTGCGTCGAAGTTGTCCCATGCAGTCCTGCTATCCAACCACGGGCCGGTCGTGGCAGGCAAGACTCTTGAGGCCGCTGTAAACTCGACTGAAGAACTTGAAGAGACGGCCAAGCTGTTTCTTCTACTGAGAAACGAGAGAACGAGATTTTTAAACGAAGAACAGGTTATGGATTTACGGCGGCGTTTCCCCGCTTGAGATTAAAGTACCTAAGTGATTGCAAAAGAATCGGAGAAAACATGTATGTCGTTACCGTTAAGTTCGAAATCAAACCAGAAAACCTCGATGAGTTCCAGGAACTGATGAAGAACCAGGCTTCGAATTCACTGGAGAACGAAGCCGGTTGCTTCCAGTTCGACGTCTGCTATGGCTGCGATCAAGCCAACCTATGTTTCCTCTACGAGAAGTACAGTGACCGCGAGGCTTTTGAAGACCATTTGGCCAGCCCACATTTCAAAGAATTTGATTCCGCCGTTCAACCCTTTGTGATCAGCAAAGACGTCGGCACCTGGGAAGCGACAGTAGCGTGCTGAACGTCAATCAACCTGCCACATTTAATAGCGAAATGAATAAATGAGCTCGTACCGTATTGCATTGCTACCCGGAGATGGCATTGGCCCAGAATGCATGGATGCGACAACCACCGTACTTCGGCGCCTTGAAACGCTGTCGTCGGATGTTAATTTTGAATTAACGTCGCTCCGTGCCGGTGCGGAACTCTATCGGGAAACGGGCGTCACCCTCCCGGACGCGGTCCTCGACGACTGTGTGGCTGCGGATGCCGTTCTCCTATCCGCGATCGGCTTGCCCGACGTCCGAAATCCTGATGGTACGGAAGTCCAGCCGACGATGATGGTCGGGCTACGACGAGCCATGGGGCTACACTCGGCAGTTCGCCCAGTCAAATTGTATCCGGGGGCACCCTGTGCGCTCCGCGACACGGGGCCCGGAATTGATTTCGTGGTAATTCGCGAAAACCTGGAAGGACTATTCGCTTCCTTCGGGGGCGGCGCTGGCGTGGGGGACGACGTGGCGACCGATACCCTGATTGTGACTCGCAAGGGCACGTCCCAAGTCGTAAAGTACGCCTTCGGTTTGGCGGAACGACGCAATGGCCGCCCCAGCGATGGACGAAAAATGGTCACTTGTGTCGACAAGGCCAATGTGTTTCGCAGTCTAGCGTTCTTTCGCAAAGTCTTCTTTGATGTTGCGGAAGAGTTCCCACAGATTGCCAGCGATGCGGTTTATGTGGACGCAATGAGTCTCTATATGGTGCAAAACCCATGGGATTTTGATGTCCTCATCATGGAAAATCAGTTTGGTGACATTCTCTCCGACCTCGGCGCCGGGATCGTTGGCGGATTGGGATTGGGCCCCTCAGGAGAAATCGGTGAAACCCGCGGTTTGTTCCAACCATCTCATGGAACGGCTCCCACCATTGCCGGGAAGAATACTGCGAATCCGATGGCGACGATGCTTTCCGCCGCCATGATGCTCGATTGGCTGGGAGACAAGAACAGCGATGAAGACTGCATCGCCGCAGGCAAGCTTTTGGAATCAGCCGTCGCCAGCGTCCTTAGCGATGGTCGAATCCGCACGCCGGATATCGGTGGGACCGCTTCCACCACCGAAGTCGCCGAAGCCGTTGCCGCCGCCCTCGGCTGAACGGCATCACGAAATCTCCATGGCTCGTACGAATACTAACCGCTACCTCGAAACTGATGGCAATAACTATGAAGTCGCAATTGAAAAAAGCAACATGGACTTTGGCATTCGTCAACCTTCTCACGGTCGCGCTGACATCCGCAACTTATGCTCAACAACCCACCACTGACTCGTCTGTGGTCTTCGCCGAGAAAGATGGCCTCGTGGCCGTTGAGGCCGAGCACTTCTTCAAGCAGACGAAGGCTGACGTCCGCGCATTTCATCTGACAACGGACGCGACAACCCCAAACCTGAAACCGGATGGTGACCCGAACCACGTTGCCGGCGCCAGCGGCGGCGCTTACCTCGAAATTTTGCCCGATACGCGGCGAACGCATGCTGACAAACTTACGCACGGCGTTAATTTTTCGGCGGCTCCAGGAAAGATGGCAATCGTCCACTACAAAGTGCACGTCAACAAGCCGGGAAGGTACTACGTCTGGGTTCGCGCCTTTTCAACGGGCTCGGAAGACAATGGGCTGCACGTAGGTATCGACGGAACGTGGCCAGAATCCGGACAGCGATTGCAGTGGTGCGAAGGAAAGAATGGCTGGCGCTGGGAAAGCAAACAGCGAACCGAAAAAAATCATTGTGGCGAACGCTACAAGATATTCCTGGACATCGACAAGGCTGGCGAACACGTCGTGCACTTCTCGCTACGAGAGGATGGATTTGAATTCGACAAGTGGTTCATGACAACGGATCGAGCCTTCAAACGCCCAACGGATACCGGCCCCGACTCGCAAATCTTCGCCGGGACGCCTCCTCAAACTTTCCCATTTGTTGTCGCGAGAAAACACTACCCCAAACATTGGGGAAGCCCACCTGAAATCCAAACGCGTGACATACGTGAACTTCCCGGTGGCTATGGGCAGGGCAGTTCGACCTTGGCGAATTGGATCCAGAAGCATCTCGATCAAGACGCCAAGGCAGCCCCCAAAGGATCGCCCAAAGCCACAAGGAAACCGAAACCGTCGGCGTTATTAATGACCGCCAAAATGTTCGCTGATGGCAAGAATCAGAATTACTATCTCGATCGCGACGATCAATGGATGGCAGTCAATCCGGAAAAGCACAAGAAGGGCAGCGCCTCGCGGACGTTTCCTTACCCCACAGGCGTTTACAATGTGACGCTTCGCGCTGTCGGCGAAAATGATGGCCAGTCGACTTACGATGTCAAAATTGACGACACCGTGATCGGCGATTTCAAATGTCCACCGAGCACTGAAATGTTCGAAGTCGGCAAAGCGTACAGCAAGACTTGGAAGAACATCCAGATTACGGAAGGAGCCATCGTGGCTGTTGCTTCCCAAGTCGGCAGCAACGACGGTCAGGAATATAGCCGCGCGCGTTGGGCGGCCGTAGCTTTCCAACCAGCCGACAATCCAACGCGAGAGGTGACGAGGACTCTGTTGGCTCAACAGGCCACACAGAGTCGAGGAAACGCTTCGACCAGAAAGTCGCCAACAACCAGCCCGACCAAACCGGTAAGCGACAAGCCGCTGATTTTGCTTCGCCAGCCCCATGGCGATGGAACCGTAGCCATTGAGGGCGAATTGAAGACTTGGCACAAAGTCACACTCCATTTGAATGGACCATACGCACACGAGCAGGACAACGAACCCAATCCCTTCACCGACTATCGCATGGAAGTCGAATTCAAGCATGCTTCAGGCAAGCGATATGTGGTCCCCGGCTACTTTGCCGCCGACGGCGACGCGAAGAATTCTTCCGCCGAATCGGGCACCCAATGGAAAGCCCACTTTGCCCCCGACTTGACCGGTGAATGGAGTTATCGAGTTGCGTTTCATCAAGGCAAGCTTGCGGCTCTCGACCGCGCGACTGCTGCGGAAGCGTTGAGCCCTTTCGATGGAAAATCTGGCACGATTACGATTGGGGCCAGCGACAAGCAAGGACGAGACCTCCGAGCCCAGGGGCGATTGCAATACGTCGGCAAGCATTACCTGCAATTCGCCGGATCGAAGAAGTATTTCCTCAAAGCAGGGGCCGATGCCCCGGAGACTTTGTTGGGTTATGTCGATTTTGACAATACCGTCGCGGGCAAACCCAAGAAAGTGCCACTCAAAACCTGGGCACCACATGTCAAGGATTGGCAAGCGGGCGATCCGACTTGGAAAGGCGGCAAGGGCAAGGGACTGATTGGAGCCATCAACTACCTCTCGGCTAAAGGTTGCAATGCCTTCTCATTCTTAACGTACAACGCCGGCGGCGATGGCGATAATGTGTGGCCTTTTATCCAACGTAACGACAAGTTGCACTACGATTGCAGCAAACTCGACCAATGGGCGACCGTATTTGAACACGGAACGGCCAAGGGCATGTACCTGCACTTCAAGATGCAGGAGACAGAAAACGACGATCACCGCAAGGGAGTGAATGGAATCGGCAACGTCCCGACTTGTTTGGACGCCGGCAAACTTGGCTCGCAACGCAAATTGTATTGTCGAGAACTGATCGCCAGATTCGGTCACAATCTCGCGCTCAACTGGAATCTTGGAGAAGAGAATACGCAAACCACGGAAGAACAACAGGCGATGATCGACTACATTTCGGACCTCGATCCGTACGATCATCATATTGTTATCCATACTTACCCAGGTCAGCAGGACAAAATCTATCGTCCGTTGCTTGGCGACAAATCGAAACTGACTGGCACGTCACTGCAGAACTCCAGCCTCAAGACGACGCATAATCAAACCGTTAAATGGGTAAAAGAGTCTGCGGCAGCCGGTAAACCTTGGGTGGTGGCTTTTGACGAATCCGGATCAGCGGCCCACGCCCAATGTCCAGACCTTGGCTATCGTGGATTCGACGGGCGCGACAAAACCGGCAAGATGGTTTACACGCAACACGAAGTCCGCAAGCAAACATTGTGGGGGACGCTGATGGCGGGCGGTACGGGTTGCGAGTACTACTTTGGATACCAGTTTGCCGAGAACGATCTGCTTTGCGAAGACTGGCGCAGCCGCGATCAGAGCTGGGATTATTGTCGAATCGCCATGGCATTTTTCCATGATAACAACATCCCGTTCTGGGAAATGAAAAACATGGACGAACTGGTTGGCAACGAGAATAACACGTTCGAAAAATTCTGTTTCGCGAAATCAAACGACACTTACCTGGTTTATTTGCCAAGCGGCGGCGAAAGCAAACTGGATTTATCCGGCGCCACAGGCGACTATGACGTCCACTGGTTCAACCCGCGCAGCGGGGGTGACTTGCTCAAGGGAAGTATCAAATCGGTTCGCGGTGGAAACTCCGTCAGCCTCGGAAAGGCTCCAAGGGATGGCAATGAAGACTGGTTAGTCGTCGTTCGCAATAAAGCCATCAATGCGGCTCAGTCGTCTTTGCCGCCGGCTGCTGGTTGGCAATCCGTCGTTTCCAGCGATGGCAGCTTGCCGGTGCGCCGACACGAGGCGGCATACATTGGTGTCGGTAACCGTTTCTACCTACTCGGTGGGAGACGAATCCAGTCGGTAAGCATCTACGATCCACAATTGAAGGTCTGGACCGAAGGCCCCGTGCCGCCGATTGAGCTTCACCATTTCCAACCGGTGGCTCGTGGGAAATTGATTTACGTGGCCGGCGCTCTGTCAGGTCGCTATCCCGGCGAAAATCCAGCCCCGTACATTTATGTTTTCGACACGGCGAATAACATTTGGCGGCAGGGACCGGCGATTCCACCTTCGCGGCTGCGCGGTTCAACGGCCAATGTGCTTTACGACGACAAGCTCTATATGGTGAGCG
>CAYYHV010000027.1:23178-24862 GCA_964471695.1 uncultured Pirellulaceae bacterium
GAGCGGTATTCGCGACGGGCACCGCGGGGATCACAAGGCTTGGTTTGATGCCTACGACTTTGCGACAGACACATGGGAAACACTGCCAGACCCACCGCGGGCTCGTGACCATGCCCAAGCCGCCGTCGTCGACCATCGCTTGTACGTCATCGGTGGTCGCAAGTCGCATGCGCCCGCGAATGTGATGGGTGACACCACCGCCGAAATTGATGTTTACGATTTCGCCAGTCGCACATGGAGTACACTCGACACGGTAATCCCGACTGAGCGAGCCGGGTTATTTTTGGCCGTCGTTGGAGAGGAGATTTTGGCGATGGGTGGCGAAGAGCCCAGCCAGAAACGTGCTCGCAATGAAGTCGAAGCGTTGAATACGCGAACGCTCCAGTGGCGGACCTGGCCATCTTTGCTACAGGGCCGACACGGAACGGGGGCGGTTCCGTACCAAGGCCGGTTGTACGTGGCTTCGGGTAGCGGCAACATCGGTGGCGGGCCGGAGCTTACCACGCAGGAATCCATTGCGATCGAAAATTGACGCTACAGCTCTTTGAGCACTTCTGCCGCTTTCGCGATCGTTTCGTCAATGATCGCCTCGTCGTGTTTGGCCGACACAAACAGAGCTTCGTACTGGCTACACGGCAAGTAGACTCCCCGTTCGAGCATGCCCCAGAAGAACTTGCCGAACCGAGCCGTATCACATTGGGCCGCGTCCTCCCACGAATTTACGGGGCCGGCGTGGAAGAACAGAGTCAACATACTGCCGACACGTTGGATGCAATGTGTGACACCAGCCGACTTGGCGGCCTCAGCCAACCCAGCCTCTAATCGTGCACAAATCGTTTCCAAAGATTCGTAAGGCGAAGTCGACTTAAGCTGCTGCAGCGTGGCAGCACCCGCCGCCGTAGCGATTGGGTTCCCGCTTAGCGTACCAGCTTGGAAGACTTTTCCTGTCGGAAGCACGTTATTCATGATCTCAGCGCGGCCGCCGTACGCCCCCAGCGGCAAACCGCCGCCGACAATTTTACCCAGCGTTGTCATGTCCGGCGTAATGCCGAATAACGATTGGGCTCCGCCATAGGCGACTCGGAATCCCGTCATGACTTCGTCAAAGATGAGCACCGAACCGTGGTTCGTCGTTAACTCACGTAACGCATTCAAGAAATCCTGAGTCGGAACCACACAACCCATATTGCCAACGACCGGTTCGAGAATCACGCAAGCGATTTTGTCACCGTGCGTTTGAAAGGCTTCGGACAATCCCGCAACATCGTTGTACTGCAGAACGATCGTATCTTTTGAGGTGCCCTCCGTGACGCCCGGTGAATTTGGCACGGCAAGCGTCGCGGCAGCACTGCCAGCGGCCACAAGCAGGCTGTCCACGTGACCGTGATAATTACCGGCAAACTTCACGACCAGATCGCGACCGGTATGCCCGCGAGCAACACGAATGGCGCTCATCGTGGCTTCGGTGCCTGAATTAACCAGTCGAACTTTCTCCACGCTTGGCACGGCGTCGATGATCAACTCGGCCAGCTTGTTTTCAGCTTCAGTGGGTGCGCCAAAACTGGTACCGCGATCGACAGCATCGATGACGGCTTGGCGAACTTCGGGCAAAACGTGCCCGAGAATCATCGGGCCCCAGGAACCGATATAGTCGATATACCGATTGCCATCGACGTCCCATAGG
>CAYYHV010000027.1:24872-29454 GCA_964471695.1 uncultured Pirellulaceae bacterium
GTAAGCGCCTTCACCGCGTTCCATCACAATGGGCTCGCCGCCAACGGCTCCGAAGGCTCGTGCGGGACTGTTGACACCACCCGGCATCAATTCACATGCGCGTTGATAAATCTCATGGCTACGTGTTTTTGAAAGTGTGGGCATCGTACCTGTCGTCTAAGAAAAATGGAGAAACTGGCGGCCTGAATTGTGGTCGAACGTATGCCCTGAATGTAGCTATCGGTGGCGTTTCTGACGAGCAGTGGCAATGCTACGATAACAAGCCTGAAATCGGAGCACCCTAACCGACTTGATGAGGCACAGGCAATTGACCGCAAAATTCACGACGCTTTCACGCAACGAAAACCAGGCACGAGGCATCGCCCAATACGCGATTGATTTCTGTCGAGGCAATTCGGCTCGTCTCGCCGATTCCGTCCTGAATCGGACCGAACAGTTTCACCGTGATAGCGTGGCTTGCGCGGTGGCCGCCTTGGCGACGGGCACCAACGCTCCCCATGTTCTCCGACGAGAAGCCCTCGAATATGGTTGCGACACGAATGGCGCCACATGCTTCGCTTCAACGGTTCCCGTGCAACCCGAGAAAGCCGTCCTTGCCAATTCGGCGGCTGCCCGTGAGCTGGATTCCAACGGAACTAATTTTGGGTACAACCCCCGCACGGGATACACGCGAGGCGAGTTCGGCCACAACGATTTCTATCCCGTCGTCGTTGCGGCTGCGCAGGTCCAAGAGCTCGATGGAGCCCAATCCCTCCGCGCCATGCTTTGTCTTGACGAAATTCGAGGACGACTTGCCGAATGCTTTGCACTAAAAGATCACAAGGTCGACCATGTCGTGCATGGCGCCATCGCTTCGACGGCAGTTTACGGAGCCCTGACGGGCGCCAATGTAGATCAGATCGAATCCGCAATCGGCATGGTGCTGGCACATTACATCCCGTTCCGAGCCATTCGGGCTGGCCACCAACTTAGCGACTCAAAAGGCGCCTCAGCCGCGGTTAGCTCCGAAGTCGCGGTGATGAGTATGCGACGAGCCATGCGTGGTTTTATCGGGCCCAAAGACATCTTCCGAAACCCTCAAGCCATCTTTTGTCTGTTCGAGCCGCCGGAGCAAGCCGATGTTGCTCCGTTCGATCTCGAATTAGCAACCGAGGGCGAAGATTTTGCCATCATGGGCATGCACTTCAAACTGGGACTGTACGAACACCAATCCGCCGGAGCGATTCAAGGGCTAATCAACCTGGTGTCACAGAATCCTACCATTCTCGATTCCCCGGACGATCTCGAAAAGATACGAATCACGATTTATGAACCAGCATTCGGGATCATTGGAGATCCGGCAAAGCGAGACCCACAGACTCGGCAGAGTGCCGATCACTCGATGGTTTACATTATCGCGACGCTATTACGCAAAGCCTTGGAATCCAAGGGCGTGACGTGGAAGGAATTGATCTTACTTCCAGCAGACTACGACGAAGCAGCCCTACACAACCCGCTGACTCGGTCGCTGATGGATCGAATCGAATTTCAGCATGGCGGTAAAGAATACGACGATAAGTATCCAGATGGAATTCCTACGACGCTCGACGTCGTCCACAAACAGGCCGGAAATCTTTCCAGTGGTCTGGTCATGTATCCAAAAGGTCACGCCAGAAATACGGACGGTGACCTCGATTCTCACCTTGACCATAAATTCGAGAAGCTGGCTTCCCTTGGAGTCGCTGATACCGACCAACTGGCGACTCGAATGAAGTCGATTGGTTCGGCTTCGGTTGACGAAATGAAATCGCTTTACGCTTTCGAAATCGACGGTTGCTAAAGCCCCAAACTGACTATCTCAAATCTCAAACAAGAAGACGGCCGTGATCTCTCGATCACGACCGTTTCTTCGTAGAACAGCATATTTGCTCAAGAAATCGAGCTAACACCAAGGCTTATTTGCGGCGTCGTAGCAATGCCAATCCGCCCATGATCAACAGGACGAACGAATTGGGCTCAGGAACGATCGTCTTTTCCAAGCGGAACCATTCAAACTTATTGTCGACGATCGAGCTGTAATCCCAGGTAAAGCTGGTGATATTCGTGAAGTCGACAAAGCCTCGGGCTGCACCGGCTGGTCCCAGTCCGAATGCGTTTCCGGTCAACGTCAGTGCACCCGATTCGGTCGGGGCCGCACCAGCAACGTGTGTGTAGACAGGAGTCGACGACGAGGTAAACGTGATCGTTTCGTTTGGATCAAGGCTCTGCAGCTCGTAAGTTACGTTGACTGGCGAGCTGAACGTAAACGTGAACGAGGCGTCGCCTGTATGTGCACCGCTACGAATGTTCAGGTCGGTGTCAAAAACGCTGGTGACTTCGTTGGTTCCGCTGCCTGCAACGGTTACATCGAGGTCTCCACAGATGTCGGTGAAGACTTGACCACCACCAAGAATTTGAGCGTGATCCCAACCGGTGAAGTCTAGGTAAGCTGCCGATGCGATATTCGAGAAAGCGAGAATTGCCAAAACGACAAATGTGCGGATATTTTTCATAGGGGTATGCCTCAAGTTGCTGTTCATTTCATGCTGTTTTCGCGCGGCCCTCGTAAAGGCGCGCACAGCGATCCCACAAAGTTCATTCAGTTGACTCTACAATGTGTGAACCCGTACCGAGGCTTTCTCAACACACAATTGCAAGTCTGAAGACGCTTATCTCTTACTGATTAAAGATAAAGCGGTGGTAGATTCACTGGCACAACGACGAGATCAATTACGAAAAAGCAATGGGTCAGGCCTCTTACCCAACCTCTACTTCCACGCTAATCGAGCGTTCATGCTTTTCAAGCAACTGAATGGAAATAAATTTGCCAAGTCCTCAAAGTGGCTGTAATAACCGGATCCATTGCCACGTGTGGCAATATCGCTATCTCAGGCCATTGGCTTGACGCTTCAAATAGTCCGATTATGCCTGTTCTAGCTCCCAGATTGATCCTGCTCTCCGAGTAACCGTAGCCGCAGTCGTAATCCGCATTCACCCTATCTCAGTGCTATCCGCGTCAGACCTCGAACTTATCCATGTGTTGTAGTGAAGCCCCAAATCTAGACGATGCCTCAAGTATCAATTCGTTTTGCCAAGGTTCAAAATGCCACGCACAAAAAAAGCCCCCGAAACCAACCCTCCTGTTTCTTCATCCTCGGTACAGACTCCCTTGGAGACGTACTTGCGGGAGATCAACGAAACCGCACTGTTGACTGCGGATGATGAAAAAGATTTGGCCCGTCGGATCGCGAATGGAGATGTGTGCGCTCGTGACCGCATGGTTCGAGCCAATTTGCGATTGGTCGTCAATATCGCACGGGGTTACACGGGCAAAGGCCTCAGCCTTCAGGACTTGATCGAAGAAGGAAACCTGGGTTTGCTTCGAGCCGTGGAAGGATTTGACCCCGAAGTCGGTACGCGTTTCAGCACCTACGCGAGTTACTGGATCAAGCAGTCGATCAAACGCGCTTTGATCAACTCGGCCAAGACGATCCGTATCCCAGCCTATATGGTTGAGTTACTCTCCAAATGGCGCCGGGCCAGCACACGGCTTTCAGAAGAACTCGGACGTTCGCCGACTCCAGAAGAGGTCGCACGAATTCTGGGGCTGCCAAAACGCAAGTTACCGATCGTCAAAAAAGCCATCAAGATCTACAACTCGACGCCGCAAACGGATCAATCCGAAGCCGGATGGTCGCTAGGCGATATGGTGATGGACGAGCGAGCGAAAACGCCGGAAGACGAGCTGGTTGAAACCGACGTCTTGCGACACGTTCGCGAGATGATGGAAAACATGGACCCTCGCGAAGCCACCGTGCTACGTATGCGATTCGGACTGGATAACATGGAGCCGCATACACTGAAAGAAATCGGGGAAGAACTGGGTTTGACGCGTGAACGCGTTCGCCAGATCGAAACGGAAGCGCTCCGAAAACTCGCAGATAGTCTCGAAGATCGCGGCGGTGCAAGTCGTATGTTCGCTGATCTGACGTCCTCTCGCTAATCATCAATCGACGCCTCGGATGGTCTACGTCCGAGGCCATTTGCCCCACTCTTCGCGACTCGGACATTCTTATCCGAGTCGCCGGCCCAACGGCCCCCAAAAACAGCCTCCGTCGGCTTCCCTACCCTTCTTTTGCTCGCGCTGCTGGTATGGCTGCGACGCCATCACTCCCTTCTCTTTGCCGATTCACCGCGCCAAAATCAGCGCAATTCGGTTGCGACCCAAAAAAGTCATTAAACGACCACTAGACAGCTCAAAATGTGGTTAATTCTCGCGATTACGAGAGAGTAGCCGTTGCGAGGTCTGCAGCTGAACGAATTGAATCTTTCCCCGATGCATGCATGCATGAAGTGCTTTAAAAGAAGTTCTTCAAAACGCGATTGACTGGCCTTGACCCATCCCACGCCCCACCCTACTCTTCCGCGACTTTTCAAAGAGTCTCGGAACTTCTGGGCCAAATTGGCTGAGACGCGTCCCCTCCGCAAGGAAGGTTGCACGTCAAAGCTCGATGCGGCTGTATCTAATCGAACAACAAGAGAATTCGACGCATGTAATTAAGCG
>CAYYHV010000028.1:0-9994 GCA_964471695.1 uncultured Pirellulaceae bacterium
ATGCGAATCAGACACAAACTGGCTTCCGCCCGATGACTCCAAGGTATGCCAGTCCAGAGCAGATTCGCGGTGACAGCCTCACAACGGCGACGGATATCTACTCACTGGGTGTGGTTTTGTTCGAGTTACTAACCGGGCGACTGCCGGCGCCAGACTCTACGACTCGCCCAAGCGATGCTGTCTTTCGCCCTACGAAGCTTAACAACGGCAATGCTGAAAAACATCTTGCGGCGAAAGACCTGAGCCGAATTCGCGGGACAGACGTTCGCACGCTTAAGCGGCGACTTGCTGGCGATTTAGATCACATTGTTATGATGGCCCTGCGGCAGGAACCAGAGCGACGTTATCATTCAGCGGACCAGTTTGCAGAAGACTTGCGTCGCAACCTTGATCGGCTGCCGGTGGCTGCGCGTCCGGATTCGTTTCGCTACCGGGCTGCGAAATTCATGGAACGCAATCGTTGGGGATTACTGGTTGGTGGAATTGTGGGTCTCTCGCTAATTGCGGGCATCATAGGGACTGGAACCCAATGGGCGCGGGCCGAGCGGAACTTGAAACTTTCGATTCGTCAGGAACAGCTCGCATCAGAAGCGGCAGAGCGAGAGTCGCAGGCTCGTAAGCGGGCGGAGCACTCAGCGGAAACGTCCGATGCCGTCCGTGATTTTCTGGATACGATTCTCCAATCGGCTCGCCCCTCAAAGCATGGGCATAAGGCGACTGTGCGTGAAGTCGTGGATGTTGCGAGCCAGAAAATTGACCAATCCGACTTGCCGAATGAAGTCAAAGCGCAAGTATGCCGCTCCTTGGGGATGACTTACCGGGGTTTAGGCTCGTTGGATCAGTCCATGTACTTTTTTGCCGAGGCCTTGGAGTATCATCGCGACTCAGAAGTACGTGACGAGTTGGAGGAGCTCACGACCAAAGATAAGTATGCAGGCACTTTGAGGTCGACCAGAGCTGTGGAGCATATCAAGGAAGCCCTTTTGCTCCGGCGGGAAGTCTACGAAAGGCGCTCAATTCTACTTGGCGAAGAGAACCGCGATACTATCGACTCACTCAACAATCTGGCGAACATTCACGCTCAACTCGAAGAGTTTGCTGAAGCCCTCAAATTGTATGAGAAGGCACTAAGTCTTCATAAGCGCATCGGTTCTCCTGCCGAATTCGCGCTGTCGTTGCGCCACAATATTGCTGTTGCACAGATTGATATGGGCAAGGGTGAAGATGTCATTGATGATCTCGTTGAATTGAGGAAAGAAGTCGAGACTGAGTACGGGAAAGAGACTCGCTACTCGGGTGCGTCTGCAAGTCTGGCACGGGCATACCAGTCGGCTAACGAATTTGGCAAAGCTAAGGAGATTTTTCGTGAGCTGTTGGTACTTCGAGCTGAGGTGTATGGCGAAGAGCATAACAATACGGTTTCCATTCGCCGGAAATTGTCCAGGCTGTTGGTCAAACAAAAAGACTATGCCGAGGCCATGGAGCTGCTTCCAGATACCATTCGCATAAATGGAGACCTGTTCGGAGTTGCCGGAGGTTCCACGTTTCGCCTTCGGCAGTTGTTCGCACAATGTCTTGAGGCAGAAGGCCATTTGGAACGGTGCGAGGAGTACCTGGTAGAGACCCACAGAATCCTTAAGTCGGAGAGAAGCCCCGGCAATCGGTATATCGCAGAATCCGCAGACGATATTGAGGCGTTCGCAAAGAGAACCGGCCGGCTCAGATCGGAAAAGACGACTGAGTAGAAGAACTCAGGAAGGTTTGCAGTTCCGACATTCAGCCCGCCGCCTGAGCTGGATTGTTTCGTATTTGTTGTTGAGTAAGTCGATCGTGAGCATTCGATTCGCAAGGGGGGCGCCGATGCCCGTGATAAGCTTGATGACTTCCATGGCGGCGATGCATCCGACCGTTCCCGACACCGCGCCAAATACGGGAAACTCCCGTTTCCAAGCCGGCGGGACACTCGGGACAAGGCACCGAAGACAGACGGTTTGGCCAGGGATCATGGTCGTAATCGAACATTCGCAATCATACATCGCGCACTCTACGATCGGCTTTCCTTGAGCAAATGCCGCGTTATTCATGGCGAATCGTTCTTCAAACATGGGAGCCGCGTCGACCACGATGTCGACTTGGCGGACGATTTTGTCCGCATTGATGTCGTTGATGTTTTCGGGGACGGTAACGACCTCAAGACGCGGGTTGAGTTCTTGAAGTCGCCGTTTGGCAGATTCAACGCGCGGTTTTCCCAACCAGTCATGCGTCATCAGCAGTTGCCGATTGAGGTCGCTCGGTTTAACGTTGCCGGCATGGGCAATGACCAATTTGCCGATGCCAGCCGCGGCTAACTCATAAGCCACGGGACTGCCCAGTCCACCGCAACGGGATATCAATACACTGGCGGACTTGAGTTTTTCTTGCCCCGTTTCGCCGACACCGGGCACCCACATCTGCCATTCATAGGTGGATTTTTCCTCCGCGGTGAGTGACGCGTTGGATACGTTCAGCGGGTTCGATTTCGGTTCCACGATTATCCTCCGGAGATGGGTGAGAGCAATCGGATCACATCGCCATCATGCAATATTTGTTCGTGGTTCGTTGCAGCCGTGCCATTGATCGACACCAAAATCCAAGCCGCCAGTTTTTGCTGGTCGAGCAATATCTCACTGAGTCCTTCGCCGTGACGTTCACAACTACGTTGGATCAGTTCTTGCAATGTCAACGAAGTCTCCATATCAAACTGATCGTGATCGCAACCCGCGGCTTGCCTTGCCTGAGCAAAGTATTCTAGTGTGATCAAGCTGATTCTCCTCGGCTCCGATGTGTTTCCGTTTGAGCATCATGAGGTATCGTCGACAGTTTGCCATCATGGAATCGCAAGCTCATGTCTGCCAGCTGATTGGCTTCTTCGCGGGAATGTGTGACATGCAAAGCCGTCACTTCGGTCTCCTTGCGAAGACGCCGTATCAAATCGTACATCTCCTCACGCGTTTCATCGTCCAGTGCACTCAGCGGCTCGTCCAAGAGTAACAAGGAGGGTTGGTGCGCGAGCGCTCTTCCCAACGCGACACGCTGTCGCTCTCCACCAGACAAACCTCTGGGTCGTCTTTTTAGCAGATGAGATATACCCAACAATATGGCTAATTCGTCGACGCGTCGCGCGATTTCGGTTTTCAGTATTCGTGGACGCCTTCCGACGGTCAAACCGAACTCCAGATGTTGACGCACGGTGGATCGCGTAAATAGCGCACCGTCCTGCGGCACGTATCCAATGCCGCGGTCTCCCGGCGTAAACTGTGTGACGTCGGTGCCTTCGATCCAGATCGAGCCCTCGGTGGGTCTGCGCAATCCACAAATGGTATCGAGCAAAGTCGTCTTGCCGGTTCCTGTGCGCCCCATCAAAACGCACCAACGGCCCTTCGGGATCTGAAAGTTGACATCGCGGACTCGAAAGTCTCCTGCGTCAACGCCGAGGCCATCGAGACGGAGCGCTGGAATCGCTGAACTCAGATCATCGGCGGTTGCTAAACTCGACTGCGTCACCATGCACCGCCTTTCATGCCCAGCAGACGCGCGATACCAAGAACAAGGGATGCCATGATGACCATCAAGAGTGACACCGCCAAAGCGGATTCCAAGTTACCGACGCTCAATTCGAGAAATACCGTAGTTGGCAAAACTTCGGTTTTCATGCGAGGCGCCCCGGAGAAGACCAGGATCGGGCCAAATTCACCGAGGGCTCGAGCCCATGCGATCGTGGCGGCTGCCAAAATACCTGGGGCGGCCTCGGGAAGGACGACTCGGAGAAAGGCTTGCCAACGTGTACATCCCAATGTGCGAGCCACGTCTTCTTGCCGAATATCGAATTGGTCAAAGGTGACGCGAAGTGTGCGAATGGCAAAAGCACAGGCAACGGAGAACTGTGCCAGGATGACACTGGGTATTTCGTAGGTAACCGGAATCCAGGATTCAAAGCTCCTACCCATGGGCGTCTGAAATAGGATCAACAGTAGCAGGCCGACCACAAGCGGTGGTAGGACAATGGGCACATCCACCATGGCTTCGATAAACGCCTTGCCGCGAAATTCAAACCTTGCCAAGTAATAGGCCAAAGGGACGGCAATCCAAAGGGAAAGGACCGTGGCGATCGTGCATGTAAGGAGGCTCAGGCGAAACGCATACTGAATCTCCGGATTCGACAAAGCCGTCATCAACTCAGATGGGTTGGTAAAGCTGACGCCAGCAAACAGCATCGCCAGGACGAGCAAAATATAGACGGAACCAAGCGTCACGAAGATTGCGTGAAACGGTACATCAGCAGTTTTACCTCGACTTCGGCTCATGGCGTTTCGGACGTCTCGTTCTCAGCGATCCAACGAAATCCCAAATCCTCGAATCGTTCCTTCGACGACTTCGATCGAATCGCCTGAAGAAGTCGTCGCATTGTTGCCGGATACTGACTGGTACGCGCGATGGCATAGGGTTGGATCGCAACAGCCGATGGATGCTCGATACGGATGATCGCCAATTCACTTTCGGCGAAGGGTTGGGCATTGCTGGCGTAAACGATCGCAGCGTCGAGCGCTCCGGTTCGCAATGAGTTGACCAGAAAGTCACCTTGCGGGGCGTCTTGCTTCCAGTTTCCCGACGTTTTCAATGGTTCCGTAATCTTTAGTTCATCGAGCAATTGTAGCGTCAGATGCCCCAGCGCTGATTTTTCGGGGTGAGCCAATCCGACTCGTAGGCCCGGTATGACCAGATCGTTCACATTTTCAATCCGCTTAGAATTGGATTTTGTGGCAATCAGCACCAAACGGTTCTCAGCAATCTTGCTCGATGGATGAAAGAGATCACCGACTCGCTCCATGAAGGAGTTGTCACAAGAGAAGTAGGCATCGGGAGAAGCACCGGCTCGCATCTGTCCAACAAGGATTCCACAACCGTTGTAAACTCGGGAGACTTCGACGCCTTCTCTTTTTTCAAAATCCTTGATGGTGTCTTCGATGGCTTGATTGAAAATCGAACCCGCAAAGAACACGATTTCCGGGGTTGGCGCCCAATGGTCGCCCTCAATGGTTTGGAAGCCATGCTTGGCAAAGAGCTTACTGCCGCGCTCTCGCGAATTGAGATAACGGGCGAAACGTAGAGCTGCTGCCGGGCGAGTCGTTGTGGTTGTGATGCCAACCGTAACGGTGCGCGTTGCGTTTGAAAATTCGGGAAGTTCGACTGCCTCGAGTCGTTCGATTAAGGCGATCGTCGAGTCCCAAACGATCGCGGCGTCGATACTTCCAATGACCACGTCGTTGGCGATTTCATTGACCGTGGGTTTGTAGACTTTGCAGTGTTCCGCCACTGTCGCCCAATCGCCGGTCTGAGAATAGACTTTCTTGGCAATCTTCCCCACGGCGGCTGCGTCAGGATTGGCCAACCCCAAACGTACGTTCGGTTGCAGTATGGAACTCGTCGAGTCGAGTCCGAGGGGATTGCCGGCTGCAACCGCGAGGATTGGCTGTAGTTTCGAGAGGGTTAGCGTTTCTCGAACGAGTCCCTTGTCTTGAGCGAGTCGAAGGTAGCTGCTATCCGCGGCAAGATATAGATCGACTCCGTCTGGGCGAACCTCAAGTTGACTGAGCAACGTGCCAGACCCGCCATACTGGACTTCGACTCTGGTGCCAAACTCGGCTTGGTACTCGCGAATCGCGGCTTCAATAACGGGTTTGATGCCTGCTGCACAGTAGAGACGTAAACTGTCGGCGTGAGAGTTTGCTTGACCAGAGTTTTGGTTCATGCGTAACAGCACAATGGCCGCGACAAGAAGGATAACCGAGCCAAGAATCAGCAGGATGCCCGAACTACTTCCTCGCCGTCGTCTCATGGAGTTGTCTCCGCTGCAAGCAACTGCCCCTGGGACATTGTGAGGTGTCGGAGAGAATCTTCGTCCGCCACTTGGTTATCGAAGTGATGCGTTACCATCATCACCGTGCCCCCTTCTTTTCGGTAAGAGTCTAACGCGCTCACGACAAGAGCGGAACTCTCAGGATCGAGATGGCTTATCGGTTCGTCGGCCATAAGTAAGGTGGGCCGACGAATGATGGCTCGTATCAAGGCGGCGCGCTGCTGTTCTCCAACGCTCAATTCTGACGGACGATGTGCCGCGCGATCGGCGAGATTTAGCTGATCGAGCCAGCGATCGACTTCTGAGCTGGCAATTCCTGTGGAAGCGACAAGAATGTTTTCTCGAATACTCAGGTAAGGCAACAGGTGTATCTGTTGGAAGACAAACCCAACATGGCTGCGGCGCCACCGGGTGCGCTCCGACGCAGTGTAATCGTAGATGCTGGTGTCAGCATGAGCCACGGTGCCGGAAGTCGGGCGGAGCATGCCGCCTGCCATCAAGAGTAAGGTTGATTTTCCCGAGCCGCTCGGGCCTCGAATGATCACGAATTCGCCAGAGTTCAGGACGACGGATGCGCTGGCAACTGCCTTGACCGAGGCTCGTCCACGCCGGTACTCCTTGGAGACTGAGTCGATGCTTAGAATCGCTTCGTTATTCATGGCGTAACGACTCTACGGGATCGAGGGTGGCGGCGTACACGGCAGGCAGCAAGGCGGCCGTGGCAGCAAATACGGGGGTTAGCAGTATGGCGAATCCCATCCAATTCGGGTCGAAAACAATCGACTTTGGGGAGACTCGGAAAATGGAAGGACCAATGGTGGTGGCCAGCAAGTGGCCCAACATGGTTCCAAGTGCGGCGCCGATCAGTCCCAACAGCATGACTCGTCCAAGAAAAACCGTGGCAACTCCCAGCGGGCTGAATCCCAGCGCCTGAAAAACACCCAGTTCGCGTCGCCGCTCTCGTACGTTCAGAGCCGACAATGCTGCAATCAAAGCCCCACACAGGATTACCAAAAGAGGCGTCGTCCAACCGGCGAAACGTTCCGCCATTAACCGTTGTTGTCGACGGCCTTCGGCCAACGATTCGCGGCGCACGACATGCGTTTCTGGAAGAAGGGCGGTGAGTTGCGACTGCAAGTGTTCGAAGGGATCGTCAACGTCTTCGGCGCAATGACACTCGATCGCTTGAATTTCTCCCAAGCGACCTTCCAACTTCAAAAGTCGCTGAACATCAGAAAGGTTGCCGTAGATATAGATGTCTTCCGGTGTGCCGGCACGAGACAATATATGTTGGACCTTGAACGACTCGCCAAAGACGTTAATTTCGCCCTCTCGTTCTGCTCCCAATCGAACGGCAACTTCGGCGCCCAGGATGACTTTTCCAGGCGGAACCTCGCGGCCAAAGACCGCTTTCATCTTCTTGTTACCCTTAAAGACTTCAGAGCCAATCCCAGTCAACATGGCTTCAACACCGCCAACGGATACTGGGCGGCGTAACATGGGAACCAACCGATTGGCGACTTTTTGATTCGAGACTTTGTCGAGATACGACTGGGGGAGTGTTCGGTCGGAATAGCCCAGAGTCCAGTATCGGTCGAGCGTCATCGAGCTTGGTAAGATCACGACGTTTAATCCAAGATCACGTTGAATAATTCGTGTCTCGTTTTCGCCTGCACTCGCCATGGTTCGAAAGAGAATGAGAATCGCCACGGCGAAAGCGATAACCGTGGTGAGTAGCAGCGAGGTCGTGCGTCGATACCAAGCCTCTTTTGCAATAATATTCAGCACGTACACTACCTCGACGATTTTGCTACGAGAAACGCAACGCCTATTAGACTGCATAACGCCACAAAGCCAATGGCGCCAAAAACTCCGCGGCTTACTGAGTATCTCAGCGAGTTTGGTGCCAAGTCGGTTTTAGATTCAGCCGCGATTTTGGGCGGCACGACCTCAGACGCGTTGGTCGACATTCCGTCGGTGTCACCAGACACTGGCAATGCGTCTATTGAAGCGGTGGAGACGTCGTTGGAACGGACTGAAACTTGGGCGGCGGGAGACGAATCGGGCACGTCGACTTCCCGATAGCCCAACAGGATACTGGCCATGTCATCGCGAGGTTTCCGTGGGTCCGCTTCGTCGGGGCGAATCCCCTTTCCGATGATTCTTACGACTTCTGCTTTCACGAGAGGACTCTCCGGATCAAATCCAAGCAGGGTACGCGTTTGCTCCCATTGATCAGGTCCCCATCGCATCGGAATAACGGGCTCATTGACCCAGTCGCGATCGGTCTCACACTCACACGACTCGCCGACAAACGCCAGCTTGAGAGCTACCGATTTGGCGTCCAGATGGTCGCCGTAGACCGGCGCGTCCATACGTTTACCCCGACCATAGAGAACGGTCACGGCAGGACGATGGCTGGCGTCGATGCCCAACGACCACAGCAAAACACGCTCTTCCTGCTGCGACTTGGTCAGGTCTAGTGTGATTACGGGATGGTCGATTGATCGCGGCAATTGGGACTCGAACTGCTTCAAACGACTCGATGCTTCGACGGTAAGCTGTGGATCGGTTTCGACACTGACGACAAAGGCAAATGTTTCCAGCGCGAGACGCTGGATTTTGTCCCGAGCCGGCGATGTGACGGCGGAATTAATCAGTGATTTGAATTCCGATTCCCCGCTTGCGCGACCGAGATACAAGAAACGATCGCCTGGTCCTTCGAGTACAAGATGGATGGGCAAGCCGGCTTTATCTACCCGACGGCTTTCCGTTGTTGTCCGCGCGATGGATTCGGTCCCTGCCAAGCGGACTGCTGGGTGTTCCGATGCGCCATCTGGAATGGCTGCGACTTGAATGTTGGATGGACCCAGCCACTGTTTGGCCTGCCCTGCCCTGTCGGCATCCCCGCCAACCAACCAGATTTTGTAGGTGGGGCCCTGCATGTCAACAAAGCCGATGTCGCGAATGGTATATCGGCAAGCGAAGGCGTTCGATCCGAGGACGGTGAATAATAGAACGAAAGGAGTCATGCGTTGGAGCAACAAGGTGGCTCGTCGGCGCACACGATGGGCTTCACAATCGAAATGCAAAAACGATTTCAGGTATGCGTACCAATCCGGGTTCGTATGCGATCGCAAATTCATTCGGTTGCTCGCGGCTTCGCATGGACGTTCGGGATGAATCCCATCGACGTTTCCAGCCACGAGCCGCAACTACAACCGCCACCACCTTCTGGTGAAAGCAGCATACCCATGGCTGGAATGGTGCTGATCCAACAATCTGGCCGAACCCGATTCAATCTGGTTGAGGTGTTTTTCTCGAGGTCCCACATCGTCATGTCGCCGGCACGCAAGAAGATTGTGCTATCCGTGCAGGTGTAGGTTCCACACTGGTGACCTTTGGGGAATTGACGATTCAGCTTCTCGCCCGTTTTCATATCCAGAACGTAAGGCCGAATAATTACGCGGTCGCCCATGATGGCTGGACGAGAAATATGCTTGCCGTGATGATCGACTTCCCAAGGGTACGTCTTGGTCCATCGCGTCGTACCGGTCTCTGGATCGCGAACGCTGATATCAAACGCACCTTTCGAAGACGTTTGGTAGACGATCCCTTTTGATGTAGCGGCGACATAACAAGCCGCGGTGCCATCGCGTTGCTCAAGCGGTTGTTCCCAACGGACCTTTCCCGTCTTGCGATCCAGCGCAACCAACTTAAGCTGACTGAATAGGTTGTCGTCGAAGCGAGATTTCTTCTTGGCGAATAGATTCGGATTCTCGGCAAAAATCACCAAGTCGCCGACAACCGTAATCGTCGGGTTGACGATGGCCCCACCCCGCTCGTGAGTCCACTGTACGTCCCCCGATTCGGCATCGTAAGAGATCAGGTTCATGCTGCAAACTTTATGGGTAAGCGCTCCAGACTTTCCGTCGTACCAACTCGCGCCACCCCACCAATCCGTGAAGTGGCCGCCCTCAGCAACTGCACTGCCAAGCAACTGGTCTTCGACTCGAGCCAAGAACCCCCAGCTGACTTCATCCGTGGCTCCCTCGGGCCGATTTATTGTGCGCGATTCGAGAAACCGCCCGGTGGCAC
>CAYYHV010000028.1:10004-14272 GCA_964471695.1 uncultured Pirellulaceae bacterium
ATCCTGCATCGACAACCAAACGCGCGACTCGTCTGCACACCAATTGCAAGTGTCACGCGGGATGTTGAAGCGTTGCAATGCCGGTAATTCTACGGACCAAAGAATTACTCCCGAGTAAGCGTTGACGGCGATCAGTCGATTGAGTCCCTGCATATAGAGTCGACCGCCGGCAGCCAGAGGAGCGGGCTTTCGATTTCCTCGGTCCGATTGATACCGTGGTCCTGGCCGCCCAAGCCATTGTAGCGTCAAGTCGTCGTATGATTTGGCACCGCCCAGGCTTTCCCCACCATATGCCGAGTTGTTGGGGCGACCGTACATGTGGGTCCAGGCGCTCGCACCTTCAAGCGGCGCGCCAACTGCAACGATTTGTTCGCCAAGCAGTAACTTGCCGTCGGGTTGGAGTAGTGGGACCAAGTCATCGATGTCCCCCCCTTTGTTCGCGACAATCAGCGCCGCACTGCGGGTGGGGATTCGTTCATCCCATCGACGGGCCGTCAGTCGGGGACCATAAATTCCTTCAGCAATCCAGTCGGTACGCGCGTCGGCGATTATTGCATCTTGGTCGGATATGAGGGAAACGTACATTGCCGTCTCAGCCGCCAGGGATTCGGCGACTGATTGGTCATCAAGAACAATTGCCAAGCCAGTGGTTACGGGCCAACGGTTTGGGTCGCTTGTCGTTGTTTCGAATGCGGAGCCGTTCATGCGGGCGTAGTTGAAGTGGGTGTCACAACCGAACTCGCGTGTCGCGATCCATTTTTCGTTGGGCGTCGATGCATCGTCAGTCTCTGCTTCAGTATTGGTTCGAGGCAGGTAGATGCGATACGAAAACAGCGTACTGGGGGCGAGGGGCTGCAGTCGAACTTCATGCGACGTTTTTAGCGACGGGTCCGATCGTTCCTGGACCACGCGACTGTCGAGATGCACGACCAGGCGACTTGGTGCGGGCTGTTTCGTTTCCCATTGGACGGTAGCACTACCATCGGCCTTGAAACGCAAGACGGGTCCCGAGGCGAGTTGGGCCACATCGTCTTCAACAGCGACTGGGGCGGTTGGGAGTTGGTTTGATTTTTCGGCCACGTGGCGAGAAATCATCCGGGCATCAAGGGCGCGATTGTATAAGCGGGCTTCGTGTAAGGCACCGCGCATTCTGAAATGCTCATCTTTGTCCCAATAGGAACCTACAACGTAGCGTGCTTTGTCGGGGTAGCGGATTTTTCCCCGTTGAACTTTCGATTCGGCCACCATCTCTCCATCCACATACAGCCGCTGAACGGTCCCGTTGTAGGTCCCAGCGACATGATGCCATGATCCAAGGATAAATTCGTCAGGCGAAACGATCCAAGTCAGTTGGTCGTTTCCTTTCTCCCCGGCGACGGCGAATCCAAATTTTTTCCCGCGAAAGCCAAGAATCCAGCCTCGCTCGTAGGCTCCATTATCTTGAGAAATACTTAGCAACCCGCCCCAGTCCAGTGGGGCGTCGATGCGTACCCAAGTCTCAGCCGTCAATGCATCACCAGGAGCTTTGGTCGCATCATACTGTTGAAGCACGACGACATCGTTCGTGGCTCCGTCCAGTTCCAAGGCCTCCAAGTCGCCAGCCGGCTTGACTTGGAAACGACCCGATACGGTTGCGGGCAATGGGCGAGACTGATTGTTGACTTTGGGGTCGGTGATCGCATTACGTTGAAACACCCAGCGATCGAGCAAACCGCGTTCACTGACTTTCCGAATCGGGGCCGAGGCTTGCGAATCGTTGTCTGGCTTTTGATTCATAGCAGCCTGATGCGCCGTTGCGGACAATGGCTGGGTTAACTCACGGTCGGTCGGTGCGAAGCAATGGATCACGCCCGTTTCCGTCGTTGCGTACAAGCGACCGTTGGCAAATGCAAGTCCATGGGAACGCCCAGCCACGTCGGCGGACCAGACTCGTGAACCATCGGTAGTGGTATAAGCCGAAACATGTCCGTTTCCAGCCGCAAAGAGTATGTCACCGACGAGAATAAGATCAAACGGCGCGTCGGCTGGCACCAACCAGCGGATTTTTTTGCTCCTGCGATCATAGGCCGCCAAGGATGTATCGCTGAGCAAGTAACTCGTGTTTCCCGAAACCACGATCGCATTGCCGTTCTCAAAAGAGGCGACTTTTTTTCGATCGGCATTGGAACCCTGGATAACTCCTTGTTTATTGCCAGGCCCGTGCAGAATCTCGTCGTCATCCGTCAGTAGGACAAAACTGCCTCCGCCCCCTGACAGCGATCCCTTGGATTCTCCATCTCTCAGGTCAAAAATTAAGGGAGCCACTCGGCCTTGGGGCTGGATAAGATCAGTCGATGATGAAAGCAAGGCGCCTTCGAGTGTCTTTCCCTCGCCCACGCTCTTGGTAAAGCCATTGTCGGTCGAGCCGTCGATCGCATCTACGCAACAAAGGTAAGATTCTTTCCATGGTGCGAGCGAGGCCGCGAAATAGGCCATTCCGTCTTGTACCAGCACGCCGGATCGAATGGGAAGTGGTGAAATCATTCGTCCATCGTTCAGCAACCAACGTTTGGGTTCGACCGGTCGATGACGCCATTGGAGTTTGCCATCCTTCGCATTCAGGCAATAAGCGTGACCGTCATCCGCGCCGAAGTAGATTCTTCCATCGGCGAACTCGGGAGCGATGCGAACGGGACCGTCTGCGGTAAACGACCATTCGACGCTACCGGTGTCAGCGTCGACTCGTCGTACCGTATCATCGGAGTTCGATCCGAAAAAAATCGAGCCATCCGCGGCGATGACATGAAAGGCGGGATCATAATTCCGCATGGCGCGTAATCCACGAATGCCGGCATAGGCGTCCCATCGAGCCGGTCCGGGCCAGGCTGCGAGCGGCGCCGATGGGGATTTCCACCTCCAGGCTTCGACCAGACGAAGCGTGTCAGGCGATTCATGAGAGACGGCGCTACGACGGTGATCGTGTCGGTAAGTTGGCCAGTCGTCGGCTCGTGCGGACGCGCAAAAACCTATAACCGTCGCCGCTAGTATCAACGCTCGGCTTCGTGGATTGCGAGTCAGCATGGAAAAGTGCTCCGCGTTCAATTTGCAGGCTGGCCTTTTGGGCGGTTGCCCCCGACGACAGCGAGTTCACGGAGCATTCTATCGCCTGAAAGGATCAAACCGAATCGTATTAGAGAAAGTAAAACGGACCAAAAAAAAGAAGAACCTTCTTATTGAGTGATCATCGAGTCGCAAAGGGAGCCGAATTTGCGAAAGTTTCTTCGGGGATAGGCAGATTGAACAGAATAGCGGACGCGCAGACGCTACGAATCGTTAGAAACGATGCCCATAAAAATCACACCAACGATACTGCGACCTTGCGGCGGATTTTGAGTGAGCCGGTATCGTGATAAGTCAGTAGCAGGGCGCCGTTGGCTGCGTTGTCCTCAAACAGTCGCTCAATAAAGTAGTCTTCGCCCGGCCAAGGGTACGCGAAAACGATGTCGAAAGAGTCGAACGGCATTCCCAACCTTGTGTAGGTGTCGTCCTCTTCGACTGACAGCCACGGATAACGCTGGGCGTTGTCTTCAAAAGCCTCTTTGGCATGCCGTTCACCGCCTGGGGGAATAAAACTGCCGTGAATGAATTTTGCCGACGTTGAATGTTTGGTTGCTAGATGCTGAGATTCAGAAACCAAGTCGGTATCAATTTCAATCCCGCACGCATCAAATCCAAGCAGAGACGCCAGGCACGTCACCACACCCAAGCCGCTGCCCCACTCGCAGAGTGAGTTGCCGTTGCAAAGATTGGATTCGAGAATTCCGACGAGATACCGACAAACGGAAAGATAGTTGCTTGGCACAAAACCGACGTCTCGTTTCGGTTGGTCTTCGGCAAGCAATACCAGTCGCTTTTCAGCGAATTGGAGAAATTGAGCAACGCTACTAGGTAGGTCCTGCTCGCTGGGCGTTAGATGAATTTCCGCGAGAGGCATACGATCTTTCGGAAATCACGAGGGAGCGTATCGCGGCCAAAGAAACCTGACGTAAAAAATGACTCCGGCGCGGGCCGGAGTCACTTGTGTTCAGCTGATCAGGTCGAGATTCGACCCATTCACCAAGCTTAGACAGCCTTTACGGACTCGGCGCGTGGGCCTTTGGGTCCGCGACCTTCCGTGTATTCAACGGTCTGGCCTTCGCGAAGCGATTCGAACGACTCGCCTTCAACGGCTGAGTGGTGGAAGAACAATTCTCCACGCTCGCCTTCAATGAAGCCGAAGCCTTTTTCCG
>CAYYHV010000028.1:14282-29287 GCA_964471695.1 uncultured Pirellulaceae bacterium
ACCTTGCGACATATTTTGTCACTCCTGAGTAAAACGCTAGCCACCGCAAGCACCGAAGTGGTACTTGGACGGAACCGAAACAGGAAGATCAACCGCATAAAAAGAAAAATCGCGGTCGTCGCAAAGCGAACTAGACGGATCAATCTAAAGTCAAGCTGATGGCCTGAGTTCGTGGCCAATGCGGAATCCTACGTCCGAATCGTTCCAATAGGAACCCCGCTTTGAGTATTCCGAGCAGAATCTTCTCGCGGGGCTGTAGATTTAGGGATATTCGGTTGAATGGACACGTGAAGCCGTGGCCATGGGAATCACTAACTGCTGAGATTATCCGGGCTTTCCGGTCGCAATTTCCACCACGGAATTGGCAACGGAAAACCACTCATGTTGTACAGCCAAGCTTACTGTGGCTGAATCCATGCTTAAACTGCCCGATATTTGTTCGACGGTTTGGGGACCCGTCTTAAATAAGTGGTCCCAAACCTGCGTGCGTAATTGTTCCATCATTTGCCTCGACGAATTTTCATCCTTTGTAGTGCCGTAGTTGGTTTTATACGCCCCTGACCTAGATACTGATAGAGCTGTCGTCGAAGAAAAAGGCAGCAAAGGAAGAATCTTTTCTTTCAATGCTAGCGGCGTGACTCTCCAGCGTCCTAAACGTTTTCTACGGTACCTGTGCTACCGGCAAAACTCTGAGTTTGCACGCCAAGGCGTTGAAGCATAGTGACAAAAAGATTGGACAGAGGCACATCTTGGTGCGTAATTTCTTTCTGCCAAGGCTCCCTGCCTCCTGTCCAGGCTCCGCCCGCGGGCTGGTCGGGCCCAAGATTCAGGTACTGTCCATGCCGGAATCCCATGTTCTTTCCACCGGATAGAATCAGAGGATAATTCCGAGAAAGGTGGAATGCGCTGGAGGCTGATCCAAACAAACACAATGTGTTATCCAGCATCGAGCCATCGCCCGCAGGCTCCTTGGTTTCCTTTAAGCGATTGTTAAACCGCCCGTACTCTTCACTCAAGAAACGGCAGTAAGTTCCAAAATTCTTCCAGCCGCCCGGTTCTTTGGTGTTGTGCGACAACTGGTGTGTCAGCTTGAACCCCACGGCGCGAGCCAAATAGTCGCTGATGCCCACACCATTTTCTCGACCCAGCTGATAAGTCGCGACACGCGTCGAGTCGGTTTTGAAGGCGAGGTAAATTAACTCGAACATTGTCTGCAAGAAGACGCGCGGGTCCTCTGGTGTTATGTCGAGATTCAGATGGTCAACCTCGACACTGGGTAAGGGGATATTCATCCACCGTTTGGCCTTTTCGATACGTATCTCCGTTTCTCGAACGGATTGTAGATACTCGTCCAGTGTTCGTTGGTCATTTGTGGACAACGAATTTCGTAGCGATCGGGCGTCTTCAAGGAGATCATCCAAAGCACTTTGGCTGAGTGCCAATCGCCGAGCCGCGTCTTCGTCGCTTTTCACAAAGAGCATATCGAAGATTCGTTTCGGACGGTGTTCAGCGGGAATGGCTCGCCCACTTCGATTGAAAGATAACGTATGGGCGCCGCGAGGAGTCCCGGTGCCGCCGTCCGTTGACATGACTAGCGACGCAAAACGCGTTTGGTCACCTACGTGCGAGGCAAATTCCTGGTCAAGCGAAATAGTATTTCTGTAGTCGCCATGAGCGCCAGTATCGCCGCCGGTGAGAAACTGATCGGCGTTCGAGTGACCATGGGTCGTGCGTGCGGCAGGATGGGAAAAGCCGGCCAGGATGGTCATGTCATTTCGCAAGGACTCGAGCGGCTCAAGACATTTCGTCAGCGTAAAATCGTTTCCGCCGCCATGGGGAAACCAAGCCCAATCTTTGTGGGCAGGGTCCTCTTTGAGCGGCATTGGCACGCCGTCGGGAATGTAGAAACAGGCCAGGCGTTTGGGATTCGCAGGTTGGTCGGCGGCATGGGCGTAACGAGTCAGGCACTCCAGCCAAGGGAGCGTCAACGCAACGCCAGAGCCTCGTAGGAATCGGCGGCGATCAAGCGATGCGAGATTGTGTGACATCGGTGTACCTTCCTTCAATGGAATTCGAGGAACCAACTATTTCGCTTGAAATAGATCGCTCGTAACGATGGCGCTCACCATTTTAGCAAGCCCATCGCCCTGTTTGCGAACATCGGCAGTTATCTTATCGACGCTTGAAAGATCGCCAAAATTCAATGGGCGTCCCAATGCGTAGGTTGTCATTTTATGAACCATCGCCTTTACAAACTGATCCTGACGATTCTCCAGCAAGAATCGCTTCAGACCATCCATACCTTCCAAGGGCTGGCCGTTAAATAAGCGGCTTGACGCATCCACTGGCTTGCCCTGAACTTCCGTTCGCCAGTTACCGATTGCGTCGTAATTCTCGAATGCGATGCCCCACGGGTCAATTTTCTGGTGACAAGACAAGCAGGCAGCATCATTGCGGTGATCCTCAATCCGTTCTTTCAGTGTCATCTTGGCTATCTCCGGATCCGTCAAGTCGATTTCGGGGACTGCGGGCGGAGGAGGTGGCGGCGGATCATTCAACAGTCGTTCGAGCAACCAGATGCCGCGTTTTAATGGGTGCGAATCTTTGCCATCAGAGTTCATCGCGAGCAACCCAGCGGACGTTAGTAAACCGCCCCGACCTGTGGCTGGATCGAGTGAAACACGTCGAAAATGATTGCCGTAGATGTCTTTCAGACCGTAATGACGAGCAAGTCGTTCATTCGCCTGGGTGTATTCTGCATGGAGGAAGTCGAGGACGCTCGCATCGTTATGCAGAATATCAGTGAACAGTTCGATAGGTTCTTGCTGCATCGCCTCTTTCAAGGCGGGATCAAAACTTCGATAGGCTTTTCGATCGACGTCAAGGTAATCCAGTAGCTCCATCCCCAACCACTGTCGCATAAAGTGTTTGGAGAATCGTCGAGAGCGTGGGTCAGCCAACATGCGATCGACTTGAGCCGTCAGTACACGTCGGTCACCAAGTCGATTTTCATCAGCCAATCTGGAGAGCTCGTCATCCGGGATGCTACTCCAAAGGAACATTGACAAGCGAGTCGCGACTTCGCCCGCTTTGAGTGCGGATGGCTCTTTCTCGGGATGCGATTGAACCAGATAAAGAAATTTAGGCGAGGACAATGCCGTTGCGAGCACTTCGATGACGGCTTGTTCAAAGGAGTCACAAAGTGGACGAAGTTTTCCGAACAATGCGACTTTTTGTGCCAGCTCTTTTTCTGTGACAGGGCGACGCCAAGCGCGGGAAATGAAACGCGAAAAAATTTCCTTTGCGTTTGCTGCTTCGTCGGCTGTGCTTTTGATATTTCCGAAAATTTTCTGATGTGATTTGGTTGGCCATTCGTCGTAAACCGGAGCGGTCACTTCCACATAGTCGATTTGGATATCGCTCCTCGATTCGGAACTATTGACCAACTTGATGTACTCTGATGGACTTGGCAGATCGCCCATTTGCGAGATGTTCCGAACCGAATTTCTCGGGTAAATCTCACTGAGGGGCACCGTCCATTCGTAGAATTCAGGGTCTTCGGGCTCAGCCGAGATTACCAAATCGTGGGGGCTGATTCGAACGGAAGCTTGCGAGTCGTTACTGGCTTGCCAGCCGAACTCAAGTTGCAGACTGGGATCCCTCGCCTTTTTGTTGGCGGTTCTCGACGCGCGAATACGAACACGTAATGAACCTCGAACGGGAATCGTATCCCCCAGCTCAACGATCAGTTTCTGACGTCGTGGGATGATGGCAACCTGCTGGGATATCGGCGGTACCTTGGGCTTAGTCGCGGAAGGCGCTGTGGCATACTTCGCCCCGCCGTAGTTCCAAGAGGTGTTTACGAAGCGATTCTTGGATAAGTCGGCGTAATAAGTACGGTTCGGGCGCTTCGACGACTTGTTGTCGTACTGCTTTAGAGAGCGTTCCAACGCTTCTTTGTTGTCCTTGTGTTTCTCTTCAATCCGCCGTCGCTCTTCTGCGAACTTCTCCCAATCATGAGCCGCAGCGGCTTCCATTGTGATGCTCCAATGGCTCGCCGGCGGTTGGTCTCCGTCAACGGTCGCCAGCTTCAACGCCTTGAGTGCTGATTCACGATACGTCGCCAATTGGATTGCCGACATGTGGAGCATCTCGGAGCTATTTTGAAATCCGTCTTCGGACGTGGACTCAGGTGGCAGGTCCTTGGCAAAGTCAAAAGAAAGTCCAAGGATATCCTGCAAGGCATAATTGTACTCATACCGCGTCATGCGGCGAAATGAAGAGTGCCCCTGTTCTGATCGCCGGGCATGGGACGCGAGTTGAATTTCCGTCGAAAGCCATTCAACAACGCGGCTTCGATCCGCGTCCGACAGCTCTACTTCGTCCCTCGGAGGCATTTCCCCCTTGGTCAGCATAGCCAGAACCTCAAGCCACCAAGCAACGTCTTTGCCGTGGAAGAAATCAGGATCAAGCGTGTCAATCCGCAGATTGCCTTCTTGCGTATCTGGGCCGTGACACGGCACGCAAGTCGATTGAAGGACCGGCGCCACCTCCCCCTGAAAAGACTCAAGTCGAGGTTGCGGAGCGTTACCGGATTTCCGAGGAGCCACATAGTTGAGGTAGCTCGACTTCGCTGCACCGAAGACTTTCAACTCTTCCAGCGAACGTCTGCTGGGTACGCCTTCGTCTCCATCCTCAGCCATGAGGGATGAGCCGCCGTGTGAAAACAGAACGATCAGCGCCAGCATGACGCGAAGTTGCGATGGGATGGATCGAGTCATTTTTGCGTCGACAATTAGAGTAGGCGGGAACACTGCCCCGTTCTGAAATTGACGAACACAACAGCGTTGGTTTCATCTTAACGCGCCGTAGGGCTCGCCTGAAACACACAATGCTTAAGAAAAGAGAACGATTCTTAAAACCGGAAATCTCCGGCTTAAAGACGGTGTGGGGAAGTAACGTGGCACAGACGGGCATTCACCACGCAATGCGATCGAACAACTCCAAGAGTCGCTGAGCTCGGTTGGGATTGATCATTTTGACATGTTCAATTCTGCCCATTAGCCGCGCACGGAAATCGGGGTGCTGAGTTCGATTTTGAGTTTTCCAACCATGTCGCATGCAATTGGTCAGAATCGCCTTCAGTAGATCAAACTCTTGGCGTAATACATTCGGATGCTTGTTGATCACGATGCCTGCTATGCGTTGACGACCGGCGGCTCGCATCGTCCGTGTTTTGTGATGATTGATCGCAAACCCTTCGTCCAAGACGATGGCAGCAGCGTGGATTTGGAAACGATGAATAAATCGTGCGAACGCTTTGTCGCCTGAGAAAACCAAGTCATCGGCGTACCGCGTATACTGGGCTCCACTCGCTTCAGCATAGGCTGCAAGTCGACAATCCATTCGGTAAGCGGCCAGGTTTGCGAGCGCCGGTGACGTGGGAGCGCCTTGTGGTAGATGCGGTCGGTTGTATGGTCGCGTAACTTGCCACCTCCGCGTCGTCGAGACTTGTCCCAGATGAGGATGCCAAGCCCATTGAGGAGTGATGTTAGTGCATATCCCGGCAAGGCGCATGGCTACGCGATTGGGATAGCCGGTTGTTCGGAACAGGGAAAGGACTTTCGCGAAGGTCACGGTGGCGAAGAAGTTTTCCAAGTCTATTCGCAAGACGACTTGTTGGCCGACATGAGGCTCCGCAAAAGTCCGAATGGAATGGCCTCGTCGGAATCCATGGGCGCTTGGATGCAATGGGATGTCGTCAAGTAATTGCCAAAGGATCCGACGCTGGATTTTCTTCAGTCGGATTTTGGGCGATTCAATCATTCGCACCTGACCGAATCGCTTCGCCAGGACACGATAGCGATAATGGCAGAGCGGTGATGCACCGGATAACGCGTTCAAGTTTCGCAGGTCCGCAAACCAGTCCAATTCGCGCTGATGGATTCCCAACCATTCTCCGAGTTCACCAACCGTGTTGATGCGGAGTATCTTCCAGTGTTCAATCCCGGAAGCCGCCTGGAAGGTAAGGTTTGAAGACATCGCGTTGTCGATGCAAGTGGAGTTGTTCACATAATTCCGTTGCAATGCGACATCAGTCGACAGGAAGTTGAACAAGTCGGAGTAGGCCGGACGTTCGTCCTCGAGGAATGACTTATTGACACGCGCGATCAGTGGTCTCAGCCACCGCCACTTGCGTCCGAGGACGCGGACGCAAGCCTCTTGTCTTCCAGCGGGTGTCCATGTGCCTGCGATCATCGCAGACGTCATGGCCTTAACGAGACGGAGATGGCGATCGGACATCGGGCTGGTCTTGAGTCGACGATGGCAAATTGGAAATGCGGCGAGAATGCTCCAACGATTCCGGTCTGGCGTGGGCAATGCTGCGGTGGGCCGCAGGTCCGCCCACGCGACGAAATTCAAGTCCTTCAACGTACCCTGGGGTAACCCCAGAGAGCCAACTATTCGCTCATAGCGAAAGGTTAGCAGCTTGGAGCATCCCGCCGCATGGTCACTATAACATCAAAAGGGGTTCACTGATGACCACGGGGTCAGAAACGTAAGCATTGACGCGTCGAAGTCGGTTTTGCAGTTCATTTCCGTCAGCATGAGCGTGCCGAATCGCATCGCGATCGTGCAGACGAGGTGCTGCAAGCGCGGGGAAAGTTGTGCCCTGAAATCGGTTGGCGTTCCAGACGTTAAAGTCCCTAACGTCGACCAAGCTGTCTGCGTTGAAGTTGCCCTGGCACCAGCCAGGCAAGACCGTTAGCAACGAGAATTTGTGGGCGTTCCAAATGTTGAAATCTGCGACATCGACGCGACCGTCGAGATTCGCGTCTCCAGGAAGGTAGGTTAGGTTGGGGCCAAGGTTTGCCTCCCCAGCTTCCGATAACCAGGCATCCAGGTCTGCGTCGTCGATGATGCCGTCGCCGGTTAGATCAAAGGCGCGGTCAGTGGTGAGAGATGCGAGTGCAAATACCAGCGCGTCGATATCATCGCAGTCGTAGACTCCGTCATCGTTAAAGTCGCCATCGATGCTGGGATCTGGAATTCGTTCCAAGGCGCCTTTGTCCATGCGCTCACCGACAATGCGCTGAAACGGAATGCCTCTTTGGTCAAACTCTGGGGCATCGCTACCAACCACCAAGGTCGGATCGCCAGAATCTACGGCGGGACTGGATGGCATCAGGCTATGCGTCAAGGTAGGGCCGCCGTTATCAGCAAGTGGCGAGAGTCCCGGATCGCTAACATTGGTCACATCGCCCGGCGAATCGAAAACGTAACTGAGTTCGCCGAACCCAATGAGGTTGTAGCCGTCGCTGGACACAGCCGTGTTGAAAGTTCCAGGAAATACGTCGACATCGCCCCCCGTGTTTCCTGCGATCACACTGGAGAATACAGAAGTCGCCAGTGTATAGTCAGCCAAGGTTGCCAATCCGCCGCCATCGCCTTCGCGGGCGTCGTTGTCGGTGATCGTACTGTGGCGGATTTCCAACGAACCACTCACATGGTGAATGCCACCGCCGGTTTCAGTCGCCGTATTTCCGCTGATCGTGGAGTTGATGATTCTCGACAGTCCGGAATATTGCCCAAGATCAGCGGAGACTCCACCGCCCGATATTGCCGAGTTGCCGCTAATCGTACTGTCGATGATCCGCAATCGCGTTGAACTGGTGCTAATGCCACCACCTCTTCCTCCAGAGTTGTTGGAGATTGTGGTTCGCTCGACAGTCAGCGTTGGGTTGTATCGAAAGCGAATCGAACCGTTCGAGTTAGAAATTCCACTTCCGTTGTTTCCCGTTATGACACTGTTTCGAACCGTGAGATTTTGACTGCTTTGAATTCCGCTTTGGGTCGAACCGGTGACCGTCACATCACTGATGGTTACGTTGATGAAGTAGTACGGGTCCGCGCTTGTAACCACCAGGACTTGGGAACCTTGCTCTCCATCAATGGTTGTCTGCTGGCTACCCAGGCCATTGAGGATGAGGTCATCCGTGATGCGCAATTCACCATCAGTCAGGCGAACGGTGCCGCTGGCGGTGGATTCGAAGAGAATCGTGTCGGCGCCTGGATTTTGGTTGGCGTCGTAGATGGCCTGCCGCAAACTCCCAGGTAAATCATCGGCCGTTGTGACGGGCCCATCCAGAAGGTTGGAAACAGTGAACGTCGTTAGTAATCGTCTGGACTCCAAGGGTTCGAAACAGAGTCGCAGGGTTTGACGTCGACTTGACTGGGCGTAGCTGTTTACCATCCGTTCGTCTCTGCTGGGCGTAGGTGCACATCCGACAACGCTGATATGATAGCCCATGAAGAGGCAGGATACGAAGTCCATGGGGGACAATCGAAACGGCATTCGGGAAATATCAGGTTGCCTCTTGCCCAATTTGTTCGAACAGCCGAGCGACAAGGCGTGGGTAGATGGGAGTCCTTCGCTTCACCGATTCCATTTGAGGCGCGAATACGACGGCGAGGCTGACAGTGTAGTCCGAATGCTCAACCAGCTCTTGAGGTTGTATGTAATCAAAGGCGACGATTTCGCGCGGCGCAGGGCTGCCGGCCAAGTTTTTTACCAGATAAGTTCCTTGTGCCGTCCCGTCGCTACGAAACAGTTCTTCTTCTCCATTCGACATAGTCGCCGAGAAATAGAGTTCCGATCCGACTGGAGAGAAGTTGCGAGGTGACGAGCTAACCGGGCCACCGATGTCTTTGATCCGAATGGTTCCAGTTGGCGTGCCGTCGCTCGTGTAGAGCTCACGCTCCCCGTCGAATCCAATGGCTGAGAAGAAAAGCAATCCGCCGGCGACAGTAAGGTTTTGCGGTCGTGCGCTGATCGCTCCATGAAGATCGACGAGGATGTCAGTGTCGGAATACGATCCATCGGTTACGTGGACTTCGCGCTGGCCATTGGCAGTGTTGGCAACGAACAGCAATTTCCCATCGAAGGCGATGAGTTCGTTGGGATCGGCGTCTGTGGTTCCATAGAGATCACGAACCTCATAAGTCCCACCTTGCGTGCCGTCCGTCTTCCACAATTCTGCGGTATTGTCGCTGGCAACGCCCCGGAAATACAGGTCATCCCAAAGTGGCGTCAACGCTTCGGGAGTGAGATGGTCAATCGTCGCGACGAGCGTAGTGCCGGCGTGCGTCCCGTCGGATTTATGTAACTGTCGGCCATCGTTTGGCGTTTCCGCAACAAAATACAACGTATCTTGCACAACCGTAAGTTCGTCGGGGTTCGCAGAAACGGACGGGCCATACAGATTCGCGACTCGATATGTTCCCGGACCTGAGCCATCGCTTCGATACAGTTCGCGTTCGCCCGTATTGCTGGCGGCTGAGAAGTAGAGGGCATCCCCCATGACGGTCAGCCCCATGGGGTCGGAGCTGGTCGAGCCCGAGAGGTTCTTGACACGAGTCGTCCCTGTGTTGGTACCGTCTGACTTGTAGAGTTCGGTGTTCCCATCGGGACCCGTGGCGACAAAGAACAAGAGGCCGTCGTACTCGGTAAGTTCATGGGGCTTGGAACTGAGTGGACCGGCGATGTCTTTGACTCGAGTCGTAGATCCCTGATTGGTCGTGCGAAACAGTTCGACCTCTCCATCAGCACCTGTCGCGGCAAAGTAGAGGTCCTCACCAACCACGGTCAATTCTCTTGGCTCAGAACTTTGTGAGCCGCCGATGTTCTTGAGAAGTGCGGTTCCGCTACCGTTGTCGCCCGAAGATCGGAACAGCTCTGTTTGTCCATCAAGACGATCTGCGACGAAGGCGATCTTCGGTGGGAGTGTCGTCCAATCCGAGAATAAGTAGGAATGGTTGTTTGTGTCAGTTCGTTCCACATTGTCATGGTTTCGGTTGACTTGTACCACGATCTCCAGGGGCCCAAGCAACTCTTGAGTCGCAATCGGAATTCGAACATCGTGGTGATCAAGCGCCGCGATGGTTGGCACGCGCATACTGCCAATCAGTCTGCGGATTGGGAGATCAAGAAGCGTCGTTACGGCAAAGACTTCGACCAGGACGTCGCGCTCATCCGCTATTCCCAAGTTGTGAATCGTAGTGCGGACAACGTTGTCACGACCTGAAATGGACGGACGCTCGAGAATTGGCACACCAGGTGAAAAATCAGCCAATCCTCGGAATTCCACATCGACGTAGGCGACATTATTGAAACGAGGCACGTCGATCTGCAGGTTGGGATCAATGACGATTTGGAAAGTACTCCGACCGTCAAGCACGTCCACGCCGAGTTCAACAAATCGGCTTTCGTGGGCCGCAATGCTCTCGATTTCCAGGCTTCGATGGAATACGAACGGGCCGCCATTACGGCTGCGATGGATTTCGAGTGGAACGCTGGTCAGCTCAGTTGAGCCGTTGTTATGAACAACAAACTGCAACTCGCCGTTGGATATTCCGGAGGTCCCAAACACATTAATCGACGGTGGCGTTTCGAGGCAGTTGTCGTCGAGCGGTGGGCACTGGAATGAGAGATCCGGTACCACTCGAACTTTCATCCGTCGCTGGTTGTTATGCTCGATGGATTCCAGCACCACGTCTTGGGTGTCAATTCGGGTAACTAACTCATATTCCCCACCTGAGTTTGGCACCGTCCAGCTGGCTGTTCGCGAACTGAAAGTGTCGCCTGCCAGGGTAACGATCAGCGTATCCAGGATCACATCTTGTTGCGGGTCGTTAATGTTCCGCGCGGCGAATTCGACCGCGAATGTCTGGGGGCTTGCGCCGAAATTCTGTAGGACGGCGAATACGTCAATGGTTTCGCCAGCAACTGGCTGTTCATTGGTGAGTGCGTAGAAAGTGATTGCCAAGTCATTGAAGCCGTCGACGACGATTTGTGCAGAATTATCGTGTGCTCCATAAACTTCGGTGTTCGAGGAACCTGCACCCAATAACGCCTCGATCCGCAACGTGTTCACTCCGGCAGCGATCGGAAAGTCAAACGATGCGTCGAAGACTGCGTTGCTCGCAAGAAAAGTCGTCTCAAATCCCTGCAGGACGTTTCCGTCCGGTCCGCCGTAATAGGAGATCGTGACGTTATCGCCGACTAACCCGGTATTGCGTATTCGCGCGGTGGCGGTTGTCGTCTGACCAATGGTGCCGCGCTCACCCGTTTCGCTAACCATCGGTCCGTCAATGGTAATTTCAGGCGACACGGTAAATAGCGGCGATCCCACATTGGCGGAGGTTGGTATGCCAGCCGACGTCCCGACGGGAGGCTCCAGTGGATCATTGGGGTTGGCCGGCGGCTGTACGTGATAGACAGCTATCAAGCCGCCGCCCGATACGCTCGGGTCAATCGCGATCATGGCGTCACTCTCGAGATTCGCCGACGATGTGACTTGGAAAGGCTTGCTCCAGAATTGGGCACCAGAGGCATTGGAGTCCTTAACAGCGGCTACGACTTCTGTCGCACGTCCGTTGTGTTGTTGCCACCAAACGATATCATCTGAAACCTGAATATCGGAGTAGCTGTCACCATCGGCGAGAATCTCAAAGTGACCATTCTGATTGAAAAAGTTCGCGTTCGTCGAGTCCGGATGCTCCTTGACGTAAGACAGCAATCTTGACTCGACCGTCCCGTCGGGAAGGTCGCGAGAATACGAGATCAACACATCAAAGCGATCATCTTCATTTCCGCTGATCGCCAGCGACTGAATGCGAATTTCAGAACTGTCCGGCAAGCCCGCGGGCGTGAATGTTCCGCCGGTGAGGGCTCGCGGAGTACTCCAGCTGCTGCCGTCGTGAATGCTGTAACGGCCCTGGGCGCCGTTTGTGGTATCGCGAATCCAAACGACGAACGCTCGACCGTGTTCGTCCACAAAAACAGACGGCTTGCTGTCGGCGCGTGAATCGCTGGTTAAAGGTTGCGTGTTTACCCATTGTCGAGTCGACTTGTCCCACATGGAGACCATGATCTCGTTTTTGTGCGATGAGTAATCGCCCGAGTCAGAAACGGGAGCCACATCGGTATTCTAAGTCCATGCCAGAACGCCGTCCCCTGCACCGCTGAATGCTATCGCGACGTCACCATCTGCCACGTTGTTATTCGTGACGCTCGATTCGGCAGTCCACGCCGTACCGTCCCAATAGCGGTAGCGTATTTCCGAGGCGGTTAAAGCCTGATTGAGAGTCAAACCGGATAGGTCGCCGGTAAAGTCCGAAGTTTCGTAGACGACGACGGCCGAGTCGGTTCCCGTGCCATCGTTGGTGTACGCCAGCCTGGGCCGAGTCAGGCTGTTCGATTGAGTGACAATGGACTGGGGCGACCATCCCCCGGCATCGCGCGTGCTGAACGCCAGGTTGCTGACGAATTCTGTTGGGTTATTTTGATCCGCGGTTTCGACGACTTGTACGTACATGGCGGAATCGGAATCGGGAACCGTCACGATCTGTGGGTGCGGTGAAACGACGGCGGACAGCGGTATAGGATCGTTGCCCCCAGCTAGTAGGGGGCCGCCAGCGCGGAAGCGATTGGCGGAGCAACCACCAATACAGATCGAATCCGAATAGCTCCAGACGGTAGCCTCCGCAAAGAGAAGATCAATTTCGGCGGCCAATCCGAATCCCAGCTCGATGGTGGGTGTGAAGGTGAGCTGTCCCAGAACCTCGTCAAAGCCATGCAGTCCGTTCGGCGAGTCGCTCAACCCAAGTTCGGCGCCGAGTACCAGTTCAATCCAGCCATTGAGACTGGCAACGTCAATGAACAACAGCGTAAGATCACCCGAGGCGGTTGCGCGACCGGCGACACTGGGTCGAATGAAACTCGAATCGCGGACACCTAAGGTTCCGGTTGCGTGGTCGTATCCGATTCCCAGTTCCGCATTTAAATCTACGCCGTTCCAGAACCTTCGAGCGTGATCTTCCTGTCATTGGGAATAGGCGGCTTGATGCTTGGATACAGACGTCGGTCTCGTATTGCGTAGCCCACCGCTTGTAAACACTCGTGCCGATTTCCATAAGGATATCGGCAGCTGATTTCTAATACTTCTTCCGAGCGAGCAAACCACAGTAGAAGCGAGGGATATTTAATGGACAGAACCGACCAAATGCACAGGGTGATCGTTTCGACGGTCTTTACCAGCATCATACTTTTGCTAGGAAACTTTGCTCTAGGTGAAGTCATTTACACGATTAGCCCCGACACGAACTTTGGTAACAATGGAGCGAACGGTGGTGGAGGCATGCCAACATTTACCGACAACGGAGACGGGTCGTTCACGTTGGCCCATGACCCAAGTAGTGGGAATAACAATGCCGCTTTTGTTGACAGCGGTGACAACACTGGGACGACCATCAACGGGTGGACGAATGCCGTCCTAGGGCGCGACTTATTAACGACAGACAGCGTGATTATTTCGGGTTCGGTGGAACCTCTTGGATTCTACAATCCGATCGCGAATGGCTTTGAGTTTGGGATTGAATCGGTACAGGGGTTTCGGTCGCAACCGAACATTCTGTTCCAAGTGCGTGCGTTCAACACTACGGTTGGGAATAGCCTTAGCGGAACGGCTCCATTTTTCGATTACGTTGCCAATGGTGCCGGAATCAATAACCGCAACAATGCCAGCGAGCAAGTTGATGAAGCGAGCGCAGGAGACGGATTTTCCTTTAAGGCCACGTATACCGAATCGCTCTTCACCTTCGAAGTCTTCGATATCGAAGTTGTGGATACGGGAGCGACCTCGCTGATCTACGAATTTGATCCTACTGTGGACGCAACGTCTTCGGGGGCGACTTCTGGTTTTGACTTTCTGACTGACGTCGGCGATGGATTTGCGTATTATTCGCAGCAGAAACAAGCCGTTGGAGATTTTCCCATGATCATCAATGCTTTCCAAATCGAAGTCACAGGCGATTCAGCGGTAGACGGCGACTTTGATGACAATGGTATCTACGATTGTGCAGATGTTGATGCACTGGTCGAGGAAATTGCGACGATGGGCAACGCCGCAGCCTTTGACCTCACTGGCGATGCGCTGGTCAATAACGATGACCTCGGCGCGTGGCTATCCGAGGCTGGCGAAGTGAATTTGGGGGCCGGTTTGTCCTATCTTCCTGGCGATGCAACACTGGACGGAGTCGTGGACGTAAGCGATTTCAATACTTGGAATAGCAATAAGTTTACTACCCAGTCTGGTGTAGTGGCGACTTCAACGCCGACGGTGTGATTGATGTTGGCGACTTCAACATTTGGAACGGCAACAAATTCACCGCCTCTGATGCTGCTGCCGTACCAGAACCTGCAGGCATGATGATATTGGGGTTCGGCAAGCTGACGTTGTGTTTGCTCCGTCGTTAGAAGTCTTTCGGTCGGAGTGGGTGACACTGACCAAGTCGCAAGACTTGCCCGGTCGTGCCTGGCATGGTCAGGCATGACCGACAACAACCCAGCCGCCTTAGCATCGTGGTTTTTCAGGTTGCGGGCGTCACGATGCGAATGACACGTAAGCAATCCTCAAGGGAATCAGCTAACGCACAAGCCAAAGCCCACACTTGAGGTGCGGGCTTTGCGTAATTTAGGCGCGACTGCTTTCGATTAACTCCTTAGGAATAGTCCCGCTGCACAAGCCAACAAGCATAAAGCGATTCCGCTGGGTTTAGGGACAGCGGCTGTGTCGGCGATCTGGAATTTATTGAAATTCCAATTATTGAAGTCGGATACGTCGATCGAGCCGTTGGCGGTGAAGTCACCGCGAGTCCAGGCTGCGACGGTCGAGAACTTGTTAGCATTCCAAATGTTAAAGTCCGATACGTCGACGACTCCGTCCAGATTGGCGTCACCCATCAAGTACGATCCCCCGGACGCCAGATTCTCGGCTCCAGCGACGGCTAGCCACCGCGTTAGATGGTTCCTACCGACTGTCCCGTCGCCATTCATGTCGAATACGATGTCCGATTCACCACTGGCAATCGTGGCAACCAGCGCATCGACGTCGACTCCATCGAAATCGCCGTCGTTGTCAAAGTCGCCGCTCGCAGCGTTGGCG
>CAYYHV010000029.1:0-5415 GCA_964471695.1 uncultured Pirellulaceae bacterium
CAAATGTTTTCGAGCATGCCTACGACCACAGGTTGAAGGCATGGCACCCAAGCTCACTCGCCTGACCAAACCGGCCTTGTATCAAGATTCTGTTCGTAACCTCGCAGCTTTGACGAGAATGCGGCTGGCGACGATTCTTTACCCGCCTACCGGCACATTCGCAGGCTTCTTTCCCACCGCCGGTCACCCGACAGCAGTTGCCCTCGTCTAGTACTTGGCCCATAAGACACACAGTTGGTAAACTGTTCTCCAAGGGTTGTCGTTGTCGTACTGGAGACTTGCACCCCACAAGTTAATCGGCATGCCGAATTTGCATTTTTGTAATCAGCGTCAAAGTGCAAGGCGTGTTCTTCTAACTACACTGGCAAGCCGGTGCCACACTTCCGTTTTGGGGTTCGACGAATCCAAATGACTAATAAACTCTCCGACCTCGAACATGTGCGTCAGTGCCCAGCAATGTACGTCGGGTCCACCGAGTTCTGGGGCTTCCTTAACTATGTGGTCTGCGCGTATCGCCTTTTGATCCACTGGGGTGCAACGCGAATCGACCTCACGGGAAACGGTACACTCACGCTTTCTTCCGACGCTACGATTCCTGCGGATTTGGCGGGCGATAACCCGTTTGAGTCCATCTCGAAAAACCACAACCATGTGGACCTCGACGCATTTATTATCAACGCTCTGTCACGGAAACTTGTTGTTTTCGACCCAGACACGGCATACACGTACGATCGTGGAAGACGTGTTGGCAATTCAGCCCCTGCGGCAAAGTCGACCGGGGCAACACTCCAGTTTGCCCCTGACGACACCATTTTTTCCGTTACCGATGTCGAATCTGCCGTGCTTCAGAGCTACCTGCACCGAATGTCGTATTTGTATCCGCAGATTCGGTTTTCACTCGACACGGAAGACGGCAACGTTTCGTTTTCGTCGCCTTGCGGCATCGCCGACATGTTCAAATCCATCTCCGCTCCGTACCAGTTGCTGCATGAGCCGATTTGCGTTTCGGGAAACGATGACGAGTTCGAGATGGACTTGGTGTTCGCGTTTCACAGCTGGACAGAAAAACTAACGTGGACGTTCGCTAACGCTGGCCGTGCCGCCGACGGCGGCACTCACGATATCGGCTTGCGATCGGCGCTGGAAGCCTTCACACGCAAGGTGATAGCAAACGATGACAGGCACAATCGTCCCGGCTACTTGGCTATAATGTCTTTCAAGTACCCCACCGTTCAATTCGAGGGTTGCATCAAGGGAGAGATTGGCAATGCCGAACTTGAGGCGATAACACGAGATTTGGTTGGCAAACTTTTGCGTACAATTGAAATGAAGGGGCTGACGCACCTCAAAGACATGAGCCGATTCAAGTTTGCAGACTTTTGGTGATTGCACCTTTCGCGCACGGCCCGCGACAGGTATCGGGTAGCCGCGGTCGGAACTTTCTGATTGATTGCCTTCAGTAGGAACCTGGCATTCAACTATGTTAGCCGTAAATCGGCTGTTCCTAATCACATTGTTGTCAGTAGCTATTGCGGTACTGTGTCGCGCTCGCGAGTTCCATACACTGACCGTGATTCTCTCTCAACACCAGCGAGATTGTACTATGAACCAGAATCAAGACGCCGACCATCTTCGCTTGCTCTCGATCTTTCATTACATCGTCGGTGGCATTGTTAGCCTATTCTCGCTCTTCCCGTTGATTCACTTGGCTGTTGGAATCGCGATACTAGCTGGCGCTTTTGAGGGTGCCGATCAAGGTACGCCGCCGCCCGCTTTCATGGGATGGCTATTCGTGTTGTTTTCGCTCATCTTCATTGTCATGGGACTTGCAATGGCGATTTGCATTGCAATCGCAGGCAGGAAACTAAGTCGACGGACTGGGCATCTGTATTGTCTCGTGATTGCAGGGCTCGAATGCGCTTTTATACCATTCGGCACAGTTCTCGGTGTACTGACAATCTTGGTACTTATGCGTCCATCGGTCAAAGTGCTGTTTGGCGTGGTCGTCGATCAGGAACCAACAGTCGGCGGATAACGACTCGAGATCGCTCAAAAACCAACACCGTTCGCAATCCGAAGTAAACGAGCGTTTGGTATCTCTCCATTCCGAGTTGGAAGCGTAACCTATTGTGATTCCTTAACCCCAGCCGCATCGCGGCATCGTAAGTCGACGCCGACACAGCATTTCACTTTGAATTCGTTTCCGTGGCATTTAATGCTTCGAGTTTCTGTTGCAGCTTTGGCACAATCGCTTCTCGTTCCGTCGCATTGGCAAGACTGATGAGACCTTCTAACGCCTTACTCAATTGTTGCTTGCGAATCGCTGGTGGAATTGGCGTGCCCGGCTTACTCATGCCGCGGTACCCGGCTCGCAAGTGCTTCAGCGCACCCTCAAAGTCTTTTTGAGCAAGCAGTACGCCTCCCAGTTGAATGCGTACAGTATCCGCCTCCCAACCCTGCGAATCTTTCTTCACTTGCCGGTCCAAGCATTCGATCAAGAGCGATTTGGCGTCGTCCAACTTGTCTTGCATCACCATGGCTCTGGCGAGAATCTGGATGGTGCTCAGCGTCTCTTTATGCGTTTCGCCCAAGGTGGATTTTTTCAATTCAACCGTGCGACGAAGCAGTACCGCGCCTTCTTCTACCCGCCCCACGTCAATATAAGTTGTTCCGAGAACTCCCATCGCGGCTAGTGTCTTGGGGTGCTTTTCTCCAAGTGTTTTTTCATACCCGCCAAATGATTCTTCCAGGTACGGAATGGCTTCCTCCTGCTTTCCCAGAGATCTTAGCGAAGCCGCCAGACTCAACTTGCATCCGAGGGTAAAAGGATGTTCGACTCCAAGCGTCTGTCGGCATCTTTCGAGAGTGTCGTGCAACACGTTTAAGGAGTCTTCGTATCGCCCGACAGCCGTGTAGATGACTCCCAAGAGGTTCGCGACGGCCAGCGTTTTGGGATGCATTTCGCCAAGATTGGTAGCAAACTGCTTCGACAATGGCTCGATGGTGTTCAGTGCTTCCACGGATCGCCCCGATAAGTGATACGCTTCCCCGAGCTTCAGTTTTGCACTCAAGCTGACGGGATGCTCTGCGCCCATCGAGTCCTTACAAAGTGGAATCAATTCTCCCAGCAGTTCAATCGCTTTTTCAATCTGTCGGTCCGCAAGAAGAAGGGTGGATAGATTAAGCTTTGAAGTCAGTGTATTGGGGTGTGCCTCGCCGAGCTTTTTGACCGACTTGGTAACAGCCGCTTCTAGTAGCGTACGGGCTTGGGGTAGCTTGCCCAACGCATAGTGCGTCATAGCCAGCGAAGTCATCGTTGTGAGCGTATTGGGATGATCCTCACCGAGTACCGATTTCGCCAAGACCAATGTTTCTTCATACAGCGAGGCCGATTTCTCCAGATTTCCGGCATCCCGATAAGCCATCGCCAAGTTGTTCATGTACGAGATAACTTGAGGCTCTTCTTCACCAATCTGAGACTTGCCGAGCCTCAATGACTCTTCAAGCAGCGGAATGGCTGCACGTAGATCACCGGCTTGGAGATAAGCGTTGGCAAGCGCATGGATCGCCGTCAACGTGTTTTCATGCTCGTTGCCCCAAGTGCGTCGCATCTCTCCAAGTGACTCTTTGTATAGCTCGATCGCCTCGTCGACTTGACCATCACCCAACAAAGCGGTGGCCAGGTTGGCCTTGGAAACCGCCTGATTCTTCTCTTCCAGATCGCCTTCCTTGCCATCCGCGATCTGAATCGTTTGTCTCGACGCGGAAATGGCCAAATCGAATTCACCCAGCCCTTGAAAGCATGCTGACAATTTTTCGAGCAGGATTTGCCGGCCTTCGTCGTTCAATTCTGATTTTTCGAGGAGGCCCAGTGCATTTACGAGCACATCTTTGGCCATCATTGTTGAATCAGCGCCCGATTCGGGATTTACGGATTGAAAAGAGTCCGTAACGATTTTGAGAATCGTCGCCGATTGCTCGGCCGAATCCCGCGCTCGCATAGCGAACGTCGTCGTTCCAGCCACACCAGCAATCAGCAACGCCATAACAGTGGCAACCACCGAAACCAGGCGACGATTTCTCCGCACGAATTTCTGGAACCGATATCCGACCGAAGGTGGCCTCGCTTCGATGGGTTGCCCATTGAGATAACGATCGACGTCTTCGGCAAAACCCGATGCGGTGTTGTACCTTCCGTTGCGATTCCGATCGAGCGCTTTCATAACGATCCAGTCGAGATCGCCAGCCAGAATTTGGCCCAGTCGTTTAATGTCGGTCCGTCGATCCTTGGTAATTGCCTCAAGCGATTCTTTTTTGGTCGTTGACAATTGACTACTTGGTCGGGGCGAGTCCATGTCACGCACCAACTCAAGAATCTTCAACAGCGCCTTACCTTTGAACGAATCGTCATCCAGAGGCGTCTGCCCCGTCAGCAGTTCGTAAAGTATGACGCCCAGAGCGTAGATATCACTACGGGTATCAATATCCAAAGAGTCCAAACCGGCCTGCTCGGGACTCATATATTTGAGCGTCCCCAGAACCTGACCGAACTCTGTAAAGACCGATTTGTCGGTAAGTCGCTGCTCGGTGTCTAACGCTTTCGCCAGCCCAAAGTCGATGACTTTGGGGACAGGTTGCCCGTTGTATTCGGCAACCAGAATATTGGTCGGCTTGAGGTCACGATGAATAATTCCCTTCTGATGTGCGTGCTGCACTCCGCGACAGATTTGTATGAACAGGCCCAACCGATCGCGAATTCCAAGTTGATGGACATCACAATACGTCGTCAATGGAATCCCTCGCACCAATTCCATGGCAAAGTAAGGTTGCCCAAGGTCCGTCGTACCCGCGTCCAGAACCCTGGCGATGTTCGGATGATCCATCATCGCGACGGCTTGGCGTTCAGCTTCGAATCGAACGATGACTTCCTTCGAATCCAAACCCGACTTGATAATCTTCAGCGCCACTTCGCGGCGTACATGCTGATTCTGCACGGCTCGATAGACAGCGCCCATGCCGCCTTCGCCGATCAACTCGATCAGCCTATAGTCGCCGATTTGCTGTCCTATCTGATTATCCGCATCCGCGGTTGACGAATCGTTTTGGGACGGGGCAAGCAAACTGCCAACCATTTCGATTCCGGCTGACCCCAAGTCATCGTAGTCCATCGCCTTGACATCATCGTTTGCTTTTCTTCGATACTCAACGTCGATGGGTAACAGCAGGTTAAGCAGCTCGTCACGCTGCTCCTTATCGACTCGCCCCAGAAAATCCCGAAGATCAGGTCGATTGCCGACGAACCATTCGTCCTCGAATTCATCAGCAAGTTTCTGAATGGAATCCATCACGATTTCTCTCAAATTGGTTAACCGTCGTAGTTCGTGGTTTCAAACAAGCGGTTACTGACCACAAGTC
>CAYYHV010000029.1:5425-5916 GCA_964471695.1 uncultured Pirellulaceae bacterium
GGCTTACCATCCTCCATTGAAACCGCCTTGAAAGCCGCCCATGGGTCGCTGCATCGGTCGTTGTTGCATCGGTCGTTGGTAGCCAATCGGACGAACGTTAAGGCCCTGGTTATTCCACTGGTTTCGGTATCCCTGCTGTCGGTGGTTAATCTGTCCTTGCTGGTAGTACTGTGGGCCACTAATGGCGTGGAACGTTTGACCGAGTCCACCGAGCACGTTGGATGCGACTGCGTGCTTCTGGGGGTTGGCCGCATTCAGTCCGCCGCCGATCGCCCCCAGAATTCCACCAACTAAAGCGGCTCCTGGATTCTGATGGGACATGCCACCTTGAACCTGCCAATTCGTTTGGCTCTGATGTCCATAGTTGTGACCTTGATTTTGGTGGGCGTTGTATCCCCATTGGGCATTGACGGTTGAAGTTGTGGCGACGATGAGCGTGAGGGCTGCGATTGCGATTCGTGAAGTCTTCATTTTGTGTTTCCTTCTTGCTT
>CAYYHV010000029.1:5926-22886 GCA_964471695.1 uncultured Pirellulaceae bacterium
GCGTAATTGCTTTAACTACAAGTAAGAACGACTCCAAAACATCGTGGCTGCGCGGAGCCTCTGAAATATTTTGAATTGTTTCTGAGGCTGAATTTGCATCATTTTTGGGCTGATTCCCCTTCACCGAATGTCTCCAACTCGGCCGACCACTTGGTGATACTTTGGGCGTCTTTTTCGAGTTCAGCCAATCTCAACAGACTTTTCAGTCCACGAGTCATCCCAGCTTGCCAACTAGATTGTGGCGTTTCATTGACGACTCGCTTGAGCCCGATGTATCCGGTGGACAACCTTTCTTTGGCTTCGTCGAGCCGCCCAAGGCGTAAAAGGATGTCGCCGTACTGCAGGTTCGAGTCATAGGTTTTCCAGAACCCCGGATACTTGCGTTCCCTGATGGGAGTACACTGCTCTAGCAAATCTAGGGCGTCATTAATTCGCTTCGATGCCTGGTAGACGAACGCAAGATTGTTGATGGCTCGAAGAGTCGCCGGGTGCTCAGGGCAAAACTTTGCCTAAGAAAGTCTTTTGGTTTCCTCCAACCATTTCACCGACTCGTCTAATTGGTCGGCTGAGTAAAGAGCGACTCCGAGATTGCCCATCGAGTCGATCGTGTCTTGATGGTCGTCGCCAAGCGATTCTCGCTGTGTCGCAAGCACTTGGCGATAGATTTCCAAGGCCTCGTCGATTCGTCCCACCATCTCATAGGAGTCCGCCAGGTTGCCAAGTATCTTGATCGTATCGGGATGGTTCTTGCCAAGAGCCGAATTCCCCAATTCGAGACAGCGTTCATACATGCGCAAAGCCTCTTTGTGCTTTCCCATGCGTTCATAGGAACCGGCAAGGTTATTCAAGGAATAAATGGTGTGCGGGTGCTTTTCACCTAACGTGGCTTTGCTGGATTCGAAAGTCTGAAAATAAATCGCATTGGCTTTGTCGGATTGCCCGTCACTTTCGTAGGCACTTGCGAGATTGTTGCTTGTCGTCAAAGTCATCGGATGATCGTCACCAAATTTCTTTCGACAGATTTCCAGTGTCGATTCAAACAACCCGATGGCTTTTCGAGTTTGGTCCGCTTCATGGTAGGCGGCAGCCAGATTGTTATTCGAATTGATCGTCGATGGGTGCTCCGGCCCCAATTTTGCTTCGGTAAGTCGAGCCGACTCTTCAAACAGACGCAGTGAATCGGAGACGCGTCCGACTGCGCTGTAAGTGCTGGCAAGGTTGTTGAGGAGCGTCAAGGTATCGGGATGATTCTCACCCAGTTTTACCTTCATGACTGGCAAAACGCTTTCGTACAATCCCAGTGCCTTTTTCGCATCGCCGATTCCGTTGTAGGTGAAGGCCATACTGCCAATGGCACTCAGTGTGTGAGGATGATCTTCGCCATAGGTCTTTTTAGATTGTTCGACAGCTTGCTCAAGCAATGGAAGAGCATCTTGTAAGCGACCCGCCATTTGATAGGCGTACGCCAATCCCCCCAAACCCAAGATCGTATCTGCATGCCCAAGTCCCAGTTGCTCTGTGCGGAACTCGACCAAGGATTCGTAAAGCCGAATTGCCTCTTCGAATCGACCTGCGTGAACGTAGGCGAGCGCCAACCCTGACGACACATCATATTGTCGTCGATGCCCTTCCCCGAACTCGGCTTTGGCTTTTTGGAGCGTCTCCTCGAACAGTTCAATCGCCTCATTCACACGTCCACCTGCGAGGTGAGCAGACGCGAGATTACTCATTGACGAGATGGTTTCGGCGTTCGAATCGTCGGCACCCGCCTGAGCCTTTAAGGCGCCGCGGCCCGCACTGGTTGCGGCTTCCGGTTCTCCAATCGCAAGAAAACACAGAGTCAACTTCGACAACAATAGTGCCCTGCCCTCATCGTCCAACTCAGAATCCTGCAGGCTCTCTTGAGCTTGAAGGAGCACATCTTTGGCCGTCATTTTTGCCGTCGCGCCGTGATTGGGATTCACAGATTGGAACGCGTCCGTGACGACTTGCAACACATCCTCAGAGCGCTTCGCCGAGTTGTGCGCCTTTATCGCGTAAACCGTCGTCCCAGTGATTCCACCGACAATGACCGAAACTACGAGTATCCCGGCGGCCACGGCAGCACGATTCTTTCGCACGAATTTGCGTAGCCGATAACCTATCGTAGGCGGCCTCGCTTCGACGGAATCCCCTGCAAGAAAACGCTTCACATCCTCCGCAAGGCGACTCACCGCGTCATAACGCCGATTGCGATCCTTTTCGAGCGCCTTCATTACGATCCAGTCCAGATCCCCAGCAAGCAGTTGACGAAGTTTCGCGGGACTGAGCTTCCGCTGTGACGAAATGATCTCGATCGCCTCTTTCTTGGTCGTATCAAGTTGGCTACTGGGCCGTGGCGAATCAAGCTCGCGCACCAGTTCGAGAATCTTTAGTAGCGCCATTCCCTTGAAAGAGTCGCTATCGAGTGGCGTTCTACCGGTTAACAACTCGAACAGAATCACGCCCAACGCGTAAACGTCACTCCTCGTATCGACGTCCAGCGAATCAATTCCGGCTTGCTCTGGACTCATGTACTTCAACGTGCCGAGCACCTGCCCGAATTCAGTAAACACCGTCCGATCGGTAAGCTTCTGATCGGTTTCGAGCGCTTTTGCGAGTCCAAAGTCGATAACTTTAGGAACGGGGTGGCCATCATATTCGGCGACCATAACATTCGACGGCTTGAGATCACGATGGATGATCCCTTTCTGATGCGCGTGCTGCACGCCTTCGCATACCTGCTTGAAAATTTCCAAGCGGGCATTCACCGTCAGTTTATGCTGATCACAATACGTTGTCAGCGGCGTTCCCTGCACGAGCTCCATCGCAAAGAAGGGGTCGCCACCTTCGGTTGTTCCTGCATCAAGAATCTTGGCAATATTGGGATGATCCATCATCGCCAGCGCTTGGCGTTCAGCTTCGAACCTCGCCAGCACCTGCCTACCACCCAGTCCCGATTTAATAATTTTCAACGCGACTTGGCGGCGCACCGGAGTTTCCTGATCGGCGAGGAAAACCGATCCCATGCCACCTTCGCCAATCTGTTCGACCAATCGGTATGGACCGACAAAGTCACGACGGGAATCCGAGGATGGCCCCTCCGGCAAGCCTTCGCCGATTTCATCCACATACTTCTGAACGATCTCAGCCGCTTCTGGTCCCAATCGGTCGAAGTTGATTGTTTCGATGGTCTCGTCGGACTTCAATCGATACTCGACTTCTATCCGAACCAGCCGCTTGAGCAACTCTTGACGATCGGCTTGGTCGACTCGCTCCAAAAAGTCTTCGATTCGTGGACCATTGCCAACGAACCACTCGTCTTCGAATTCGTCGGCAAGTTTTTCGAATCTTTCCATGCTCATCCGTCGGTCAACGTGGATACACGAGATCAGTTGGTTGTTAATCGCAATTGGTGGCTCGATGGAGCAACGATCGCGACGCTTCGTCAAGAAACGCATGATCGTTGACTCGAGCAAAAAGCGACTTGAGATCACCGGCGGCTAGCGAAGTAATCGACGCCTGGCCAAACATCCTGGCGGCGGCAATCGCCAGCCCGTAAAGCGCCAGGTAAACAGGAATAGCTGTCTCTTTTGACAATCGGCGACTAGCCAATCGAATTGCGTTGTACGTCTCCGGGGTGCACTCAACACCTTCAATCACGTGACGAATTAAGATATTGCCTTGTTCAATATCAAGCTCACACACATCGTTAATGTCGCGATTGAGCATCTGCCGCCAGACCACTCCTAAATCGCTTTCCGTCCAGGAATAGGTATCAGAACCACAATCGCTGAGAATCGTATCGAAGATGCTTGCCTCTCCAATTCGAGCATCTGAAACGGATGCGTCTACGTCTGTTCCCATCAACAGCGGAGCGAGCGCATCACTATCAAGCACATCACCGCGTGAGAGTACACGACACAATTCTTCGATCTCAGATTCGACGTCCGCTTCATTCCCGACATAGTCGACAACGATGTCTTTAAGGCACTTTTGAAATCGACGCTTTGCATTGACGAGCGTATTCTGAACGGACTTTGCATTGGGTAGGCCAGCCCGCTCTGTCAATTCTTCGTAGCTAAGGGCTGGTCGCGTCGAAGCAAGCGGCACGACAACGCGTTCACGAAAAACGAGCCATTGCACGGACTTGCCCTCAGCTTCGCATACCTGCTTCATGCGTTCGAGCGTCGCCAGAAAGACTTTCCGAGCCCAGATGCCGTCAAATTGATCGTCGTAATCCTGACTCGGCAATGCGGCTTCGAATCCAGAATCTTCTTGAATCGGTTCCTGGTTCTTTCTTACTCGGTAATGGTCGCGAATCGCATTATTCAAACAGACCAGCAGGAAGTTGCGAAACTTCCCCTTCCCCTCCGTAACGTGCCGAACGATGTCGGCGCCGAGAATTTTCTTCATCGCAAACTCTTGGACGAAATCATCGGCACTCGCGACCGGCATCCGTTTGTTAAGAACAAGGAAAGTTCGTAACACTGGAAGGTAGGCTTCGAGGAGTTGTCCTTTCGCTTGAGCTTGCTCTTCCGGGTTGCCACTTTGCACCCTCGCGATAAGCGACCACTCAGTAGCGGGAAAAGCACGGTTGCGATTGATCGAGTCACTTTGGGTCATCGTTACACCGAGAGCTTATTGAAAAGGGCTTTTGCAAAGCTGGATAACAAAGCGATCGCAAAAGAGTTGGCTCATTATAGAAGCATTTTCCTCAAACACACCCGAGTGCAACCGGATCACCACCGCACAAAAAAAAAGCCCGGCCAAATGACCGGGCTTGAAAATCCTCAGTGCGTTGAGCATTCCTATTTTCGAGACAGGATAACTTTCCCAGCCGCTTCCCGATAACTCAGCCCAAGCTTCTTTGACAGTTCTTGCAGTGTTCGACGAATCGTTTTCCCCTGCGTTCGCACAGGGACCATTCGCATTGCATCGCCAAACCCCAAAACGGGAATCTCGAATGGCTGTTCCCACATCGCCGGATTTGGAAAGCCAGCCAAACCGGGACTTGACGGGACTGCGAAATCCACATCTGGGAACCCACCCTCAAAAAAGTCGCTGGGCGAGTCTTGGCTGCCACCTTCAACCTCTACGTCTACACCTGCCATACGAAAGTTGTTAATAGCCATCTGAAGAGGCATTTGAAACATCTCAAAGTTAACGTGGCGATCCAACGCAGCGTCCTGCCGAAGACTGGAAACGGAAACCAGTTGAGTTGCTTGGGGCGCTGCGTGTCCGCTAGGGACCGCAACATTTTGCGCTTTCAGATCAAATCCGATGGCTGCCAGCAGTTGCTGAGCCGCGTCAAACTGCGACTCACTTCGGACTGCAACGGAGACCGTCTTTTTATCCAGCTTGAGTTTCGAGAATTCGTCTCGGTTGATCTTCAACGTCCCTCCCAACGATTGATCTGCGGCTTGAAGGACGGCTAATTTCCGAGCGTTCGCCAAGCTGTAAGAGATGTTTGTGTTGCTAAAGGAAGCTTTCGTGTGCCACGAGAATTGTGCGTTGCAGGGGACCGTGCAGGCAGTCAATACGATTCCGAGTGTGAGTATTAGGCGATTCATCATTGCGTCCTGTGTTCGAATTCCTGGTTTGGTGAGATTGTTCGTTCGCTGCAATCGGACTTAGTTGGGGTAGAAGAATGACTGTTGCCCAAAGTTGCCGAACTTCTGGGTACTTCCGTGGTTATGATTCCAACTACCGAATCCGTTGGTCCCGTGATTGAATCCGCCCATTTGCTTGAAGCCTTGGTTGCTGAACTTGTTGAATGAAGACCCACCGAATGGCCCCTGGAAATTTCCAAAGCTGTTATGACTATGTTGACCCACTTTGAAGGCAGTTACATTGGAGTAGGAACCGAAAGGACTGGAGCCAAAGTTGCGGTTTGTGCCCTGGTGCATGACTTGGCGATTGTTGTAGCCGGTGTTGTAGGCACCATTCATATTGATGCCGGACGAACGTCCCCAGTTCTGGGAACTGTTGTAGCTGTACGTCTGGGATCGACCGGAATATTGTGCTTGAGCCTGCGTGCAAGCGATGAGGCTAACGACCAGAAGTGCGATTTTTGTAGAGTTTTTCATGGCTTGATTCTTTGTTCGAAGGGGTTTGAACTGAGGCTCGGATAGCCTCGACACCCTTTAGAACGAGGGGAAAGACGGCATGCTGCGCGCACGATTGAGAATTTCAAGATTTCCCAATGCAAGGCGTAGCGTTCCGGCGTTTCGATCTCGTTTGATTCGGCCTATGCCTATAGAGCGCAAGCGAAATGCGTCATTTACAAGCCGGAGCCACCTATTGGGCATCGCGTGGCGAATAGCAAACGTACGAGACGTTTGCAGGCAAATCGGTTGCGGCTGAATCGCTAGCCTCTGACAGTACCTTGAGTAGCTACCTGCAACTGAACTTGGATGTTATTTCCTTCACAATCGAAGCATCGCATTTCCACTAAATCTGCCTTCCATCGCGACTTTGGATCGACGGATTCAGATTTGTCCATTCAAGTTGCCCGATTGCTCTACTTACACAGTGCAATCGACTAAACTGTTCGAGGCGAGTCCTGCAAACCTGGGACGGCCTTCTTTATACGAGACAGATACTGGGGGACGATGGCAATGAAGAAATCAATCCGACGCAAACGCTTTTCAAGAAGACCATCCGTTGAGAAGTTGGAGGACCGTCAGTTGCTCGCCGGCGACCTTTTACTGGGCGACTTAGCGGGCCACCCAAATGCCGGCCACGATCGTGACCATGGGGAACTGGACCAAGATGACCACGATCACGATCACCTCGAATTCCATGCCGGGGCAGACGTTCCATTTGGCGTTTATACGCCGGAAGAGATTGAAGCGTTTGACACTCGCCCATTTGATTCATCGTTGAGCAGCAAGACTCCCCTAAATCTGGCGGAAGGCCAAAGCCTGACGTTTGTCCTCGACTTCAAGGAAGCTGGACAACCTATCACTTCCGATATCTTCGGGGCTCGAACGACGACGTTCGATCTTGGCAGCTTTGGATTTGCTGCGAACGAGTTCGAGACGGTTTATCAATCGATCCTGGAAGAAGTCAAAGAGGATTTTTTTGACGAGTTGGTTGGGACGGTAGCGGGCCCATCCGGCAGAGAGTTGGATGTCGATTTCATCATTGGCGATATCGGCACGACTCCGCCGAACGTGGCGGAGTTTTACTTTATCCAGATCGGCAGTGGCATCGGCAACAATCCGCTCGGGCAGGCGGGTGGTAGCGTGGTTCGCAACAGTTCAGGCAACGGTCCCAATTCGGGGATATCGGTCGGCGACGTTGTGGGATCAGTATTCACGAACGAGATTCGCTCCATCGGCGGCTTGTCTCCATCCAATGCCCTGACGTCTGGCAACGTTGGCTTTACGACCTTCGGAATTGGCGGAACCTTGTCGCACGAGATTGGACATACGCTCTCCCTGTCCCATATCAGTCGCTCTGGTTCGGTCCAGCCGACCAATGGGCTGTCGCCAACGATGGGCACCGGCGCCATCGATTTGCCGAACCAGCAACGGATCCGTGACCGCGAATTCTCGCTTTCCGGTCGCGACGGCCAGAGTGGCAATGCGCCAAGGATGCATGTCCAGCAACTCGTTGACGCCCTTGGATTGCGAGATGCAGACATCCGAGAAGATCGGTTTGAGCAAAATGACTCGTTGGCGACGGCGACGAATCTGGGCTCAGACGACCAAACTCAATCGGAGTTGACAATCGAAGTTGCCAATGACGATGATTACTATCAGTTTACGGCGGCTGCCAATGGGATGCTCGACGTTGACATCGAATTCATCCACAACGATGGGAACCTTGACCTTGAAGTCCTCGACATCGACGGGAACCTGCTGGCAAGCTCTGAATCGCAAACGAATAACGAAGCGTTGACCGTGCGGGCTTTTAGTGGACAGTCGTATTTTGTACGTGTGTTCGGCGCAGACTCGGCGACCCAAGCCGACTACACCTTGAACCTTGACGGGCCCGAACAACTCTGTGGCTCGCCATTCCATTTGAGCGGTGAGATGGGCGATGGGAACCCGGATTTCTACTTTACTCCCTCAACCGGCGCCTTGGTGGTCGATGCGGATGGTGCGTTCTTACAGTTCATGAAAGTCGCCGGCCCCGTTCCTATCTCCGATGACTTTAGCGAACCATTCTGGAGCTACACATACTTCAATGACGCGTTGCAATGGTTTCTGCCACCGGGGTTTGACGCTTTTGGTGGACAAGCCCGGATTGCGACGTTTGCCCCCGGGGCTGATCCGTTCACAACTTTCCCGTGTACGGAATTCGGATTCACCGAAATCGACGACCCGGGCGCTCAATCATTTGTGGCTTTTACCGACGTGACGACGGATGACCAGTCTCCGACGGCAATCCCGGTAGTATCGGATGTTACAAGTGCCGGCGGAACCCGCCATCAGTTTGTCGTCACGTTCACGGACAACGTGGGCGTGGACGCGGCCAGCATAACGGATGGCGATTTTGTCGTAAGCGGTCCCAATGGATATTCCAGCCCCGCGAGCATCGATTCACTCACCGAAAATCCAGACGGCAGCGTCGTCGTGGTGTACAGCATCCCGGCTGCTGGCGGCGTCTGGGATGCAACGGACAACGGCACATACAGCATCACCTCGGTGGTTGACGAAGTCGCCGACTTGGGCGGCCTGACGCTCGCCGGGGACGTCGTCGTCGATTCGTTCGAGGTTAACGTCACAGGGGGAGGCGACCCCTTGGACCTGGATAACAATGGCGCGATCGATGGGGACGATATTGACACGATCTGTTTGGCCATTGCCGATAACTCGATGAGCGCTGCATTTGACATCGACGGAAACGGTGTCATCGATGATTCGGATTTCGATGCCTACCTGAGTGCGATCGGTACACTACCGGGCGACGCAAATCTTGATGGTGTGGTAGACGTTGGCGACTTTGCGATTTGGAATGCGAATAAGTTTACGTTCAATGATCCAAGTCTCCACGGTGTCGGGTGGGCGACAGGGGATTTTGACTGCAGCGGCGGCACCGACGTAAGTGATTTCGCGGTATGGAATGCGAATAAGTTCACAAGCGCTGCAGCCACTCTCGTTGACGTGAGTCAACCGACGATTGAAGACGAAACTGCGGAAATCCAGTCGCTATCCGTGGAAACGGAAGTGGAAAGTAATCCCAACAGCGACTTCTCGCCGATCGCGCCGAACGACTTTGCGCCCGAACCGTATTCCACAGTCGACTCCAGCCGTCGACAACCGGCCGAACGTACAGTTCGACGCGCAAGCCTACTGGATGAGATTTTCGCCGATTTGGGCTAGTAAGTCATTCGACCGATTGGACGTTGCTATTGAACGCGGCAGTGTGTTGTCGACTGGATACAAATGCTATTCGTCGTGGTAAGAAAGGGCCAAGCAAATTGCTTGGCCCTTTCGCCATCCCTGGTTGAATTATTCCTAACCGTCGCAACAAGGAGGAAAGAATGGAATTCAGGCCGAAACAATGAACAGCCAAAATCCGTACCGCGCGATCGCTTCGCCTCCGCAAGAGCTATCAACGTCCAATAAACCGACCCGTGGCTGCGTTTACCGTATGCGACTCTTAGCGTTTTTCGTGGCATTCTCGGGTGGCGTAGGTACGTGGTGGTGTTCACAAGTCGTTACCGGTGAAATCGAACCATGGGATTCGTCGACAGGTTACTACGGCTTCGCGATCCTCGGGACCGCGGCTCTAGGTGGAGTGTTCGCCGGTCGACAAATCTGGCTCCCAATACTTGGAACGTATCTTGGCCAAGTAATCTATTGCCTCCTCTTCTATCACCCTGGTGGCCCGGTCATCATCCCAATTGTGATATCAGCAGGGATCTTTGGCATCGTACCATCCGTCATGGGCGCTTTGTTGGGGGCAATACTGTGAGGAATTTGCGGTAAAATCAAACCTACCAACGTTTGACCCTCGAATCCGGAACGCAGCAAGTGCGGCTTAAACGAAAGGAATGGCTTTGAGACTCAAGTCGACTCATATCGTCCTCAGTGTGTTGCTCATCCTGACTTGGAGCGCTCCACTGAAATCACAAACGGTTTCGCAGGTGAATGGCGATTGTGTTATTCGGGCGCCTTGCGCGGGGTCCGAGATTGTTGTGACGACAACCAACCGAGTCGCTGGAGCCATCCATGCATTGACTTGGGGCGGGCAACCGTTCATTGACAGTGCGGACCACGGGCGGCAATTGCAATCCGCCTCCAACTTCGATTGCGGTGCTGATTTTTTCGCAGAGACGTTTAATCCCACCGAAGCAGGCTCGCGGTCGGACGGCGCTGGCGCGAACTCGACAAGCCGACTCTTACACTTTGTCCACGGGGACGACTGGCTGCAAAGTACCAACCAAATGGCTTTTTGGTTGAGGCCAGGTCAACGATCGCATGGGCATGCGGCGAGGAACAAGACGGCGATTTCCAATCACTTGCTGACCAAACGAGTCAAGATTGGTATCCCGGGATTCGACAACGTGATTCGCTATCGCGTTACCTTTTCGACTCCGCTGGGCGAGCCTCATCGACTTGCCCAATTCGAGGTACTGACCGGTTACATGCCCATTGAGTTCCGTGCCTTTTACGCGCTTTCCATTGAACAAGGAGCGCTGTCCAAGTTGACGGATGGCCCCGGCGAGCAAGAGCAACCAGTCCTATTAGCAACGAAGGATGGCAAATTTGCCATGGGGGCGATCTTGACTTCAGCACCTCGCGGACTCGGTTGGAGTGGGCCGGGTTATGGTCGATTTGCTTTTGACGCGCAGAATGTCACGAAGTGGAATGTGGTCTGCCGATTGCGCGACCGCAAAGCAGTCCCTTCAGGCGACTATCCGTTTGAAGTCCTCGTAGCGGTGGGTGACTTGGAAACCGTCAAGTCGACTTTGATGGCGATCGCCAAATCTGACGAAGGCGACTGATCCGCATTCGCGAGCCAATGCGTTTGCGGCAAGAATCCTGCCAAGACTGTATTCGCGCGACTTATGGCTTTATCCGCGAAACCTATAACGGATAGGCACTGCACTAACGGGCTTGGATTTCGTAAACTTGGGGGAACGTTCGAATCCATTCTTACGAAACGAAACAAGGCCGACGATGGCAGAAGCGACACTCTTAAAAACGGCTCTTCATCAGTGGCATGCCGATAATGGTGGCAAGCTCGTCGACTTTGCGGGTTGGTCAATGCCCGTCCAATACGACTCGATCATCACCGAACATACGGCGACCCGTGAACGAGCCACGTTGTTCGACGTTTCCCACATGGGCCGATTCCGCTTCGACGGCGAGGGCGCGGCCGCGTTTCTTGAAGGCATTCTTTCTCGTAGAGTAACCAACTTGAAGCCGGATCAGATTCGGTATGGGCTGGTTACCAAAGAAGACGCCGGGATCCTGGATGACATTCTGGTTTACCACTTGGTAGATCACGACGGATCGCCTTATCACTTTATGGTGGTCAACGCTGGCAATCGCGAAAAGATTTCGAGCTGGATTCAGTCACGATTAGATGATTCGAAGCAGACCACCTTTACCGATCAAACGCTCGACACGGCTATGATCGCGATTCAAGGTCCTCGCGCCGTTGAGATCGCCGATGCGATCATGGAGATGCCCCTGGCCGATCTGCCGTACTACAACGGCAAGTCGACGGTTGTGAACGGTGCACCCGCGCTGGTCAGCCGCACGGGCTATACGGGCGAAGACGGCTGTGAAATCATCGTTACAGCGGAACATGCCACGGCTGTCTGGCAAAAGCTCATGGACGTTGGCAAAGACCATGGAATATCCCCAGCTGGGCTTGGGGCGCGCGATACATTGCGACTCGAAGCCGCAATGCCGCTGTACGGTCATGAACTGACCGAGTCGATTGATCCTTACCAGGCGGGACTGGGATTTGCTGTCCACCTCAAGAACCGCGACTTCCCTGGCCATGCCGCCCTAACCGAGATTAAATCCGCCGGCCCTAAGTTGGTTCGAGTCGGATTGCAAATGGACGGCAAACGTGTTCCACGCGAGCACTACCCAGTTCTTCTTGACGATCAGCCGGTTGGAGAAGTCACGAGCGGTACGTTCTCACCGACTTTCCAACGCCCCATCGCTATGGCCTATGTCCCGCCCAATCTGGCGGACGAAGGCACCGAGCTACAGATTGACATTCGTGGTCGCCATCATGCGGCAACCGTAGTCAAATTACCGTTTTATGAACGCCACCCAGCGGAAGGATGATCAACGTGAAACCTGAGGAACTGCTTTACGCCAAGACGCATGAATGGACCCATGTATCCGAACAAGACGGCGACAAGATTGCCACGATTGGCATTTCCAAGTTCGCTATCGAGCAACTCAACGACCTCGTCTATATGGAGTTGCCGGAAGTTGGTCGAACCATCGATGTCGGTGAGTCGTTTGGTGAAATCGAATCCGTAAAAGCGGTCAGCGATGTTTATGCCCCGGTGGCTGGTGAAATCGTCGAAGTCAACTCTGGAATCGTGGATGCGCTTGAGTCGCTTGTGGACAATGCCTACGGCGATGGCTGGTTAATCAAGATTAAGATTTCTGACGACGCTGGGCTGGGCAGCCTTATGAGCCACGCCGACTATGCCAAGCAGTGTGAGGAAGAAGGATAGCGTTTCGCAATCGTTCCATATTTTCATGTGACTCGCGAACGCCTTTGATGTCCACCAAGTGCAAAACACGGATTGACGAACCAGCCGACGGTAGCTGGAATATGGCAATCGATGAATACTTGCTTGCCAACGCCGAGGAAATTGGACCAACGCTACGATTCTACCGTTGGTCACAACCGACTCTTTCACTCGGCTATTTCCAAAAGTACGACGACCGTCAACTGCATTCGGCAAGCGCGAATTGCGATTGCGTTCGTCGTCATTCGGGTGGTGGCGCCATACTGCACGACCAAGAGATTACTTACAGTTTGGTGATTCCTACAACGGATCGCTGGTCTCGGGCAGCCGAGCAACTCTACACGCTTGTTCACGAAGCCCTAATTCGCGCCTACTCCCACTTTGGCGCGACGTGCAAATTGAGTGAACAAGTCATCAAGGAACCGTTCCTTTGCTTTCAACGCAGGAGCGTCGGCGATATCCTGTTGGACGACCACAAAGTGACCGGCAGTGCTCAACGTCGCCACAAAGGCGCGATCCTTCAACACGGAAGTATCCTGATTTCTCGCAGTCCCAAGGCTCCCGAATTGGCCGGTTTGACTGAATTGACAGGTTCGCGTTGGTCACATTCGGCCCTTATTGAAGCTTGCCTGCATGAGATGGCGATAATCCTGAAATTGGACCTCAAGGACCAGGAATCCGCCAATTTGCCCCGCGAGAATGTTAAGACAATTCAAGAATCGAAGTTCGGCTCGGATAAGTGGACCAATCGGCGATAATTGGCAAATGCGGCGGATTTTGACCCAGAGTCGAAGATCTGATATCCTTAATTTAGGTGGTACACAAGTTTCCGAACGCGTTTACCGACCTTAAACAGTGGGGGCCCTACCTCGGGGTCCGTGTCGCATCACACGGAGAGCAAAGATGCCAGTTCGCTTGATGGTCACGAAGGGCGCTAGCGCCGGTAAGACATTTGAAGTCAAAGTACCTCAGTTTGTCATTGGTAGGTCTAGTGCCTGTCAACTTCGTCCTCAGAGCGATGCCATCAGCCGCCAACACTGCGTGATTCTACTCACCAAAGACGGTGGCGCCGCGATCCGCGACCTTGGCAGTCGTAACGGAACGATTGTCAACAGCAAGGCCACCAAAGGAACCCACATTCTCCAAACGGGCGATGAAGTCCGCGTGGGGCCGCTGCATTTAGAAGTGACCATCCTCGATCCTACAGGTCAGGTGGTCCCAGCTGGCCAAACGGCTAAGAAAGCGGAAAAAACAGCAACGCGAGTCGACAAACCGACTCCCGCCGCTGCGAAGCAGTCAGGCAGCAAGTCGAAGAGTTCTGACAGTGGTTTGATCAGCGACTGGCTGACGGAAGAAGTTGAGACTCCCACCAAGGACTCTGGACTCAGTCGCGCCGAAACTCGTCAATTCAAGCTCGATGAGACTGAGCGGATTGTTATCAAGGAAGCCGCTGAAGAAGTCGTCGAAGAAGCTCCCAAGAAGGAAAAGAAGAAAAAAAAGAAGGAACCGGGCAAGCTGCCGGAACGCAAGAAAGACCTTCTTGCCAACTCACAAGAAGCCGCCGAAGAAACGCTTCGTCGCATGTTCAACCGAGGCCTCTAACGGCCACTTTCTTGACGGCGTCCATTCTTTCTTGACGAACGTCATTCTCCACGCCACCTGCTCGACGCACGAGCAACGCGTTATTCGTCTTCTAGTGGGGACTCGAATACCAGCTCATCATTGACGTCAGGCGACGCACTTGAGGCTTGGGTCGGTAGCCGGCGTACCTTCGGTGCCGTCATCGTTGGCGCCTTGGTCGGTAGAGGCGCTCGGTACGACGATCGGTACTGTGACTGAGGTGTGGTACGCATTCTGGCATAAGGCGGCAACTCTTGCGGAGCGGGTGTTCCACTGGCAATCGGCGACTGTGGTTCGCGCCGCGGCTCCGGCTGCTGAGCCTGCCAATTCTGTTGATGTTGTTGCCAAGCCTGCGGTGGCCGTCCCTCAAGCTCTCGTTCGAGCAAATCGATCGCCTGTCGTAGCCGCCATTCAATGATGTCTCTGGGGCGGTAGCTGGCGGGTCCAGCTGGAAGATTCGTATTTGCAGTCGTATTCGCGGCCGCAGGATTGAATGGGCTTGCTGTTTGATTCAGCCTTGGCTGACGAACAGGTTGCGACTGCGTCATGTCTGGACGGAATTGAGTACCGGCAGGCTGCTGACCGCGAGGCGACGCGGCTTGTGGCGCTGGTCGAAAATTCAATTCTGCGGGTACAGGCCCATTGTAGCGATACGAGTCTCGCAACATTTTCTCTTGCGCCACGAGTGCCTTCTTGTACTGCCGGTAGGCTTCCCCGGGCATACCGCTTCTTGCCGATTCAAGCACGGCTCGGCGGCGATTGCGTTCTACAAGATAAGCCGACTTCCACGGTGGTACGGCGCCTGCCTGCGTGGCAAACGACAGAATAACCAAAACGGAAATGATGCGAGCGATGGGAGAATTCATTTAGGGCTCCAGAGAACGAGTTCCAAACAACCCTACCCTTTTGATGATGGCCCCTCACCTAGAAGATTGCGTCATCACGAATTCGCCAACCGTTAGAGGCCGCGCAAACCGTTATGTTCGCCACAACCGGAGACTTTTCCCGATAGTTAAAAATTACCCACCTTTCCTTCCGATCCTTACCCTTGCAACGGGCACACTTTAACAGTGTCCCAGGGTAGCGGGCAAAACGAGAGAGTTTCACGATTGGGAGAGAGACGAATGGCCAAGAAAAGCAAATCATCAACAGCAGTCGCCGTCGAAGAAGCTGGCGATCAGGAAATCACCATGGATCGTCGACGAGACGAGCGTCGCGAAGAGATGGTTGAGGAGACAACCGAAGCGGCTCCAAAGTCGGAACGTCGCAAAGTCGCCCGTCGACGACAGATCGACCCAACCACCTGTGAACGCGACTACACGAACGACGAAATCGAATTCATGCAAGCCATGGATGCCTACAAGCGATCAAGTGGTCGCATGTTTCCGACTTGCAGCGAGATACTCGAAGTCATTCGTGGCCTCGGATACGTTCGCCCCGGATACGGCGTTCACCTTGAAACCGTCACCATCGACACTGCCGAAGGCAGCGATTTCGACACGATCAACGACGAAGACGCTATCAGCGATAGCGAGTAAACAATCGTCAGCAATCCGCTTCTAAACTGTAAGGGAACCACCTCGAGGCGGAACGGGTAAGGAAACCCGTTGCCGCTACCCTTGCTGTCGTTGCGAGCATCGGCATCGCTCTTGCCCCCTTAGGTGGGCTTCGCTATCGTCCCGCGAGAGTAACCACCTATTCAGACACGGCATTCCGCTAGAACAAGGACCGTTCCGTGCATTCTGCCACCAAAGTCTACGCCACGTCCATGAACGGAATTCAATCAAGCCGTCGGCTGCATACGTTGAATTGTTTGACGTGTGTATTCCTTTTGACTGCGATATCACAAATCGGTTGCAGTCTTTCGCCTTCCGGTCGCAACGTCGACGGGGTGCGCAACTTCCAATCTGGACAATATCAGCGCGCCATTCAGCAATTCCAGACGGCCTTGGCTTCTGACCCGAACAATGCGAATGCCTACTACAACCTCGGCGCGACTTACTATGCGCTCGGTAAGCAACAAGGCAACATGCACATGATGCAGCAAGCCGAAGGGTTGTATCACCAATGCCTCGACTTGGCCCCCAATCATACCGATTGTTATCGAGGACTGGCGTCCCTGCTCGTTGATACCAATCGCCCCGACAGTGCGTTTACCCTGCTGAAGCGATGGGGTAATCGAAGTCAGAATCTTGCGGCTCCACGAGTCGAGTTGGCAAGGTTGTATGAAGAATTTGGCGACCGGGAAAATGCCGTGAGGCATCTCACGGACGCACTGCATCTGGATTCCAATAGTACCCGCGCGTGGACGGCTTTGGGCCGATTGCGAGAGCAACAGGGCCAGCTGGCTCAGGCCTTGGCCAACTACCAGCAAGCCTACAACTTGAACCAGTACCAACCTGGATTGGCTCAACGCATGGCCAGCCTGCAACAGGGACTGTCAACAGGACAGCGAACCGGTGGCACGTATGCCGCCCCGCAAACGCAGATGGTCAATACTCCTGGCGTCACGACTCGCTGATGTAGGAATCTTCCAGCTCCCTCTCACAGGCTTTATGAACAAGCCATTGAATCAGGATTCATCTACCTCGCAACCCACAAAAGAATGAGCCGAGCACTCAGCGAGTTACCCAGTCC
>CAYYHV010000029.1:22986-29174 GCA_964471695.1 uncultured Pirellulaceae bacterium
ACCCAGTCCGACAAGGTAAACTTGTTGGAGTTCCAGATGTTGAAATCGCTGACATCCACGGAACCGGCGAGGTTCGCGTCGCCAGCCCGATAGGCTCCGCCCGACGCATTGTTCACGGCTCCCGCTTCGAGACGCCACGCGGTCACATCGTCAAGGTCCAGCAAGCCGTTTCCACCAAGGTCAAAGGCAAGATCCCCCGTTCCGCCGGCATTGTTCCGCCGGCAATGTTCTGCTGGCAATGTTCTGCTGGCAATGTTCTGCTGAGTCGACTTTGGCGATTCTTCCATTCCCTGAACGACGCCACGTAATCGAGCAAGTCGACACCAACGGTTGCCCGGAGACAAACACTGATGATTTGGATTGCGGAAACAGTACAAAACGGGTCAAGTTTGTCTTCATCTTTGGATCTGTTATCGTGACAATCATCCGGTAACTTGATTCGCTGTCCGCACAAGGAACTTTCCCATGCGATCGAAGTGCATCCGCAGATGGGCCTATCAACACGTATGGGACGTCGCATTCTGGTCGGTGACGTTCTTCTTGTTTTCGAATGTTGGTTTAGCGTCTGACGGATGGAAATACGATCCGCACGGTGAGATTCGCCCCACGGAGCGCGTACTGGCGTTGGAGGACAAATCGCCTAGTGACATCGACTCCATCGTTTCGTATCGGGGATCATCGCAGCTGTTCGGGCAACTACGATATGGAAGCGAGAATTCCCGACGGGTGACCATTGTCGTCGACCGGTTGGATAGTCAAGAGTTTGATCTATACGTTGACTTGGATCGTGACCGTGAGATAACCCAACAGGAGTTCGTCGCAGGCAGCGGCAGGTCTCGAAGTTTCCCACTCGACTGTGAGATTGTCGAAGGCGATGAAGCTCAACAGACACCTCGACGGTTGCGGCTGCGATTGCAGGCGTCTGGAAATCGCATGAGTGTTGCCACACTTGGATTCATTGAAGGCGAAGTCTCTCTGCAGAAGTTTGGCAAAGTCAAGGTTCGCCGCACAGATCGCAACGCCAATGGACTGTTTTCCGATTCGCGCGACAGGCTGCTGTTGGATCTAGATGGCAATCAGAAATGGCACCCTATTCACGAACAGTTTGCCTACCTACCGGTGCTAAAGCTCGATTCCATGCGACTGGCCGTTCGGTCTGACCGAATGGGAGAACGACTTTCTCTCGAACCAATAACGGGCATCGGGCAACTAACAGTCGAAGTCTCACAGCTCCCTGAAGATGCGCAGATTCTGGGATTCGAAGCCATCGTCTATTCGGATGATGGATCGGCTTATGCACAGCGCAATACACTCAAACCGTTGTCTGTCCCTGTTGGGGCTTACACGCTGGGAAGTGTGACTTTGACGATTAAGACTAAAAAAGACAAAAAGCCGTGGCACTTTGTCTTCTCCCGTTACCGCAACATAAAAGAGGACGATTGGACGGTCGTAAAAGCCGACCAATCTGTCTCTCTTGAAGCTGTAGGTAAACCATCGTTCTCAATGGAAACGAAGAAGGGCGATACCGTAAAGCCAGGTGAGCAGATCAATATTTCGCCGAGGTTTTACACAGAGCATGGATTGCTCATCAGCCTCAGCGCGCGGGGAGACCAGATGGGCAGTTTCGATTTTGACCGCACGCACAATCGATGCACGTTGGAGCTTCAATCGCCAAAGGGAAAGACGCTTAGCACTGCCAACTCTGGCTTTGCGTGAGGCACGTTCTGTTCGGCCTCGGTACGAGTGCCAGAAAACACCCAACTAGATGAACTAAAGCTACTTGCAACCTTCAACGCTGGTCCACTGGGTGGCGAATTTGAAGCGAAGCGGGAGTTCCGGCTTCAGTCAGATTGATCCCCATGTAGGGTAACGATTACGAGTCGCTCGCCTGTTCGACGCCAACGAGCCATAGACTCTCGGCTCCGACCACTGAACTAACTCACGGGCGAGTGGACGAGTCACCATGAAACGCAATTTGGAGTTCACGATGCGATTCAACCTTCTGCTGAAATTTTTGCTGCCTGTCCTCTTTTGCAGTGCCTCCAATCTCGCTGGTCAAGCTGCGACGATTTCGGGAAAAGTCGTGAACTCCAACGGAATTGCGATCGCCGAAGCCAAAGTAGTTGTAGCTGCGACAAATTCTGCAGGAATGCAATTCATACATGAAGCATCAACCGACGAAAGTGGCGCTTATCAGGTGGAACTGACATCGGCTTGCCAACGCGTACAAGCCATGGCCTTCAAGGAAGGGTATGGCATAGCGGCAGCACCAATGATACGAGGCAATTGGCGAGCCAGGGCACTTTTGGAAGGCAAGGTGAAGGCAGAACCGATTGTGCTCTTCAAGGCCAAGCCGATTGAGTTGCGGATTGTGTCGCCTGAAGGTGAACCGGTCACAGCACGTTTGACTTTGACGGCGGTCTCTGGCCCAGACAACACGAACTTTTATGTTACGGACAAGGGTTCCATTACGAAGGAAACATTGCAGTTGGAAACCAAGGCCGACGGAACCCTCTTCTTTGATTTGCAACCAGCCGATGGCGGCGTGGTTCTCAGTGCGGAAACAGCCGATTATGGAACTCAGCCCATTATGCTTTCTCATCAGCATATGGCAGAGTCTATTACCTACAAACTCAATCCTGTCGCAAGTCTTGCGGTGAAGCTCGAGGGCACAAACAGGAAATCAGGGCGTGAGATATCAGTATCGGTAAGGACTCAACCACCGTCTTCCGTGGTAAACGGAGTATCAACACGACCCAAGGAACTATCACCAACTTATTTCGAATCCAGGGCAAAAACTAATGAAGAGGGCGTCGCCGAAATAACCGTCATGGCAGGCAAGGCAACGTTGTACGTGATCCCGAGTGCCAGTGATGTCGACTTCGCGGAAGCCAGCGGGGACCCCATCTCCCTTCAACCGAATTCAACCGTCGAACATACCCTTCGTTTTGTGCCCGGCATCCATGTCACGGGACGGATTATCGATCCCAATGAGCATCCTGTAGCTGGCGTTGAGGTCTATGCGGGAACTGCACGATCAACCACCAATGATGAGGGTCGCTATGAGTTGCACCTCCCTCCCAGGCGTTCGTGGATAAGAATTGAATCTGTTCCCGACGGATACGTCGTTACCGACGAACACTTGAATTTCCAGATCAAGTCAGAACCTTCGAATCAAGAACTACCGGATGCCTATGTCGAAACAGCAACATCCGTCAGTGGCATCGTTGCAAATACTCAAGGACAGCCTGTCGAAAATGCCAAAGTGGTCGCCTCATGGGTCCAGAAAAGCCGCACGAATGAATCGTTTACACTACGTACCGATTCCACCAATACGGATGGGGAGGGGCGATTTCGTTTGAGTCGTGTTGCTGCCGGAAATGACATGACGGTAACCGTCGAGACGGACACCATGGCAACATTGCCTCGTTCGATCAGTGCCAGCCACACGGAACTGTTGAATGTTGTCGTTTCTTCGGACAACATGACGAAGCTGCGTGGCGTACTCCAAGACGCCGATGGACACCCCATCCGCGATGCAAAAATCAAAGTCAAAAGATCAATTGGCACCAATCGAAACTGGGGAGAACGCATTGTTCGATTCGACGGTCAGGAATCCTTCAACGCCAACGAAAAAGGCGAATTCGTCACTCCGAAATTGCTGCCTAGGTACGCAAAATATATACTCACATGCGAAGCTCCGGCTTTTCTTGCCAAATCGACTTCCTACGTAATGGCGCCGGAACGTGGCGACCTGGACTTGGGTGTGATCGAACTTATCAGGTCGCGCACGATCACCGGACAAGTCGTCAACAGCAAAGGCGAACCGATTGGTGGTGTTGAAGTCAAGGCTTGGTCGGCTGACAAGGACCAAAGCCGCGGTGCATCGACTCGCGTCGCGGCAACCACAGACGACCAAGGCAAATTCCAACTTGCTAATATTCATCCCCAAGCGGCTCTTGCCACGCTCAAGAAGGATGGCTTTCGCCAAAGTGGCTTCTCGCTCGTTCGACCGGACACCGTCACGAAGGCACGGATGTACCGACTGGATGAGCAAATCAGAGAACCAGATCGAGTCGTGCTCAACCGATTGACGGAACGACATCGCTCGGCCGCACTGACATTGATTGAAAAGCTCGCACCGACTCGACGCAACTCAAACTACTTTCACAAAATTCTGATCGACATGATGGCCAAAGTCGATCGGGAACTGCTGACGAAAGAACTGGCAAAAACGAACAAGGCTTCGAGCCGTTCGCTTATCCTTGCAGAACTAGGGGAGTTTGAGGATGCCTTGGCCGAACTTGAGGAAATCGAGAACGGCTACCGCCGTGGCTTTTCCAGGTTTGCGGTTCTGGATCGCATTGACGACGCAGACTTAGTCGCTGATGTGCTTGCCAATGCTGCCATAGACGCTGAATCCGTGTTGCAACCGGACCGGAGACTGGCGGTTGTCGCACACGTCGCCGAAAGACTCTATGCAGCTGGGGACGTCGATACCGCCCGAAAGATACTCTTCGATCAACGGGAATTGGCAGGGTCGCTTTCGCCCAAAGACTGGCCGGGGTTTGCGCGGGCCAGCTTTGCCGAGCGACTTGCCCTTTTTGACCTGGATACCGCCCTCAAAATGATCGCAGAGATGGATGCTAAAGATCATTCCAGACACTATCAGAATATCGCCCACATGATTGCAGAGAGAAACCCGAAAGGAGCAATTAAAGCTCTGAAGTGCATAGAGAAAAATCGTTCCATCGGCTCACCAACGATTCGTGTCGGCTACCGGATGGCGAAATCGAAATTGGAAAACGCTTTGCAGCTTGAGTCCATGATCGACACGAATCGATTTAACGTCGGCAAGTCGCAGTTGCTGGGAGTGATTAGCTACAGCATCAAGGAGGAGAATCCGGACAAATCAAAAGAACTACTCTCTAGAGCATTCACCGATCTGCCGGGGCGTGGACACAACATGGGATATCAAAGTGAAATGCTCTTCGGCGCGGGACTAGCTTTGCTGCGTTATGCCGAAGAGATTGCCCCCGAAAATCTGGACCAACACTTTTGGCAAGCGTATGAAACCTATCAGGGGCCATCTGGAAATTCTTGGTCAGCAGGTGACCGAACGGAAGTCGATGCCGATCGCCAGGCTCGACTGGCAATCCTCCTCTGGCTGTACGGTTTTGAGGAATTGGCCAAGCAGTCGGCAGCGTCAGCTTTCGAATACTGGGAAAACAAGATTAAGCAAGCCGACGAAAAGTCTTATCGCTTCCGCGACCGACAGGCTTCCTTTGTTGCTATGGCCTTAACGAATCCAGCGAGGGCGGTTGATTTCGCGGTCCAATGTGATGAAACACTCAGCAAAGAAATGTTGCGCAGAATCCCCCAGCCATGGGAGGTGATCGGCCAGTCGCTAACGATGGAAAGGTGGGACTTGGGCCAGATGCTTTCCAAGGAACTATTCCATCTGTGGACAATTGACAATTACGATCTTTAACCTCGTCACGCTCTGCAGAATCTCCCCATGAATCGATTCCAAACATCAGATGAGCATCGTGGCGGCAATTGTGATTGGCCATTGGCCGACCTATGATTTGACGGGATTGCCGCCAGCACGCTGACTATGTTGAGATTTGCATGGAATCGACCTGCTGGGGCACATCCGCGACGCTTCTTCAACGTGTGCGCAACGAAGAGGACGGGCTTGGGAGCTCATGTGTCGCATCTACACTCCTCTGGTGTACGGCTGGGTTCGCAAGGACTGGTTTGAACGAGACTGACGTAGAAGATGTCGTTCAGGAGGTCTTTCAAAAAGTCGCTACCAAGCTGGGCTCGTTTCGTTATGAGCGTCCGGGAGGTTCGTTTCGAGGATGGCTATGGACAATCAGCCGCAATAAGATTCGCGATTGGTTTCGGAATCGCGGCTCACGTCCGCCCCATGCGACCCGTGGAAGTCGCGCCCAACGAATGCTTCACGATATTCCAGACTGGGTTTCCGACGAGAACAATAGCGGCGAACCGACGTCCGATCCAACTTCTGAAGCGGCGCTGATGCGTCGAGCCCTTGAGCTCATCAGTTGAAGGGCTCATGCAGCACCAAAACTGGGCCAGTCTGGTTGCCTTCTCCCCCAACTCGAAAAACGCCATGACGGTCTCAAGCGACGGATTTGTAAGAGTCTGGGATGCAGCTACTC
>CAYYHV010000030.1:0-7720 GCA_964471695.1 uncultured Pirellulaceae bacterium
CGCAACGATTCCAGCAGTGATAAACCGCGACTTCTCCCAAGCGAACCGTTTCCGAACGAGCTTTTGCAGGCATAAGAACTATCACCCTTGAACCAAATCCACTGAACGTGGCTATTTGTACACTATGCCTCTGTGAAGTCAATCGGGATTAGGGTAGAATCAGGGTGTCTGGTCTTAGGTGAATCAGGGTGTCTGGTTTTAGGTCTCCTAGGGTGTCTGGTTTTAGGTCTCCTTCTGTTGGCGATAATTGCAAAACAGGTCATCGCAATTCTTTTACCCATAATTTTTGAACCAGTACCTAATCTGTAGCTCTGGGAACGAGATAAGGGGTCAGCGACGGTCTTAACTTCAGTCAAGTGGCAAGTCTGCGAAGCCCAGGTTGTTGTCGCGGCGAAACTTGTTGGCGGTTGCGCAGGTTCACGAAGCGCTGCCCCGCGAGCGACGCAAACGGGGACGTCCACACTTCTACAGTTCGCTCGTCCAGCGTGAGTTCGCACATCCAACCGAACATGATTGGTAGCCACGCTTGGCCCCAAAACCCTACTCTTGAGCGCGTTGTTTTGGGCAAATCTCTTAGACTGTCGTTGAAGTTGTTCGAATCCTTGCTCTTTCGCTTGTTGTATCAGTTCCTCGCTCCGACTGGAGCAATTCAAGAATTCGAATCGTCGCCTGCTTATCGGGAATTGGATAACCTCGCATCAAATCCGGATCACTGTGAATCGCCGGGCGAAGGTTCGGCAAACCGACGCAACTTGGACAACCCTCTTCGCACGGACACTGCGTCACCAGATCGGCGCAAATCGCGAGCAGAGATTCGATGTGTTGAAATCCTTTTTCGGCATAACCCAATCCGCCTGGGTAGCGGTCGTAAACAATCATCGCGCTCTTGCCAAGATTCTTACCGTCGACCACACCACTGATATCGCGACTGTCACACATCGCCACCATGGGCAGCGCAACGACTGCCAGGTTTCGTAAACCACACAGCCCTTCACTGGGCTTCAGTTTCTCTGCGCTCATTGCCGCACGTATCGAGTCGGATGGGGACAACCAGAATGCCGTTGTAGGAAGATTCTGAGCCGGGATATCAACGCTGCCAAACCCAACATTTTCACGCGTTGAGAATTTGATCTTCTTGAAAGCGACGGTCTTCCAGCTCACATCGACTTCGCCAAAGACCAGTGTGGCCAATTCGCTCAACGCACAACTGTCTTCCTGAGGTTCCGTGATTAAGACATTACTTTCCAACACGGCTTGGGTGTAATAGTCCATTTCGTGACGTTCCACATAAGCCACCTTGTTATCCAGGTCCAGCTTGCGAACAAAGTACGATTCGCCGTTGTGGAGGTATACGGCCTCCGGATAAACCAACTCCGGCGCACTGATTTCATCGACGTTGGCGATAACCTCAAAGCCTTGGGGTAACTCATTTCGCGGCGTGCCACCCAAGCGGGCTCGGCCCTTCGGTTTTGTACTGAAGTGTTTGGCAAGTCGAGGTAGCTGCTCGGGAATTCCTCTCTTGGATTTGTCCGACACGAGAATAATGCTGAACGTGTCGTCGCTCATATGGCGGAGACTGATCGCGTGCGCGGGATTCTGGCCGCCACCGGAATAGTAGTATTCGCCGTTTATGTGGGACAGTTCGCCCGCGTCACTGAGCACATCGGCGATCGTTGGTGCTAACTCGCCGAAGCGCTCCGTTGCCGCAGCGTCCAGCGGCAACTCAAACGCCGCCGACTTGAGATGATTCGCCAAGACATAGGGATTTTCGGGATCAACCACCGCGTGTTCCGGCGACTGTTCGAAGAAATAATTCGGATGGCGTAGCAAGTATTGATCGACGGGATCGTTGCCGGCTATCAGGATCGCCAGACTCTCATCATGGCGCCGCCCACTACGACCGGCTTGCTGCCACGTACTGGCAATCGTCCCGGGGTAGTTAACCAATATCGCCACATCAAGCGAACCGATATCGACTCCGAGCTCCAGTGCGTTCGTCGCCGCGACACCTCGCAGTCGACCGTCGAATAGATCGCTTTCAATCTCGCGACGTTCGTTGGGCAGGAAGCCACCACGGTAGGCTCGCACATTATCTACATAAGGACTGCGACGCTCACGCAGTTCATCCTGTACATATCGGTTCACGAGTTCAGCCGCTTGACGCGTCCGCGTGAATGTAAGGGATTGGGAACCCGACTCGATAGCCTCCGTCATTAACCAGACGGCATCTTCGGTGGCGCTTCGACGAGCCAACTGGTCGTTGCCGATAGGCGTCGGATTCCACAGGCAAAAATACTTCCGACCGCGAGGCGATCCGTCGTTGTCGACAACTTCAACATCACGGCCGATCAGTCGTCCGGACAACTCACCGGGATTCGCGATCGTCGCACTGGCTGACAAGAAGACCGGGTGGGCTCCATAGTGCTCGCACACCCGAATCAAACGCCGCAGAACACAGGAAACGTTGGCTCCCAAAATGCCTCGGTACATATGGATTTCGTCCACCACGACGTATCTGAGCTGGGCAAAGAATCGAGCCCATTTGGGGTGGTACGGCAAAATCGACGAATGCAACATGTCGGGGTTCGACAACACAAGATTCGATTCGGCCTTAATACGTCTACGTTGAGCCGTCGGTGTATCGCCATCGTAGACACCTGGTCGCAACTTGGCACCGGTGACTTCGTCCTGATTGACCAGATCCAAAAGACCTTTGAACTGATCCTGAGCCAAAGCCTTTGTCGGAAACAGATACAGTGCTCGTGCGTCCGGATCGGACAGCAACGTTTCCAGAATGGGAAGGTTATAGCAAAGTGTTTTTCCGCTCGCGGTTCCGGTGACGACGACAAGGTCTTTTTCCTGTCGAGCCAATTCCAGTGCACTGACTTGATGCGAGTACAACTGGTCAATGTGACAAGCCGCCAACATTCGATTCAATTCAGCCGGCAATGGCTTATCAAGCACGCCAAAAGCCCCCGGGCGCTCGGGTAACACTTCGACATGCTGTAACTGACCACCAAAACGTTCATGACGTTGTATTGATTCGATAAATGCGTCGACATCCATGCGCTGCCTCCGTCCCCATTGGTATGTATACGGATGTTTAGTATACAAATCGTCCGAATCAATCAAGTCCTTTCGTCAAAGTTCGACTATTTCCCCACAACTGCGACTTAGTCGGCTACCTGCGGCGAATTCCTAACGGGTCACACCGATGACTTTCAGTCACCTATCTGTATCCGTATCGGCTGCTTTAGGATTTAGCCTCTTTGACTTGCGAGTATTTCAATCAGAATAGTGGAAAATCGAAACTCATGGCAACGATGATTATCAGCAAGTTACAAGACACAAACGTCGAGTCGAAACCGCGTATCGCCACCACGATTCAGGTGATGCTACCGGCGTACAACGAAGCCAACGCACTTCCGCAAATGCTCAACGACTTGGATGCCACTCTGGGCCAGCGCGGCATTGCGTACCACGTTACGGTTGTTGACGACGGGAGTAGTGACAACACGGCAGCCATCGTGCGAGATGCCGCGCAGCGATTGCCCGTCGAGTTGGTATCGCACCCGCGCAATCTTGGTTTGGCTGCCGCCATGCGAACGGGGCTTGAACATGTCGCCGATTGCTCCGGCGAAGACGATATCGTGATCACGATGGACAGTGACAACACGCACCCCATCGGCCTGATGCCTCGGCTGATATCAATGATCCGCGAGGGACACGATATCGTGATAGCGTCGCGATACCAACATGGTTCGCGTGTGCTTGGCGTACCGGCATTTCGTCGCATGACTGCCACAGTCGCTGGAATGCTGTTCAAACTACTGTTCCCGATTCAGGGTGTTCGTGACTATACGTGCGGATATCGGGCATATCGTGTGAGTGCGATCCGAAAGGGGATCGCTACCTATGGCGACAGGTTTATCACTGAAGAGGGCTTTTCGTGTATGGTCGATCTGCTGCTAAAGCTCAGTCGATTGAACCTTATTTGTGGCGAGGCTCCAATGATTCTCCGCTACGACCTGAAATTCGGCGAAAGCAAGATGCCGGTGGGCAAAACCATCACCTCCACGCTGCGACTTGCGCTAAGACGAAGGATGGGCATCCTTGACTAAGTCGACAAACACTCCGGCCAAGCCAACCTCGTGGGCAATCGTTGGCGGAGGCATGCTGGGACTTACTCTCGCCCATCGACTGGCACAACATGGTCAAAAAGTAACCCTCTTCGAAGCGCGGCAATCGTTAGGTGGGTTGGCCGATGCATGGAGACTTGGCGATGTTCGCTGGGATCGCCACTACCACGTAACGCTTCTTTCGGATTCCAATTTGCGCTCGCTCCTAAAAGAACTGGGGCTCGAAGAAGAGTTGAAATGGATCGAGACCCGAACCGGATTCTATACAGATGGCACGTTCCACTCGATGTCCAGCACTTGGGAGTTCCTCAATTTCCCACCACTCAAGCTGATCGAAAAACTTCGACTGGGCGGGACAATCTTTCTTGCTTCGAAGATTCGCAATTGGCGAAAAATGGAACGGCTGCCGGTCGAAACCTGGCTGCGACGTTGGTCGGGAAACTCAACGTTTGAGAAAATATGGCAACCCCTGCTGCGAGCCAAATTGGGAAACGCCTACAAACGGACTTCTGCGGCCTTCATTTGGGCTCACATCAGCCGCATGTATAAGGCGCGACGATCTGGCCACAAGAAAGAGATGTTCGGATACGTTCCCGGCGGATACGGCCGGATCCTCGATACGATCAGCAGTTCGCTGAAATCTCAAGGCGTAGAGATTGTGCTCGAATCGCGCATCGAGGACATCCAGAATCCCAACGACGGCTCACCGGAAATCCTGTTCGACGATGGTTCGAAGCGACGATTTGATCAAGTCGTGATTACCACGCCTTCGAACGTCGTTCCCAAGATCTGTCCCAGTCTCACTGATGAAGAAATTCGCCTGCACAATCAAGTCGAGTATTTGGGAATCGTCTGCGCTTCGATGCTCCTCAAGAAACCACTCGAAGGATACTACGTTACCAATATCACGGATGTGGTACCTTTCACGGCGGTCATCGAGATGACCACGATTGTTCCTCCCGACGAGCTCAGCGGGAATCATCTCGTGTATCTTCCCAAGTATGTGACTCAGGACGACCCGATTTTTCAAATGTCCGACGAAGAAGTCGAGGAGTCCTTCCTTGAGACTTTTCTTAAAATGTATCCCAAGCTGGATCGGTCCGACATTTCGGCATTTCGCATCTCGCGCGTCCGCAACGTCATGGCAATTCCAACGTTGAACTATTCCCAGGGGCTACCGCCGATGAAGACGTCGATTTCGGGCGTCCATGTGATCAATTCTGCGCATATCCTCAAAGGCAATTTGAACGTCAACGAGACCATTGGGCTGGCTGATGAAGCATTTCAGGAGCATCTCTTGCGACGATGTGAACATAACGGCATGATGCAGGGTGTTGCTGCAAGGTAGAATGAGTTCATGCGCCAAAATAAGTGGTTATTGTTTGCCATCTTCGCTGTGGCTGTCATTCTGCGCGTCGTCGCGCTGAATCACCAGTCGTATACGATGGACGAATGTCTCGAGCAGGAAACCGCCGAGATGACCATCGACCAGATTGTTTCGGCTGCTAATTCCTTCCCACCGCTTTACCATTTACTGCTCAAGGCGTGGTTGGCGATTGAATCGAGTCCAGTGGCTGTCCGCACCTTCTCTCTAGTGACAGCCTTCGTTTCGATCGGGCTCACCTGGTTACTCGCCAAAGAAGCCGCCAACGACCGAGTCGCCTTGTTGACGGCATCTATTACAGCGACTTCTGCCTTTCATATCTACTATTCGCAGCAGGGCAGGGGATACATGCTGCTGATTCTGCTGGCGACGGCTGCGATGTATCTGGGTTTGCGAATCATGCGTCATCCGTCAACCGCGAATCGAATGATGTTTGTGATCGTTTCCGTTGCGGGCGGCTATACGCACTATTACTTTGCGCTGGTGCTTGTCGCCATTGGCATCGGTGTCCTTGCGGTACGAGGACCTAGATATTTTGGCATCCAGATTGTTCCGCTGGCTGTGATTATCGGCTTGTTATGCAGCCCTCTCGCAGCACTCCTCAGTGATGATCTTGGCTATCAACGCGACTTGCGTGATTCCCGTCCGCCATCGGTTGCTGCAATTGGATACACGATTTTTTCCTATGTGACGGGATATACGCTGGGTCCGTCACGGGCAGAGCTTCACTCACAGGAAGCGTCGACAGCAATTCGCAATGCCATACCGTGGTTGGGATTGACGCTGTTCGCCTCGGGATTACCGCTATTCCTCGGCTTCTTCGGGCTACGCGAATGGCAGTATTGGGCCAGCCTCCTGGGAATGCCGTTTTTACTCGTCGTTATTCTTTGTTATGCGATGGGAGTGACTTACAACACAAGATTTCTCGTCTATTGCTGGGTCCCATTCTGCATCTTATTGGCCGCGGGGTTGGACCAATGTCTCCCGAGGCCTCGAGTCGCGATGCTCATTACGCTGATTGGCGTCTCTCTCTATGCGCTTTACAACCGACATCAAACGGATTGCTATCAAAACGAGGATGTACGTTCAGCCGCAGCGTTTATCCACAGCCAACCTGAACGGCCGATCATCACCTGTGCCGGTTACATGTTTCGTCCGTTGCAGCGCTATCTGAAAGACGGCTACTCGGTGACTCGTCTGATGGATCACGGATATCCAGACGGATCCGATGCTCGGGCCATGGAAACGATCAAATCGCAATCGGAAAGTTACTGGCTTGTTTACGCTCGGGCTTACCATGGAGACCCCAACGGCATACTGTTACAGGCCGCAACGCAAGGCAAAGCGGCTGAGCCCGTCTTCACGGCTCCAGGCGTCAAAGTCTTTGACATCCAGCTTCCGTAATCGCGCGTTGATCAGTCGTCGTACGATTTACAAATCGCTGGCAGTTTTTACAACTCGCTCCACCCTGCCGCAAATTTGACCGGATTGGGTGTGTTAGGACCGATACGATAGACGGCTGCCTTGACCGGCGACTCGTGTTTCAAAAGGGCTGGTGGCAGCAGCCTTGAGTCTGCGCGAGGAGATTCGGCTGCAATCGACCGGGCGGCAACACGCGGTGGCACATAGACCGGTACGGGTGTCGTCGCCAACGTAGGAATGACCGGAAGTCTCAGATTGGATTGTTCGCCGATCTCAGTCTGCTGACCAGGACGAAAACCCGCTGGCTCGGTCCATTGGGTGTCTGAGCCCCTTAGATTCACAGGCTCCCAGATAGGGTTGCGAGTCGTTGAACGATGGTGAGGATCGTTCAGCAGGAGTGCCAACCCAAAGGCGGCTGCGATTGCGAGAAAAACGTTTACGTCTGCGCGTTTCATGATTACCTCCTTGCATGAATTATGGTCGCCAGCGGTCGATTTGCGTCAAATGACGCCCTTGCCGCATTCCGCGAATACCCGACGATTCGGTGACAATCCCTGTCGGAAGGAATACTATGCAGCCGTCGTGCCGAATCAATGCATCCAGAGGTTTTGGTTGGCGTCGGCTCGCTACTCAACGGCTCGAAATCGTCATAACAGTCAAAGTCACTGCAAAGCCTTGCCGGTCAGCCAGGAATTTCAGATCAGTCAAAATTTGCCAACACTGATAGCAGACAGTCGCCGATAAGGCTTGCATGGCACTCAACGGAGTTGGCTGC
>CAYYHV010000030.1:7730-10834 GCA_964471695.1 uncultured Pirellulaceae bacterium
GCCTTGAGTGGTTCCGGCTTGTGGGGAGCTCGGGATCACGAATGTCTAGATCGGTTAAGGAAACGGTCAACGGAATAGAGACCCGGATTCGAACTCTGTGACGTTGGCCCGTTTCCACCGATTGCCTTCGTCGAAAACATGGTTGCATCCATGCCTTCGTTTGGTTGACATTTGGCAACAAAGCGTAGCGTTCCGCTCTCCATCGACCACACAGCTTTTCCATCAACCGGCTCTCGCCCATCCGGTAATCCCGAGAACCGATACATTCGGATTCTTGTTTGGTGATTCTCCAATTCGTATTAGAGTGGAATGATAATCGCACGAGATGGTGGAAAGCAGAACAACTCAACAACAAAACATTCTCGGAGAATTACATGTTTCGTCGCATGTCAGGAAGCCTCGCATTGCTGATCGCTTTGATGTTCAGTGCCACCGCGCAGGCGCAAGATCGTTATCTCAGCCAAATCTACGGTCAGGGCGTTCACAGCTTCCATCGTGGAAATACTGCCCAGGCGACTCAACAATTCACGAGCGCTATCGACATGGGGATGAATGATCCTCGCCCTTATTACTTCCGCGCAATTGCCAATCTGCGTTCAGGCAACGGCTACTCTGCCGAGAGTGATATTCGCCAGGGCGCGACACTCGAAGTCAACGGCTCGGGCAGCTACAGCATTGGCCGAGCCTTGGAGCGCATTCAGGGACCCGCACGTTTGCGATTCGAAAATCTTCGACGCAGTGCTCTGCTTCAAGCGACTCGTGATCGTGCCGCGATGCAGCGTCTCAACACCGAGTCTCGTGGTAACGAAAACCTGATGGGGCCGCCAGCGACTCCCGCTCTGATCCCACCCGCTGAAGGCGACAATCCATTCGCGGATGATAACGCCGACGAAAATGATGACGCGCTGGAGATGGACGAACCAGAACCGTTTGGAAACGACGATCTCCTCGACGAGCCAGCCGGCGATGAGATGTCGGAGGACCCACCCGCCGAAGACGCCGATGAAGACGACCTGTTCGGGAACGATGATTCCGCCAGCGATGGTGCCGCCGAAGACGACTTGTTCGGGGACGATACGGGAACCGACGATGGTGCTGGCGACGGACTCGACGATGCAGGTGATGATACGAACCCGTTCAATGACGAACCCACTGGCGACGATTCCCTCGACGCAGGTGAGGAAGACGATCTTTTCGGTGGACTGGACGATGACGACTCGGTCGCTGACGCAGAAGTCACCGGCGACGATTCGGAAGAAGCCGCTGTTTCTGCCGTCAATCTCGACGATCTCTTCGGCAACTAGTCTTCGACAGAAGCGACGTTAACAGAAAACACAGCGCCTCGCAGTTCGATGAACTGCGAGGCATTTTTTTCGTCGTTACTCAAGAGTAGGAAATACAGCAGTCAAAGATGGTCGGCTTGGACAGAGACGGGTTCAGTGCTTTAATAGTCGTAATTGCAAAGAGGCAAGCGCGGCGAACCAATCCAACCGGAAAGACAGATTCGATGGGTAACCAACCTGAGCGACGCGAACTAAGTTTCAGTTCACTTGACGATGCGGTTGCGGAAGCGGAACGCTTGGCGGGTGGCGAACCCCGCACCACAGGCAATCACACTTTTGCACAGATTCTTGATCATCTCGCGCTATCGCATCAAGTCGCCATGGGACAGGCCACACCGCCTCGGCCACCCTTCATCATGCGGATGCTCATGCCCTTCCTCAAACCTATGATTCTCAACGGCCCCGTAAAACCAGGATTCAAACTTCCCAAAGACGCGGAGAGCTTTTTCTGGCCCAATGATGACTCGGACGTTCAGGAAGCACTAAATCGTTTCAAAAAGTCAGTCGAAGACTACAAGGCCAACGGAGCCGCTGAAGTTCATCCTATTTTCGGAAAAGTCACCAAGGAACAGATGAATCGACTCAACATTGGCCACTGTGCAATGCATCTAAGCTTTGTTCATCCCGCATAGCCAGGTTGATTGGGCTGGTCTCGTCTGATGACGTTCGATGCGGTCGGTAAGCCTATCAATTGCGAATCGAAAACGCAAAAGCCAGATGGGGCACAAAGAAATCGTCTTCGCCAAAAGCAAAGGGATCGTTAGCCGGATTGTCGATCCTGGGGCCTAGCGGATCGTCGATCGCACTCCCACCAATCGAGTATTGAATGGGACCCATGCCGGGTCCCGTAGTGTCCGTATCGACAACGATGCGATACTGACCTTTGGGAAGAAACAGCGAAGTCGTCTCGGTTTCGCCAACCAATGATTCGAGCAATGCAATTTGTTTGCCGCGGCGATTGACGATCTTCATGCGAAGCTTGGTGCCCGCTGCGGCTTTTCCGATTGAACTCAAATTGAAGTGAAACAACTGTGCCCGATCCAGTTGCAAACCATGCGAATTCGCGTCTTGCGCTGCCGTCAGATTTCCCCCGACGAATTTCTCTCGCACAATCTCCGCGGTGCCGAAAACGGTTTCAAAAGAGTAATTCCCGACTTGTCCGTTGCGACCATAGACTTCAGCCACATAGTCCTGATCGAGCACATAGGGAAACTGTACAACCAACATCGTATCGTTGGAGATCACGGTGTTCGTCGCAATAAGGTTTCCGCTTTCGTCCCAGACATTCGCCGCATAGCTCGACGTCTCGTTATCCAGTCCGCGCAATGTCAGCTGAGCCCAGTCGCGTGCACCAGGCAAGGCGTCTTCGGGCGATTCGAGGACATAACGGTCTCTATCGACGACCGTCTCAATACTCGCCTGTATACGGTAGCGGCTGCCATCCAAAAATCCCGGAATCGTATCAAGCTCCAGACCGTTAACATCATCGTTCCCGTCGTCGTCATTCGCAAAGAGTTCTTCACCTTCCTCAAAGTACTCTTCAAAATCGTCGAGTTCGATAAAGCGCGTCGGATACCGAACCAAATCCTCGAGTGAATTCGCGTCGATCTGATTGATATCGTCGTACCATACAACCAGTGTGTAGCCGCCGACGCCAAATGCGTCCGAGGAACCGCTCGCGACCTCAATCGTGTAGTGGCCATTTGCAGTCACATGGTTGAGTGTGAGCGAACCGTCCTGGCCTGGGCCACTCGTAATCGT
>CAYYHV010000030.1:10844-18987 GCA_964471695.1 uncultured Pirellulaceae bacterium
ATCTACTTGCATATCTGTTCGGCATTATCAGCCTCGTAATCGTCATTCCGTCGCCACTGGGTGAAGTCACCGTGAGGTCGGAAGACAGCTGGCTGATACCGGACGTAATAATCTCCACAGTCATCGAGCCGTCGTAGCCGGATGGGACTCGCACCTCATACACGTCTGAATCCAAAGTCGATTGAATATCGGCAAACAGTAAGGACGGAGCGCTTCCCTCGGCTTGATCGGGCAACCGGAAATTGGGAACATCCACAACCCCCGGGTCTTCGCTGTCAAAAACGTCTTGCGCCCGCGGACCGAAGTTTGCTTGAAGGGCTGCGATATCGCCGCTGGTCGGTACGGTCGACGTGGGAATCTCATGAGAGAACATTGGCGAATTCGGATCATCATTATGATCCAAACCGAAAACATGACCGGCTTCGTGCAAGGCAACGGCGAAGACTTGGTCGATGTTTTCGTACTCGTATTCGCTATTGAAGAGAATGTCGCCAACCCACGTCCCGTCGACCACTTCCAGAGTCGAAATCGACGTCGCGATGAGACCTTCGTCGAGCGGAATCGAACCAATGCGGATGTCGCCAAACCGCGTGTCACCCCGAATTGCGCCGTCGGAACCGATCGGGGAGCCGTCATCCGCCACCAGTCCAACATCGCCGTTCGTGTGTTGAGCCCACGTCTGTACGCCTTTCAGAATCGCGGCTTGCCACACGTCGCGATCGGCGATCGCATCCATCTGCTCAAACAGCGCACTTTCTTCCGATGCTACCCGAGTCCCATCTAGAGCGAAGCTGAGCGTGAACCGCGCGTCCGACCCGAGCAGGACTCCGTCTCCATCCAACAACAACCGTTGTTCCAGAACCTCTGCGCTTAAACGTCGAGCGAGAGGCGTATGGTTTCGTTGTTTGCCTCTCTTCGACATATTTACCACCGCGGGAAAAGTATCACAGCACCAACATCAACGCTGGTCGACTTTTCAGACTAGTTTAGCAGCCTGAATATCACAACGATTCCTTGACAAACCGGTACACCAAGGCGTCCACTCATGCCGTAGTCTGACTATCACCAGAGGCGGAATCGTACCGCCTAACAGTGAGAGTCCTTTTTTACCCCGCCGTCCGCCATATTTTTTATGTTTTTCCAAGTTTGCCCAATTCCAGCCGAAAAATGGCGATTCCCGGCCGCCCGAACCGCAAATTCAACGGCCTAGTTCATTCACTGAAACGCATTCTCCAACAAAAAGAACGCATTCTTGCGTGAACTTCCAGGTTGGCTTGAACTCGAGGCTCTCGCCGAACGTACTGAGTACCCAAGGGCGATGTCTTTCCAACGGCAGTCCATGATTGAACCAGGGAATCAGGAGACGTAATGAGTCAAGCTGAGAGCAGTAAGTGGAATCGTCTTGGAGGATGGTTGCAAACAGTCGACAAAATCCTGCGTGGCGAAGCGACTCGTCCAGAGGAGTTGAGAAAGAATGGACTGGATCTGCCAATCGGCGGCTTGGTTGCTGTAGTGATGCTGTTGGCGTTGGCATCGGGCGCTTGCGTGGGCTGCTACGCGCTATTCACACCGGGCCATGCGGGATGGATACGACAATGGGTATCATCGACTTTGAAAGTACCCGCATTGTTTGCGTTGACCTTGGCCGTTACCTTTCCGTCGCTTTATGTCAGCAACGCGCTCATCGGATCGCGACTGAAGATTGATTCTCTGCTACGGTTGCTGATTGCAGCCCTTAGCGTCAACGTCACCGTGCTGGCTTCGTTGGGGCCAATTGTGGCTTTCTTTGGAGTCAGTACGAACAGCTATCCCTTCATCAAGCTTCTAACGGTCGCGGTATTCGCGCTGTCTGGCTTCTTGGGTTTGAACTTTCTGACGCAAACACTCAACCGATTGTCGGACTTCGAAGTCGAGCCGAAATCTCCCAAAGAGGAACCCGGATCGTCTGATTCGCAAGTCCTCCAAGCCGAGGCAGTCGAAATCGGTCCACTCGACAAAGTCCAAGTGATGGGCAAACACGTTCAACTTGTGATGCGTTGTTGGATCGTATTATTCGCGCTTGTCGGAGCGCAAATGGGATGGGTACTTCGACCTTTTATCGGGAATCCCAATGCTCCTTTTGTGATCTTTCGTGGTCGCGATTCGAACTTTTTTCAAGCCGTGGCCAATAGTGTCGCCAGCCTCTTTGGGGGCTAGTTAGTGAAGATTGAGTCGCATGCGATTCACAGCACGTCACAGACCCTGGTGAATGATTGACAAGATTCCTCACAAAATCAAAACGACTGGTAAAACGGCTGGCGCTTTATGCGGACGATGTGTTGCGACGCAGAGATTGGGTTACCTCAAGCGTTGATCACCAATCCATTGTACGCCTGGTTGCCATCATCGTCGTGTTCGGCAGTCTCTACGGAGCCGCGATGGGCAGTTTCGAATGTCGCTCAGCCTGGCGAATGCTTCACGTCCTGTTCGTCGCCGTCAAAGTTCCGATGCTGTTGATGGCAACTTTTGCGCTAAGTCTGCCCAGTTTTTACGTAGTCAATGCCTTGGTGGGGCTACAGCGAGATTTCCCAATCGCACTGCGGTCCATTTTGGCGACTCAGGCCGGTGTTGCGATCATCTTGGCGTCGATGGCTCCGATCACTTTATTCTGGTACGCCTCCTCCTCGGACTATAGCTCAGCCGTCTTGTTTAACGCCTTCGTTTTTGGCTGCGCCAGTCTTCTTGGGCAAGGTTTAATGCGAGGATTTTATCAGCAACTCATTGCGCGAGACCGACGTCACCGCAGGATGTTGTGGATATGGATGGGCCTTTATGCACTCGTCGGCATACAAATGGGCTGGATAATGCGGCCGTTTATTGGCTCGATTGATGAACCTGTACAATTCTTTCGCAATGGGGAATGGACCAACGCCTATGTGGTGGTGCTACGACTCATCGGACGAGCGATGGGGATTTAGTCCACCGGCAAAACACGCTTCCACCGTTCTCTCTAGTTGCGATAGATTCTGGAGAGCGACTTGTAATCATCGGTGGCTCGCATCGCAGCAAAATCCGGATCAGAATCGGCAAGCTTCGTCAGTGATGCGTCAGCGACGAGACAACGGGCAAAGTTTTGGGCGGCCTGTTTCCGGTAGGTTGCCAATTCGTCGCTGTTGCTCTCCGTGTGGTTCATGAGCAACGCGTAGATACAAGCGACTTGATATTGCGTCACCGCATCCATCTTGAGTTGGGACAACCGTTCTGCGTCCGCGATGGCTTTGGCGACGGATCCGGATCGGGCATACAGGACTCCACGACCAGCCAGAGCCAGTAGGTCCTCTGCGTCATACGCAATCGCCTCGCTGAGGATAGCAAGTCCCTTCTCCGGTTCGTTGTAAACCTCTGCGTAGACATGAGCCAGATTGTGTCGCGCCGAATTGCAGTACGGATTCAATTCGAGCGCCTGTTTGAAATCAGCAACAGCCTGCTCCGTATTCTTTCCAATCAGAGCAACGCCGCGGGACACCCAACTTAAATCATCTTTGGGCGTCGCAGTCATTCCTTTCAAATAGTCGCGTTTGGCCTGAATTCGATTGCCAAGCTCTCGGTGCAAACTGGCACGCACGAACCACGCCCGTTGCTCAAAGTCATCGGTCTGCATCGCAATGTCCAAGTCATTCAATGCAGCTTCGTTCTCGCCAAGTGAAATGAGACAAAGGGCGCGATTGAACAATGCGACCGGATGGTTTGGTTTTGCTTTCAGGACTCGCGTGAATGAATCTCTAGCAGGCTGGAACTTTTCCTGTCGCAGCTGCGCGAATCCTTGATTGGCAATCGGAACAATCGAATCGGGAAGCATCGCTGCACTAACCTCGAAACACGATTCAGCCGCAGCAGGATCGCCAGACCGCATATAGGTGTCTCCCAGCATCAGCCAGGCGGTCGAGTCACTGGGGGATTTGCCTATCGCTTTGCGGAACGCCTTGACCGCTTGTTTCCATTCTCGTTTGTTTTGATACTCAAGCCCCAACAGCAGGTCCTCAATCGGCACCCTCACCGGGCTGTCGTTTTTCGACATCGAATAGTTGCCCTGTGGTTTCCATGACTCGACAGCCGAGGGCAGTTTCTTCAAAAGCCGCGTACGCAAAGATTCCACTGCTGGGTTTTTCTCCCCAATCCAGCCGGCAGAATTTTTGCTCCATTTGACGGCTTCTTCCCATTCCGAGATGCGTTGTTCCTCTGTCGCGGCCGTCGTTGCCATGAAATCATGCGACAGTGAGAGCAGCCAACTTAAGGTTCCCGCTTGCTGCCGCCACCGATTTTGCTGAGCGCCGGTCAGGCTGCGCCATTGGGGAGGGTGAGCGTCTGATTGAATCTTGAACCGATCGGCAATGGCCTCGGCTTGTTGCGTGACGGCTTTCGCATCCACAGCTGTCAAACGTACCGCCGCAAGTTCAGTCGTGATGTCCTCGACCGAATCACTTAGTTCACCCAACGTCTGCGATGCTTGAATCTTGCGCACGCGAGCTTGTTGCCAGACCCAACCCACCGACAGGATGGTCATCGCGACCAGCGTCAGCGCCGCAGCCGTCGAATAGGAGAATATCGCGGGATTACTGCGCACCCATTTTGAGATGCGTTCGCGCTTCGATGTGTTGGGAGCATGGCGTAATGGTTGATCATTGAGATGTCGCTGTAGATCGTCTCGCAAGGCTCCGGCAGAGGCATAGCGCTGGTCGGGTTCGAACGCGAGACATTTCGCGATGATCGACTGTACCGCCGGCGACAGCTCCACTGCGTCTCCATCCATTCGCGGGAGCATTTGCCGTGCTGCGATCTCTGCCTCCGCCGTCTGATCAACATTATGGCCCAACGGATTCCAGGGTACATTTCCCAAGAGCAGCTCATAGAGAACACAACCAAGGGCAAAAACGTCCGAGCGATTGTCGACGACCACCGCAGTCGATTTGCTATCAGAGAATTCGCCAATCTGCTCCGGCGCCATATAAGGTAACGTCCCGCCGACTGTCCGACGATCGCCAAGATGCTGAGGCTCCGTGGAAATCGACAGGTTAAAGTCGAGGAGTTGGGGCTCACCATCGTTTCGCAAAAGTATGTTGGCCGGTTTGACATCGCGATGAACGATACCACGTTGATGCGCATGTTCTAAGGCATCAGCCAATCGCGACGCTATCCAGAGGACGGACCGCTCATAAGAATTGGACGCATAGAACGCTCGACCTTCACTATGGATAGGTTTCTCGACATTGGAGTCGGACGCTGCCTCCGTGATCTCCTCCAACAGCGAATTGCTGCCGGCGTTTTCTCCCGACTTGATTCGGACCAGCAATGATGCCAACGTTGCATTGCCGGCGAAAGGCATACAGAGAACGGCCGCATTGTCTCCCAATGAATGTACCGAATAGATCGGCACGATGTTTGTATGCTGTAGCAGCGCCAGTCGATTCGCTTCTTCCGAATCCAGATTGGCAAATTTCAAGACGACAGCCCGATTGGCGAGTGATCGTTGACGAGCCAGGTAGGCTCGTGCAAACGAGCCTTTACCGATCTCTTCGACGATCTCAAAATCTCCCCACTGGCTACCGGGTGTGATTTCGCCAGTGGCTTGCAGCCGACCCGCACCGCTCGCGGCTGCTCGATCCGTCGAGATGGAAGTGTCGACCACTCGTTCGGTATCGTGACTTTGTCCCGACCAAGAATCCCACTCGGATGTCGTAATTCCAAAACGACTCTCATACTCTTCGACGTTAACCTGTTCACCATGTTGGATACGCAAGCGGAATTCTTCAAAGGCAATCTCAGAAACGGTACGAAGGTCTTCAAAAGCTTCGGGGAAAGACTGCCGGTAGTCGTCAAGTAGCTTCCGATCTCCCCGCGACCAACGGATATCCATTTCGACCCGGATGAGTTCTGTCAGTGTTGGTAGATACTTTTCGTGTTGGGCATCTGGAAGAAACGCTCTTATGGATACGTTGGGAGTGGAAATCAATGCATCTTCGAACGACTCGACGCGATTCTCCACAAACGGGTCCAACAGCTCGTGAACTTCAGAATTCATATCCATGGCATTGACCTTTGTCTAAGGCTGACTGGCATCTTCATCATGAAGAACCTGGCTGAGTTTTGCCCGAAATCCCTGTAGCACACGTTCAACACTTCTTTTGGATCGTTGTACATTGTTGGCGATCTCGCTAACTTCCAATCCGCCCAATCGAAATTCAATGATTCGGCGTTGCGAATCACTCATACCGTCGAGCATTTCCTGAATCGTCATTCTCAGGATATTGACCGCGGCTTCGTCCTTGCCTTCGACGATCTTCGCAGCAATGTCTGCTTCCAGCCCCGAGGTTTTGCGAATATCTCGCTTCGCGGCACGATGATGTTTTCCAACAGTCCGAATTTTGTTCAACGCAATGGTGGTCAACAATCGCCAGATGGAGTCGCCTTCGGGAACACTGTACTGCCCGCCCTGAAGCCGCCTGAAAAACGTTCGAAAAATCGACTGGGTGATATCGTCCGAGTCGACTCGACCGGAAATCTCACCTGCAAGTTGGCGATTTGCCAACGACCTTAGCCGTCCGATGTAGCGATCAAACAAGTCGTTCGCAGCGATTTGATCACCAAATCGAATTTCACGTACCAGCGACCGGTCAGATTTTTCGTCTGAGTTGTTTCCCCCGCCTTGTTGGACTGGTGTGTCCGTCATCTCACGCACCTAGAGTTCTTTTCAACGGCGGGAACCGCCACGAATTCTGGAAATATTGAACCGTTCGCATTGTCAACGTTACCGCCAATCTTTGGGAAAGCTTCCAAAATCCCCAACTCTAATCATAGATGAGCCGCGGAGGAATTCGGCGCTTTCACCGTTTTTTCTGACGGCTCACCGATTCTGACGACACCCCTCACGACGACTGCACCCCGATGGGACGCGTAGAAGCCGTTCTTTCGCAAGTTGTTGAGAATCCCGTCGACGTTCGAGAAAACTGCGGCTTTGCATAGCACTGCCTCAAGCCCAACGAAAATTATTTCAGATTCATGGCGGATCACCATCGCCATTCTGACTCTAAACACTTGTCGAAAATTACTACGGACGAAACACAGTCTTCACGGTCAACAATTGGGGAAACGTCGTGCGCCGATTCAACCAGAAAGCATCGGGATTCACGCTTGTGGAATTGCTCGTTGTCATTTCGATTATCGGAATTCTTGTCGCACTGTTACTTCCAGCGGTAAGTGCGGCCCGCGAAGCGGCTCGTCGAATCCATTGCACCAATAATTTGAAACAAATCGGGTTGGCCTTTCACAACCACCTGTCGGCTCACGATGAGTTTCCCAGTGGTGGGCACAACTGGTTCGACCCGCCCAGCTACGAAGGCGGCAAACCACTTTTCGGGTCACGGCAAAGGGCTGGGTGGGGATTTCAAGTGCTGCCCTATCTCGAAGGCCAGACAGTCGTCGACGCTGGGCCGCTCGCCGTTGTGGAACATGCGGACCCTGTCTACTTTTGCCCCACGCGACGATCGCCCCAACGATTGGTCACTCGCGATAGCTATGTCCCACCGCTCACGGGTTCGACAGTAACACGAGCCCTTTGTGATTATGCGGCCAGTAACCGCGAGGAAACGGGAATCATGCGTCGCTACGAACCCCTTCGCGCTGCGAGAGTCACTGACGGACTATCACGCACGTTGCTGGCAGGCGACAAACGACTGAACGTCGCCTTTCTTGGTCAAAAGCAACGTGATGATAACGAAGGGTACGCCGTCGGATGGAACGCGGACACACTGCGCAGAACCGATCGAGGTCCCAAGCCCGACTTTCGCGGTAAAGACGGACAGTTCGGTGACAAGCGTTTCGGTTCTTCCCACCCGTCAACATTCAACGCTCTTATTGCCGACGGCTCGTGTCAGCGTATCGGCTACGACATCGACGTCGAGGTCTTTCGGCGCCTTGGAGAGCGGGCTGATGGAAAGTCGGTTGAGGGAGAACTATGAATCGTTTCACACTACGAACAATGACTGGCGTCACACTGATCGGACTTTTCGTCTGTGGTTGCGGACATTCCCGCGAAGCCGCCGTCGGCAAGATGATCAAAGATCTGCAGTCGGCAAATGAGGAAGAACGCTACGACGCGGCCAAGAAG
>CAYYHV010000030.1:18997-28996 GCA_964471695.1 uncultured Pirellulaceae bacterium
TGTACCCTACCTGGCGACGCTGGCAAAAGGATTGAAAGACGACTCAGCCCGCGTTCGCTATCGCTGTGCCAAGGCCCTGGCGAAAATGGACAAAGCCGCAGCGCCCGTCGTCGCCAACCTTGGCGAAGCCCTCGGCGACCCGGATGAGAAGGTTCGCTACTACGCAGTCAAGGCACTCGACAACGCTGATAAGAAAGCTCATCGAGCTCTTAAGGCGATCATCGCCGCAACGCAGGATGAGAGTGAACGAATCCGTTACTACGCTGCCAAGTCGCTAGGGAACATGGACGCATCGACGCCGGAATTGGTTTCGGCACTCAAGCGACTATCGTCCGACGAAGCCGAGCGCGTTCAAAAGGCAGCCGAGCATTCGCTGAAACTGGTGCAGAAATGACGTATCCCAATGAAGCATAACCACACCGTGCGAGCTCTCCGATCCGTCGAGTCGATGATCCACTATCGGCTGGCTCTACCCGTCGTGCGACGCGAATCTGCCTTTATTCTCACGACGCGATGGGCATTGGGCATGTGCGGCGTAATCTGCTGATCGCACAGAAACTGGCTGCGGGTTCGCTGCAAGCCACGTCGCTCCTGATCTGCGGGGTCCACGAGGCTTCGACCTTTGTCGGTGGCAATGGCGTAGATTGTTTGACGCTACCTTCACTTACAAAAGTCGGCGCCGACGACTATCAACCTCGTGATCTGCGACTATCTCAATCAACGTTGACTGATATACGCAAAGCCACGTTGCTTGGATCGTTGACTGCGTTCGCACCAGATATCCTGATTGTCGACAAAGTCCCCAAGGGTGTACATGACGAGCTCGTCGACTTGCTGCCCATTCTTCGTGCCTCTGGCACCAAGACCGTTTTCGGAATGCGAGAAATTCTCGATGACGCGGCTGCCGTCAGCCGCGAGTGGCGACAAAGGGATTACCAGTCCTTTATTCGCGACAATTACGACTCGGTATGGATTTATGGCGATCCACAGATTTTTGACGCCATCGAAGCCTACGGGCTGAACGACCTCGGACCTAGCGTGCACTTCACTGGTTATCTCGACCAACGCGAGCGACTGCAGTTCTCACAGAATCTCAACGACGACCGACGGTTCGCCGAGCTTGAGAATGTCGTGCTCTGCATGGTCGGCGGTGGGCAGGATGGCGAAGATCTGGCAAGAGCATTCGCCGCAGCCAAACTGCCAGACGGGCTGAACGGGATGCTGGTAACTGGCCCATTAATGGATGCAGCCTGCCAACACGAAATCCGGGCTGTGGCCCAGGGTCGCCGCGACTTGCAAGTCGTTGACTCGGTGCGAGAAGCCGACTGGTTGGTGAAAAAAGCTTATCGCGTTATCTGCATGGGCGGCTACAACTCGATGCTGTCTGTCGTTTCCTTCGGCAAGCCATCACTTATCGTGCCGCGCGTCGCGCCCCGCAAGGAACAGTTCATCCGCGCCGAACGTTTCCATCAACACGGCTTTGTGGATTGGCTCAGTCCCGATCGACTCGACGCAGATGCGATTACCCACTGGCTGGCAAATCACGAAAACCATCGTGTTCCCGATCGGACAAGAATCTGCCTCAACGGGCTATCCAAGGTTCAACATCTGTGCACCACGCTGCTCAGACAACAGCAGCAAGAACAACCCATTCGAGAGGTGGCGCTATGAATTATGCGAGCAACGAATCAGGGCTTCGAGTCGGTTATGTCGTAAAACGTTATCCCAGGTTTTCCGAGACATTCATTGTCAATGAAGTCCTCGCCCACGAAGCCGCCGGACTGGATGTCGAAATCTTCTCGGTACGCCCCTGCAATGATGTTCGCTTCCAGGAACGTATTTCCCAAGTACAGGCTCCGGTAACTCGGTTGCCCGCAGGCTCTCCCAAAGGCTCCGTGTTGCTCGACGCCATCCGACGTGGTGCGAAAACCTGTCCCAACATCTGGTCCGCCATCGAAAACTCACAACATGTCGATGCGATCACCATCCATCAAGCGATTCGTTTGGCTGAGGCGGTTCGCGACCGCAACATTTCTCATTTGCACGCCCACTTCGCAACGCTGCCCGCAGCCGTCGCCCGATTGGCGGCTCAGATAGCCGGCATTTCGTACAGCCTGACTGCCCACGCCAAGGATATCTTTCACGAATCCGTTGACAATGAAGAGCTCCGGCAGAAGTTTGCCGACGCGGCAGCCGTCATCACGGTGAGTGAATTCAATCGCAAACATCTGATCGAGGAATATAGGCTTCCGGACCAAAGTGTTCATCGTGTTTACAACGGACTCGACCTAGCTCACCTTCCGTTCGAACCCACGCTCCCTCGACAACGCCACATCCTTGGCGTAGGGCGACTTGTGCCCAAAAAGGGATTCGATGACTTGATTCGCGCCTGTGCCATTCTGCAAAAGTCGGGTACAGATTTTTCATGCACAATTATCGGTGATGGGGAACTTCGTGAGCCCCTTCAACGATTGATAGATTCCCACGACTTGAATCACGTCGTCCAGATGGTAGGGCCGCAGCCACAGGAGCAAGTCAAAGCGTTGCTCAGAATCTCAGCCATCCATGCTGCCCCGTGTGTCGTAAGCAGCGATGGCGATCGAGACGGGCTGCCTACGGTACTGCTCGAAGCCATGGCGACTGGTACACCCTGCGTGTCGACTGCCGTAACCGGCATTCCCGAAGTCATTCACCCCATGCAAACGGGTTTGATGGCCCAACAGAACGATCCGGCTTCGCTCGCCGATGCCATGGCCAGGCTGCTCGATGATGCGGAATTGCAGAATACCATCGCGTTCAATGCCAGACGATTGATCGAGTCCCATTTTGATTGCTCAAAGACGTCTGGACAAATCCGGAACATCTTTCGGCAAAGCGTGACGGAGACTTCGGCTTCCGTCCTACAGGAGTCGGCCTGATGCGTGTTGCCTACGTTAGCAGCGATCCTGGAGTTTCCGTCCTCGGCACCAAAGGATGTTCCATCCATGTGCAGTCCGTTGTCCGAGAGTTTCTACGCCGCGGCTTTCAAGTCGATCTTTACGCCCGCAGGTTGGGTGATTCCACGACCATCGAACTGCCGGATGTCAACGTTATCCGATTGGAGTCTCCGGACAAGAATCTCGATGCCGAACAACGCGAAGCCGCGCTTCGACTGCTTGATCGACAAACCCGAATCGCGTTGGAACGCAATGGTCCGTACGACCTTGTCTACGAGCGCCATTCACTTTGGTCCGCCGCCGCCATGCAGTACGCTCAGGATCGCGGCATACGCTCCATCCTTGAAGTGAACGCACCTCTCGTCGAAGAACAATCGCAACATCGCGGGCTTTGCAATCGCCAGGAGGCTGAGCAAATCAGCCGCGACTGTTTTCAATCGGCGGATTCCATCGTCTGCGTTTCAAAAGCCGTTGCCGACTATGTTCGTCGATTCGAAATCTCCAGCTCAAAGATTCGTGTGATTGCGAATGGAGTCGATCCTGATCGTGCTCAATCTGCTCGAGAGATGACTCGCCAACGGACGGAAGGTCGCTGTGAGGGAACTCCAGTCAGCCCGTTGCGAATTGGATTTCTCGGTACGCTACGCCCCTGGCATGGAATGCGTGAGCTTGGCTTGGCATTTCGCGAAGTCCACCGCAGGATCCCGGACGCCGAATTGCTTGTTATTGGCGACGGCCCCGCACGCGAACAGCTGCTCACGGCCTTGGGGGTTGAAGCCGCTCAAGCGACGACGATTACGGGAAAAGTCGCCCATACGCTTGTCCCCGACTTGCTGGGCAACGTCGACATCGCCGTCGCACCCTATCCCGATTTGCCGGGATTCTATTTTTCGCCGCTCAAGATTCTTGAGTACATGGCAGTTGGATTGCCAATCGTTGCCAGTCGCATTGGCGAAATCCCCAACATCATCAGTGACCGAATGTCTGGGCTGCTCGTCGAACCCGGCAACCCCGATGTGCTGGCGGCCGAGGTAATTCGACTGGCAAAGAACCCGGCCTTCGCCTCGTTACTTGGCGACTGCGCCGCGAAAGCGGTTCAGCAGCGGTTCACCTGGAAACATGTTGTTAGCGCCAGCCTGAGTTTATCCACTCCGATCCGTCATGAGCTTCGCTCGGCTGGGGGTGCTTGATGGGCCGCCGCAAGACAAAGCCCAAACTTGCCGTTGTCGTACCCAAGCTACGACACATCTACGCCTACTTCTGGCCGCAGATACGACCGTACACCCGTACCATTGCGACTTCGCTCCTGGCGCTAATCGCTTCCGTATTTTTTCGATTGCTGGAACCCTGGCCGCTCAAGGTATTTCTTGACAACGTCCTCGCTCTGGACGCCAACGCGTCAGGCGGATGGTTAGGTCAACTGCCGAAAGAACGACTGCTAATTCTTGTCGCTATCTCTATCGTGATCGTCGTCGCGTGCCGCGCGGGCTCCGATTACCTCAGCCGCGTTGGCTTTTTCGTCGTTGGCAACAAAGTCGGGATTCGAGTCCGCGATCGACTGTATCGCCACCTCCAGCGACTGTCTCTCGATTTCCACACGCGATCACGTTCAGGCGACTTGATCGTTCGGGTAACACGCGACGTCAATTTGTTGCGTGATGTTACCGCCACGGCCATGCTGCCGCTCATCGCCAGCAACGCCATTCTGGGCGGCATGCTTCTCGTCATGTTGTGGTTGAACTGGAAACTAACCTTCGTTGCCTTGGCTGCGGTTCCGATGTTCTGGCTGACAACGATACGACTGGGGAAACGTATCCGCGAATCGGCTCGACGCCAAAGAGCCCGCGAAGGCGCGATGGCAACAACCGCGTCCGAAGCGCTCGGGGCCATCAGTGTGATCAAGTCGATGGGGCTGGAAGACAAGTTTGCCATGGCTTTCAGCCAGCAAAATTCATCCAGCCAGAAGGAGGACCTTAAGGCTAGTCGAATGTCGGTCCGATTGGGCCGAACCATTGACGTGCTGCTCGCTTGTGCTACTGCCCTGGTCATCTGGATCGGCGGCAATATGGCGCTGAAGGGGCAAATGACGGCTGGCGAAGTCGTCGTTTTCCTCACGTACCTCAAACGATCATTCAAACCGGCTCAAGAATTCGCCAAGTACACTGCGCGACTGGCCAAAGCGGCTGCCGCAGGTGAACGGGTGATTGAAATCCTGGAACAGCAACCTACGATTCGCGACGCCTCCGACGCTCAACCCGCCCCAAGATTCCGCGGACACATCGAGCTTAACGATGTAGTCTTCGGATTCCACCCGGAACATCCCATTCTGGCGGGCGTTAACCTGACCATCGCGGCGAGCCAACGTGTGGCCCTCGTTGGACCATCGGGCGGCGGAAAAACAACACTTTTGAACCACGTGCTGCGGCTGATTGATCCGACTTCGGGCAGCGTTACCATCGACGGACTGGACCTTCGATCGGTAACCCTCGAGTCTATGCGCAGTCAGACGACGAGCGTCATGCAGGACGCGCTGCTGTTGGCCGACACGATTCATGAGAACATTGTCTGCGCTCGCCCCGATGCCTCTCGCGCCGAAGTCATCGAAGCCGCCAAGTTGGCGAATGCACACCAGTTCATCATGCAAACGCCCGGTGGCTACGACAGTCTGGTCGGAGAGCGCGGATCGACGTTGTCGCGAGGACAGCGCCAGCGAATCGCAATTGCCCGCGCAGCCATTCGTCGCGCCCCCATTCTCGTTCTCGACGAACCCACCGTCGGTTTGGATGAAGACAGCGAGTCCATCGTCACCGAAGCTCTCGGGCGACTTTCCGTCGATCGGACCACGCTCCTGGTCACGCACAACATGTCACTCGCCGCCCAATCGGATGTGATTGCATTCCTGGATCACGGTCAAGTCGTCGAGTTCGGTCCGCACGAAATGCTTCTCAGACAGTCCGGGCGATATGCACAGTGGTTTACCGATCAGATACGTCGCACCCAAGGCACCAGCGATGAGGCAACAAGATGACGAACACCGAAGCGACTCCATCGCCAATTCCTAACGATTCACCAAACCCATATCTCTTCGTGGGAGGTTGCCCACGATCAGGGACGACGTTGCTGCAAAGAATGCTCGACAGTCATCCTCAGCTCGCCGTCGCCAATGATACGCATTTCATTCCACGGGCCCTGAAGAAGTACGACCCAGCCCAGTATGCTGCAGCAGCCGATGGAACCAAGGTACCCCTGAATGAGCAACTGATTGAGCATGTTTGGAACTATCATCGGTTCTACCGACTGGGATTAAGCCGCAACCAGTTCCTTGCGGTCGCCAACGATTGCGATTCGTATCAATCCTTCGTCAGTCGCTTGTTCGATCGTCTGGCCGCGAGCAAGGACAAGTCCTACGCGGGCGAAAAAACACCTGACTACGTGCGTCACATGCCCCTGCTTTCAGGCATGTTTCCCGAATCTCGATTCATTGAAATTGTGCGCGACGGACGCGACGTCGCGCTTTCGCTTATCCATTGGTCGACTCCCGGAAAAGGACCCGGCCGACTCGCCCATTGGGACACCGACCCCGTAGCTGTAACCGCCCTGTGGTGGCAACAGTTTACCCGCGATGCGATCGACTTTTGCTCGAAAAAGAGTTCGCCAGGTTGGCTGCGAACGATTCGCTATGAAGACCTGTTGGAATCGCCCGATCGAATCCTTAACGATCTGTGTGAGTTCCTCACGCTACCCATGGCACCCGCAATGCTCAAGTTTCACAAAGGTCGTCAACATTCCGCTCCCAATGCGTCGGCAAAATCACAGTGGTTACCACCAACAAAGGGCTTGCGGAATTGGCGCATCCAGATGGCCGAGGAGGACGTTGCCGTCTTCCAAGCGATCGCCGGTGCGGAGCTTACTTTTCACGGATACGACATCGTCGCCTCGCCGTCCTGCCCCCGTGTCGACGCGCGAGTCGCGGCGGCCAAAAATTGGTGGAACAGCGGCGGACGCTTACGACGCAAGAAACCCGACTCAACTCAACACGTGAGCGGGCAACTCGACGCTACCCAACGCGTAAGCGAGGAACACTCCAACTCCACGGCGACACTAGCGACCAACGACGCTCCCCTCATCTCCCGGGACACCGAGATTCCCAGCCTGGGTCTCGTGCTCAGCGACGACCAATTACGCCACTACCTTAAAACTCAGATCTCCGCGGACGAAGATTCCTCAATCGAAAATCTTTGCGGAACCTACGTGCGTTACAAACCGGGAACGAGCTGCTTGGTACGTCTCGATGCGGGCGACGGCAATTGCTGGGGTTTTGCCGTCGCCTTCTCGGTGGACTCGACAGAAAAACTTGAGAAAGCTCAGCGCCATTTCCAATCGCCGAATAAGGACTTCGGCTTTGTTGATTTCGCCCGCATGATTGTGGTGTATCGCTATCCATTCGATCCCGCGCTTCCGACACTTCAACAAGTCGTCGGTGGGCATCTTCCGACAGAACTGCAGTCAACGACCAACAACAGTGAACTCTCTGTACAACTCCTCAGCTACAAACCGTTACGTCGCTGCGTGCTCAAAGTCACCGACGCCTCGGACAGTAGCAACCCCCGAGTGATTCGGCTGTATACGGAAACTGATTTTGAACAAGCCAGCGAGCGGGCAAAACATATGGCCAGCAGCCGTTGGTCGATGGGTGGACGCTTAGCCGATTCACGACGACACAATCTCGTCGTCCTCAATTGGATGGAAGCCGAATCGCTGGCAGATTTGCATGGAGACGTGCTACGCCAACATACTCGACGTGCGGGACAACGGCTGGCCGACTTGCATGCAGAACCCAATCCGAAATTCGAAGTGCGAACCCGAGCCCAGCTAATTGAGAACGCAGCCGCATCCGCACAAGGCATCGTTGCTCTACTTCCCAAGCTGAAAGATAACCTCGACAAACTTATTGAGCGAATTCAATCAGCCGTGCATCGAGTGACACCGAGAATGGTAGGGTCTCACGGCGATTTTCATCTGGGACAACTTTTGTCCGCTGCTGACGAGATTCAAGTTTTGGATTGGGACCATGGTGCCAACGCACCTCCGGCTGTCGATCTGGCGTGTTTCATCAGTCATCTGTTGCTCGAGTCGGTGGCTCGCGACGACTTGGAAACGACTGAGCCAGTGATCGCTGAATTCCTAAAAGGGTACGAAGAACAGGCGGCTTTGCCAGTCAATTTGGACGCTTATATCGCGATGCAGCTCGTGAGCATCGCTTCCCAGTTGTTCAGGAATCGAATTCCGGACTGGCCAACGAAAACAGCGACTCTCGTGGCGATAGCGCGGGACCGAATCGCGACGAGCGAGTCACCGATGACTCGCGTTCCGTCAGCGCCACCAGCGATGAGGCGGCACGAATCGTCCAGCAGCTTGCCAACGATGCCAAGCGAAGGATGGTTGGAAGCAGCTCTTTCACCAGGACTGGCAGAACCCAAACTCATTTCCAGCCTCGGATTGGAAAGCGGCGAGAAACTGGTAGCGACCCAACTACTGCATGTTAAACCCGGACGACGTGCCTTGATCGGATATCGTTTGCAGGCGCCGACAGTCACGGCGGAATCCCAAATCGTCTTGGCGAAGGCTCGTAAAAAGGGCGTTGATCTCCATTCTTTCAACACGCAAAAACAGCTCTACGAGCGACTGGCGGCAGAATCCGACAACCCGCTTCAGGTGGCTCGACCACTTGGCATCATCCCAGAATGGAACATGTGGTTACAGTCCCGGGTTGAGGGAGAACGCGTCGAGTCGCTGCTTACCCCAGAAGCGGACACAGAGACTTCGTTGCGCGTGGGTGTTGCGCTGGCAGAGCTTCACAATCTTCAGGTAGCCACGCCGCGAGTCCACAGCTTTGATGACGAATTCAAGATTCTTGAACAACGTCTGACGACCGTCGCGGAAGGCCATAAACGCTGGCACGACCGACTGAAATCCATCCTCGGACTGTGTCGAGAAATACTTCGCGTCAATCAGTCGGCAACGAAGAATATTCAAACCGGAATTCACCGCGACTTTCATCCCGGCCAAGTGCTAGTTCACACATCCCACGTGGGTATCGTCGATTTTGACTTGTTTGCCAGCGGGCATCCAGGAATTGATGTCGCGAACTATGTCGCGCATCTCCAGGAGCTTGCGATACGCATCCACAGTTGTCATACCGCGTTGAACGACCACCAGTGCGCGTTCCTCGAAGGATACCAATCGACCAGCCGATTTGCGCTATCATTCGATCTGATCCGTGACCTGAGCCTCGTCTCGTTGGCTCGTCATGTTTCCATCAGTCGCCGAATTCGAACGCGGCGGCCATTTACTGAAGCGATTCTTGAGGCCTGTGAAACACTGGCCTCGCCCCATCATTCGAGTGTTCAGACTTGAGGTAACTACCATGAAACGAAAACCATACCCTTGGACGCGGATTGTATTCACCCTGTTCGCATCCTCACTTTTGCTGAATTCGGCATCGGCTATTCAAACCTGGAATGTACCGGGCACCGCGGATTGGTTTACCGCATCCAATTGGACACCTATCGGAGTCCCCAACAGCACGCAATCGGCTTCGATCAACAACGGCGGAACTGCAACAGCGACAGCGGGCTCCGCAAGCGCTTTCCTGATCGACGCAGGCAAGAACGGCGGCACCGGTCACATTGATCTCAACGGAGCCAATGTACGACTGCAAAGCAGCTTTGACATTGGGGATGTCGAAGGCACTCTCGCCAATGGTAGTGGCACGAATATTTCCAGCGAAGGAACTGCTCTCATTCGTAACGCAGGCTCGATCGAATTGGGTCTTGGTGGGCTGGGCGATCTCAACGCTGGACAAACGAGCGCATCCAATGGTGCCACAGCAGCAGGCTCGGGTAGCGTCACGATTGAGACCGCAAACACCGTTCAGATGACCGGAGACCTCGACATCGGTCAATCGTCAGGTAGCGGAAGCGCCTCCGGGATTGGCGTTGGGACGTTCACTAATGTCAGCGGTCAATTCCTCATCGGTGAAGATTTTGATATTGGCCAGGCA
>CAYYHV010000031.1:0-6275 GCA_964471695.1 uncultured Pirellulaceae bacterium
GGAGTCACCGGAACCTTGACGCTCGAGTCGGGAGATGGCGATGACATTTTCAACGTCGTAGCACCCGATGCGGCTGGTGACATGCTCATTGATTCCGGACTGGGCGCTGACAAAATCAATTTCCGCAGCGTGGGGCCAACCACGCCTATGGCTGGTGTCGGTACGGGAACGATCACGATCGAAACCAACGATGGCGCAGCGATGCTGCATGCTGAAGTCGATGGGGAAATTGACGGCCTGATTATCAACGCCAACAACGGCATCGACGACTTTGAGCTCACCACGGCTGGTACCGTAACGTCACCCGACAACATTCAACATGCTATCGACATCGACCTTGGCGAATCGGCTGTCGATGCTACCATCCTTCTCGAGGGTAAAATTGAAGGCCTGCAACTCACTTGTCCGGGCCCCCACGACGACACGACCGGATTGGACCTTCAAAGCCTTACTACTGCGAACATTACTTCGCCCAACGGCACGTCACAAGCCCTCGAAATCGAATTGGCCGACGGTAAAGCCATCGTCAACGTCTCGATCGACGGAGACATCGAGGGAGTTACCGTCACCTCCGGTGACGCAGCCGACGACATCAATCTTGAATTCCTTGGCGACATCACTTCCGTCAACGGCATGGATGCCCTGCAATTCTCCACTGGAGAGGGTCAGGACGACCTGAAAGTCAAATTCCGCGGTCACATCGACGTTGCCACACTCGAAGGTGGAGGCAACGCTGACACCTACAGCCTCGACATTACCAAAACGTCGACAGGCGACATCTTCATCGACGATGAACTGGCAACCGACGCAGATTCCGCCGGCAACGTCATCACCATCAACACCAACGATGACAATGACTTCTTCCTGTTCCGTAACGATCTGATATTCCGCTACGATGTCAATCAACGAATCGACTATCGAGGTTTCACGGGACTGTCCGTCTTCTCCCACGGTGGGGACGATACCTTCATCTTCGATGATTCCAACGTTCTGATTACCGTTGACGCCGGATCTGGCAACGACTCGTTCCAACTCGGCCAAATGTATCAATCGCCTCGAGGCGAATTCGCTGGGCTTCACCCCGACGACGAATTCAACACGATCTTGACGACCAAGGGTTATCTTTCCAATGGAGTCAGCGCCGCCGCAACGCTCATTGGAGGCGATGGCGACGACAGTTTCACGGTACTGAGCAACCAGGCTTCGATCAATCTTGAGGGTGGAGCCGACAACGACAGCTTCCTCGTGCGATCATTTGTTCTCGTCGATCCTAACGATCCGCTTGCTCCGATTACGAATATCAACGGCGGAACGGGCGCGGATAATATCACCTACGCCGTCAACGCGATCGTACGCATCTCCGGCGGTGATGGGCTGGATTCACTCACCGTGGTTGGTACCGAATTCGCCGACGACTATGTGATCACCGATGAGGGCGTCTACGGAGCGGGTCGCTACACGGCTTACGAGGGCATCGAACAGATTGTTGTCGATGGACTGGAAGGAAACGATGAGTTCTTTGTTTTCAGTACGCCTGTCAACGCCGAGCTACGATTGATCGGTGGGTTGGGTTCCGATGAGTTCAATATCGGGGACGCCGCCGACAGTGAAGCAGTCGAAGTCATCGCCGATGACCTTGAAGGGCATAACAGCCTGATTGAGCATACGGACGGTACCGTCACTCGATCGCTAAGCGCCAAAGTTCTCGACGAGGATGAAGCCGGCGTGCGCATCATTCCGTTGTCCTCGGGTAACACCATCTTTGAAGACACGCTGGATAACGCTGGAGTCGGCACAACCTTTGGTGAGTACGCCTACATTGAATACGCAGTTGTGCTCACACGTCCACCCAAGGGCGTCGTCTCATTCTCAGCTCTGCCAGCCACCGCCTCCGAAGAAGACGAAGAAGGGCAGGGCAATAATGGGCTGGTTTATCCGGAGAACATCTACCTCAACGGAAGCAAAAAAGGCATCACCTTCCTGTTCGACAAGAGCAACTGGTTCATCGAGCAGATCGTCACGATCACGGCTCCAGTCGACAGTGACGCATTCGACGGCGGCATTGAGGGACTGCAGTCCTACCAGATTCAGCATAGCATCGTTGAAGACAACGTTGTCGATGGCGACGCATTTGACACCGTCGAAGTCAACAATTTCGTCGTCGATGTGGTCGATGGACAGACACCTCAAGTCGTTGTCCTCAAGCCGAACCATCAATTGACCGTTGGTGAACTAACTCCTACCCAAGCCAACTATGCAACGGACTTTGACAGTTACGAGTTGATGCTGTCGAAAGCCCCAAGCCAACCCGTTCAAATCGACTTGACGCCGGACGTCGACCCGAACACCAACATTGCCCAGTTACAAACGACTCCCCAGTCGATCACCTTCGTCAACGACGCGAATGACGTCGACCAAGCCAATCACGTTTACCTTTGGAACACGCCGGTTAGCATCACCGTCTCGGCAATCGACGACTCAGACACCGAAGGCGTTCACTACAGTCGCATCGCCCACAATATCGTGACGACGGACACCGACTACGATGGACTTTCCGTCGACCAGGTTGACGTACTCATCGGTGACAACGAAGTCCAGGAGATACTGTTCCTGGAAACCGATGGCGACACCATCGTGACCGAAGAAGCGCAGGAAATCATCTACGTCGATGGCCAAGCCGTTGGCAACAGCTCGCTTCAAGGCAACGGCAACTACGAATTCACCGGCACCTTCGGCTTGCCCGTTATTGCTGAGAATGGCAAAAACAACTCCTTCCGTAACGCCCAGGACCTAGATGCCTCGGAATGGGGAATCGAACAGGATAGCGACATCGACAAAGTCGCGTTGATCCTGCCACCACATATCAGCGTCAGCGGCGAACTCGAAGGCACCGCTGACTTCTACAGCTTCGACGTTACCGACGAAATGCTGCTGGAAAACGGCGGCTCGGTGACCGTTGAACTCGACATCGACGGTGGCTACACGTCGACTGATGACATCGAGTGGCGAAGTGAAATCAAACTCTACCTCGATAGCAGCGACAATCAGATTGCGGAACAGACCGAAGCCGAGGACGAAGCCGCCAGGGAACTGGGACAATCCAAGAGCTTCGGCAGCGAGTCGTACTTCTTCGATGACTATCTCGTCCACGAAGTCACGGTCGCTGGTACTTACGTCGTTGAGATCACCAACAAGTCCGACAGCTTTACCAGCGAATCGGAAGGGCAGAAGTTTGGAATTCCCGATGGAGTCAACTACGAACTGCATGTCTCGGTTGATGCCCACGAACGTAATGCCTGGGCATTCCTTCCGGATCCGGTTCTGGAAGACGAAGTCGCCAACAACTCGTTGTTCGGTACCAACATCGACGACATCGACACCACCAATGCCACGGCAGCTGATAACTGGTACAACTTCGCGAATCCAAATATTGGCGACGAAGTCCCGACTGGCGGACTCGATATCGACTCATCCACGCCTTACACCACAATCACGGGTGCGGGTGATGGGTCCATTGATCGCTACAACTTCAACATCTCGCCGCAGATGCTGCAAGCCGTCGCCACCGGATTCGATGCCGACGCCTCGGACCAGAGCCCTCAAACGTGGCTGCAAAGTGCTCTCTTCGCTATGGATGGGGTCGCCATCGACGGCCAACTGTTGAGCACGTCATTGGTCATAAACGTTCCTGGAGTCGATGCCCACACAACCGTTTCCGTCGACGACTATGTGATCAACACAGCCTCATCGTTTGCCCAGAACCTGGCGGACGCGATCAATGCTGCGGTCCCAGCTAATACGCTCGCCGCAACCGTCTCGGGGCACAATGTTTCGATCTTCGCCGCCGATAACGTGGGTTTCTACTTTGCCAACTCACCCGAAATCACTGTCAAGCAACCTACCGGAACACTGACCGCCAAAACGCTGCTGATCGACAACCACGATGGCGACGGCGACATTCTCTTTACCGATGCCACCCTGACCATTAACAACGCCACTCTCGAAGTCGGCGACTCGTGGTTTATCCAAGTCGGTGGAACGACGCAAAGTCATCTGGTGGCTGATTCGGCCGATGATCTATCGTCCATCTTCAACGGCCAAATGGGACTGACCCAAAACGGCGGAGCCCTCGACTACTCGGGAGCCGCGGTAGCCATCTCCGTCTGGGTCGAGCATACGGCGACCAGCCAGAATATTGCGAATATCCCTTCCGCTACGCTCACCGGCACACCATCCGAGATTGGCGAAGGCCAGTTGATGGAAGTCGACTTTGGCAGCTCGGTCGTCAACTACTTCGGCGAAGCCTGGACTCTCACGATCACCGACGACGGTGGCACCAACGTCTTCGACGAAACCGTGACGACTGGCACCGGCTTGACGACTCGCGCGTCCGTCATGGCAGAACTTGAATCACGACTGGATACCTTCAGCCACTCCACCGTTATCAGTGGTTCGACGCTTGAGATCAGCGTGGGGACTGGCGAAGGATTCACATACGATCTATCCGTCGACTATTCCGGAGTCTCGATTCCGACCGTGACCGAAGGAACCGCGATTCTTGTTCCCAAGCCCGCTTCGGCGCCGATCGGTTCGGAATGGTCCTTCACGGACGGAACCAATCGCTTCACATTCGTCGTCAGTGACTCGGACGGAGCCGTTGACGATTTTGCCGAGTCGTTTGCCGCTGCGTACCCAGCTGGCTTCCCCGGCACCCCTGTGATTGAAGGCACCAACGTGTTGATCAATACGGGAGTCGCCGTTTCCAATTATACGTTGCAGAGCGCCAGCAACATCGCGTCACTCACCAACGCCGTAATCGTGGGTAGCGATGCTACCGTCAGCTTACCAGCTTCGGCGAATGGCGACTTTGTCGAAGTGAGTCTGACAACGAATCTGCTACCTGGTGGGACGACCGTAACGTTTACGTTCGACGGAACGAACTGGAACTCGTCCAACGCAAACTATGCCATGGACACTGGCGGCACGGTGACTTCGAGTATTAGCGGAGTCGTCGACATCAACATTACGGATGCCGATCACTTCGACGTCGCAACCACAAGCTTTGCGAACACGTCAGAGTTCTACCCCGCGACCATCGCCCACCCAGCGGGATCAGTCGTCGCGAATTCGACCATTGCCGTAACCGTCGACAGTAACGCCGTCACGTTCACCTTCAACGGTAGCAGTTGGTCGTCCACTGACGCAAACTACCAGCTCAGCGATACGGGTTCAGAATACCAGATCATCAACGCCAGTTCACCGACGACGGCCGTGGCGCTTTCTGCCGCATCGTTCAACCCAGGTCACACCCAGTCGCTGACCATCACGGACTCGACAGGTAATGGCTCGTCAGCCGCCGACGTTGCCTATCAATCTGCGACGCTACAATCCGGTGATCGGGTCTTGGCCAACATCACTCGCAACAGCGCGAACGTCGACGTTGTCTTCTCTTACGATGGTTCAAACTGGAGCTCAGATAATGCCTCGTACACGTTGGAAGATAGTGGCAACGATTACGAAATAACCCGATCCAACGGTTCGTTTACCGTGAATTCTGCCCTCTTTGACGAAGCGTCAGCGACAGAAACCGGTTTGACCACGATGGACAACGGTGATTTTGACGTCGCCGATTTGACGGCAATCGGATCCGTAGGGGCACTCGATCAAGTCGCCGTTACCTTTGACGCTGGCGGAAATTCTGGCGTGGAGGTCACGTTCACTTACAATGGCTCGACGTGGCAATCGCCAGACAGCCAGTACCAACTCAGCAACTCGGGACGGCTGTCATCGACGGGCAACTTGATCGACTTCACAATTACCGGCGCTGAAATTCAGCTACACAGTTCCCCGAGCTTTGCGAACAGTGACTTCTACGGAAGCGCTTTGGTCGCGTACCCAAGCGGTTTCTCGGCAGCAGCCAATGGTGACGTACTCAGCCTGGAAATCAATGGCGGCACCGATATCGAATTTACCTTCGACGGCAGCAACTGGAACACCTCGACTGCGGGATACACGCTCACCGATGACTCGTCGCAGTTCTTACTGACCGCTTCGGACAATACGATTGCGGTCACCGTCGAGGACGCTCATTATGTTCAGGCAACCACCGAATCACTCTTCGCGGCGCGTTCGCTGACGGTCAACGATTTTGACATGGGCAGCTACATGCTGACTCAGGACGCCGACGGCAGCGACTCGAACTCAGTCGGTGGATTGTTGCAGTTGGTCGACACGCACTTCTCTGGCAACGGTAACTTTGAGGTGCAGCATACAGC
>CAYYHV010000031.1:6285-16073 GCA_964471695.1 uncultured Pirellulaceae bacterium
TCCGACGATGACGTTTACGCCAACCGTCGCCAGCTCGGTTGCTCAATCGCAGCTTTCGTACTCGGCAACGCAGATCAACGATGACCAATTCTCAGCCGATTTGGATATCACCCAGATTAAAACGGGATTCGTCGTCGGCGAAGTCTGGACATTCACCATCGGTGGCGATTCTGAAGATATTACCTTGGCTGCCGTCGGAGCCACCACGGACATTGACTATGCACAGTTCCTGACGGACCTCGAAGCCGCCTTTGGCAGCTATGATTTCTCTCTCGACGTCGGCAACAACACCCTCTCCTTTATCGCAGCGACAACCTTCGACACCAGCTCGGTGAACCTGCTGGAGAATGTGACGCCTGCCGCAACCGAGGTCTCAGACAGTCGCTTCTTCACCAAGTACGTCCATGACTTCTCCGGTGAATCAGTCTATGGCGGCAAGACCTGGACGGTGACGATCGACGGAACCGTCATTGCCGCCGCGACAGCCCAGACCACCGAAAACGGCGACTTGCCCAGCATGTCCGATGTGGTCGACGAGTTACTTCTCGAGCTGACCGACGCTGGCTATACCGCATCGCTCAGTGGAACGTCGAATCGAACGCTAACCGTTGATGGACTTGTTGACGCAATCGTCGACGTATCCATCAACTCAGATGGCGTTGGCGCACTCTTCGATCTTGATGGAGTCGAAGAACAACGCGAGCTAATCCGCAACTACACAACCTATGGCATACCGTGGGAGTTCAGCACATCTGCTGCCGCCGCACAACGCCGTATTGATGAAGGCGTTTCCACCGACCCATCCCAGTTGATCTCACTGAGCTCGCTTCAGTATGCGATCACCTACGGTAGCGAATACCTCGTCAAGACACCGTACCTCATCGTCTACGAACAAGTCGCCATTGCCAGCACGCCAAATGATGGCTCGGACCTGTTGGATTCCCTCCCAGATCACGCTCACAACAGTTTCCTTGCGTATGTCGCAGAGGTTCAGACAGAGTCCCAGGATGGAAAAGTCCTCAGCCCGATTGCGGTCACTTTGGCATCCGATCCCTATATTGAATATGCGTTCCAGGAAGCCAACGACTATGTCGTCCAAGTGGGCTATGTCGAATCGACCATTTACGATCAAAGCACAACCGTTCACACGTTTAACTTCTTCAACTTCTCGACGCAAACCTTCAATCTGGACACCGGCCCGTATCGCCACGATTGGACCGGAGTCGTCGGTGGTACCTCATACGATCTAAATGTTTCGCTTCAGGAACATACGCTCTCGTTTGACAATCAGTCCGTTGCCGGTCGCTTCATTCGCGTCGTTTCCGGGCCAGGCGTTGGTGCCGTCGGCGAGATTAAAGAGTTTGTAGCCTACGAAGACGGCCAAAAGGTCAACACCTTCCAAGTCGAGGGAATCAGTGGCGACTGGAGTCTGGTTGCCCCAGAAAGCCAATATGAAATCTACTCGTCCGTAGTCGACTCGATATCCGCAAACGACTCCGATGCCTATGCCGCCTGGCAAGCTGGTCTGAACGATACGTACCACGTAGCCTTCACGCAAATGGACGAGACGATCACCGTAACGGATCTCTCGACGCGCGCTTACGACAGCAAACGGGCCTTCACCGATGGCGGTCATTCCGACATGGTCCAGACGAGTTCTGTCGTCGATCAAGCCACTAATGTCGTCACGGTTTCGGCACTCGACGACGACATTGTCGATGGCGGCGACCTGCAGGTATTCGCACCAGCCGAACAGCGAGTCAACCGAATCCGTGGCCCCATCAGCATCGACGGAGCCACGGTTTCCGCCAGCTTCGTTGACCTCACGTCGCCCGTTATGTTGGCCGATGAGTTCAACAGTCCGGTCACCAATGGCGACAAAGCCCCCGACGGAACCATCGGAAATCAGGACGGTGCCCTTGCCGATCCCGACATTCAGATTGCACTCGCCTCTGCCGACGTGGCAACGCGGGATGAGCTGGAAGCGTTCCTGACTCAGACAGAAATTCAACCCGAAGACTACGACGTCCTGAGAACCTTCCTCGACGATAATCCAGATGTGACGACCTTCGCCACGTTCGTGGACACCGATGTCGAGCACTATGACAAAGTTGAAGATGAGGAAGTCGCTGGATTCGATCCACGTATAAACGGCGCGCCATACGAACTGGGCTTTGTCTCGACCGAAGGCCGAGATGTCGTCGCCACGTTCGATATCCTTGCCGTCGTGGGCGATCGAGTCATCTTGGCTGCCGATTGGCCCGCCGATTATGACAACAACGACAACACCTATTTTTACCGCCCGCTAAACCGCAACGAACGAGTCATCGAGTCCGATCAAGTCGACCAACTCAATTTCAATAACACCGGTAGCCCATCCACAGAACACGGCACACTAACATCCCAATCCCTCACCGGTTTCGGCATGGGATTGGATATCGAACTGGCTGGAGAGACTATCCCAGGTGGCATTCGCTTCGAAAATCTCGAAGTCGTCGATCTGCACCTCGCCAGCGGGGACGACAATCTGACCATCGAATCGACGCACCTCGGTTCAACGAATGTGTTTAGCGGCTCGGGCGATGATGCGATCGACGTAGAAACCATCAACGGCGAAACAACAATTCATCTCGAAACGGACATTACTCCGAATGACAATACCGTTACCGTTGGCAGTGGCAACCAGACGGTGGATCAGATTATGTCGCTGCTCACGGTTATTGGCGACGAGACGGCGAATAACCATCTGATCGTCGACGACTCGCTCGATTCCAACCAGAACACACTATGGCTGACTGACACGACGCTCATGGGATTGGATATGCCCAGCGTCCCCGAGCGGCTTGAGCTGCAAATCCGCGGAGTCGCGGGAACCTACGAGTTATCACTCGCCGGCAGTACGGAGTCCGAAACCCTCAATTGGAATGCCTCGACGACTGAGCTTGCAAACGCCATCAGTCAACTTACCGGCGAGTCGCTCACCAACATTGACGTCACACTATCGCTGGGCACTGTCGACGACGATGTCAAAACGTACCAAATCACCTTTATGGGTGAATCCGCGGGTATCGACATCCCAACGTTGGAAACCTCGCTGCCGGAAACGAATGCGTTGGCGTTCGGCGAGCAATTTACACTCACCTCCAATGCCGGTAGCGGCACGTTTGTCGTCAGCCTCGTCGACGGCGACAGCCGCACCGTTGACTGGGACGCGAGCGAAGCCGAGATGGCCACAGCCATTTCGGAGCTCATCGGAGCCGACGTGGCGACTCCCGAAGTAAGCGTGGCTGTCGAACTCCAAGTCGATCCCGTCGATGAAAGTCGCACGTACACCATCGACATCAACCCTGCGAACCTTACCGATTCCGCGGAATTGAATATCCCGGAACTGGCCATCGCGCACTCAGGTAGCCTGTCTATCAGCAACGACGCAGGAATCGTCATCTCGCTGGAAAATGTCGACGAGCGATTTGCGATCATCGTTCGCGACAGCAATGGAGACGTCGAAAACCAGGAGATTTTGGAATGGGATGCGTCCACTGTCGACGTGGAAACGGCCATCACCAACATCCTCCCCGACATCACCGTCAATAATGTCGAAATTCTTAATGGTGCCGTCGCAACCGACGCCGTCAAATCGTATCGAGTCAACTACGTTGGCGTCCTCGACTTTAGCACGCTCGAAGTCTCTCACGTCGCCGACTTGTCCGTCACCAACTCGACTCCGTTCTCGTCGCAAGCCGAAATTGAGTACCTCTCCGAGGGAAGCACGACGTCTCCAGCCAACAATGTCGTCCAGACGATTAGCGTTGGCACGGGAACCATCGAGCTTGACGTCTACTCACCAGATGGCGACTTCCTTGATACCGTCGAATTTGACGCCAGTAGCATCGCTTCGGGAATGTGGTTCGATACCCTCAGCGATCTGATCAATCCGAACAATACTGAGGATCGACGGCGATTCTATCCTGAGACGAATAACTTCTCACTTGTCAAAGCCGACAATGACTTCATCTTCACTTTCCAAGGCGAATACGCAAACTACAGCATCCAACCAGAACACGTCCGAGGCGATGCGACGTTGGCTACCCGCGATCAGGGCATCAACTACTACGGACTGGATCAGTTTACGATCAATACTGGCATCGCCGACGATTTTGTGAACGTGACGGCGACGCACGCGAATACCGTGACGAACATCAACACGAATCAAGGTAACGATCAGTTCCATATCAGCTCGACGGCAAACAGCCACTTTGTCGATCAGGATTCAGCCGACGGAATTTTGGATGCCATTCACGGCACGCTCAACCTCGACGGCGGTACGGACAGCGCCGCTTTGTTTATCAGTGACTATGACAGCACCGTCGCCGACACGAGTGTCCTCATGTCCGACGGTAGCATCAGTGGACTGGCTCCCGCAACCATTAACTACACTTCCACCGGCGGTAATTTCAACCAAGGCATCATTGTCTGGAATGGTATGCAGGACGATATCGTCAAAGTCGATGGTGTGGACACAACGGGAATCACCATCACGACGATCTACGGAAACACCGGCAACGATACCGTTCGAGTCACGGCAACGGACGATCTCGCTAACCCCGCCCATGACTCGCTTGTTGCGATGGAAGATCGACGCCTGCTCGTGTCCGGACTCGAGGGACGTGACATCGTGGACGCATCGTATGCGAGTCTGGCGATTCGCGCCGAAGGGGGTGATGATCGAGACGTCATTACAGGCGGCCAAGGCGATGATGTCGCCTACGGTGGAGCCGACGACGATGTCATCATCGGTGGTGCCGGTGAAGATGCACTCTACGGTGAAACTTCCGACGTCATCCCATCCGTCAGCAACGACGCCATTCTGGGTGACCAGGGTCAGGCTACGTTCGATGCTTTTGGGCATTTAACCAAACTCAGCACCAACGGATTTACCCCAGTCCTCGATAGCGAAGGCGGCGGTCAAACGCTTTCCGGTGGCGACCTCACCGCGATCACAACCAGTCAGATCGGTGCCGATGCGGACGACAAAATCAGGACTGGCGATGGCGAAGACGTCGTTCTGGGTGGAGCCGGCAGCGACGACATTCAAACAGGCATGGACGCCAGTCGCGATGTTATCGTTGGTGACCATGGTATCGCCGACTTCTTGACAACCAGCGGGCAAAGTGTGCTCACGAATATCACCACCACAGATTCCCCCACCGATATCGGCGACGATACGATCTCGACGGGCGCTGGAGTCGACCTCATCCTGGGTGGAGTCGCAAACGACGACATCAACTCCGGTGACGATGCAGATATCGTTCTCGGTGATCAAGGCACGGCAACATTCACCAGCCAAGGCGTCCTTAACACTGTCGCAACTCACACTCCAGACGAAGGTGGAGCCGATTCGATTCATGCGGGTGACGGCGACGACGTGGTCATCGGCGGAGCTGCGGCTGATCAGATTCATGGTGAAGGCGGCAAAGATATCATCCTCGGCGACAGCGGCCAACTTGACTTTGCACAAGACGGCGTCCCAGGAACGTTGGATCGAGCCGAAACAACCGACCCCACGTCAGGTGACGCGGACACCATCCACGGCAACGACGGCGCCGATTTGATTATGGGTGGAGCCAACGATGACATCATCTATGGCGATGCGGGTAACGACAACATCCTTGGTGACAATGGCTACGTAACGATTGATCCCGATGGCATGCTGATCAACCTTCGATCGAACAACGATGCCGGCGGCGCCGACCAAATCCAGGGGGGCGATGACAACGATAACATCTTCGGTGGCTTCGGTGCTGACCTCATCAACATCGACTCCGTCACGGGACTGCCGCTTTCCACGGACAATGGTAACGACGTCATCGTTGGCGACAACGGACTGGCAACGTTCGAAACCGTAGCCGGCGAGGACATCGCGCGCACCATCGAAACCGTCGACTACACGGTAGATCACGCGGATGAAATCCACGGGGCTTTGGGGGCTGACATCATCCTCGGCGGCGGAGGCAATGACGAAATCAACGGCGGACCGGAGAATGATGTCATCGTCGGCGACGACGGCATCGCCGAGTTCGATACGGCTCGGTTGCTCACAGAAATCACAACCAACAACACCGCCGAAGGCGGGGAAGACTTCATCCTCGGTGGCGAAGGCGACGATGTGATCCTCGGTGGGTCGGGCGCTGATTTCGTGAACGCCGATCGCACCTCGGGCGAGTCCGTTGCGGACGAAAACGGATCGGACATCGTATTGGGCGACAACGGAATTGCCAACTTTGACACGACGACTTCTGCCAGTCTCCCCACGTCGATCCAGACGACGGAAAGTGACCTTGGATTTAACGATCAAATCCATGCAGGTAACAATAACGACGTCATTCTCGGTGGAGCCGGCAACGACTTGCTGCATGGAGACAGCGATGCCGACGTTATCCTGGGCGATAACGGACTGCTTGAATTCAACCTCGACTCGACGCCCGGCTCGCTCGACCGAGTCACCACGACCGTGGACCCGACCGGCGACAAACAGGATACGATCCATGGCGGCACCGGAGACGACATCCTCCTCGGAGCCGGTGGGCAGGATACCATTTACGGCACAGCCGATCAGAACATCATCCTGGGTGACCACGGTGAAATCGACAACCTGTTGAACGATAGTGACCCCGCAACGGTCGACACCGTTACGGTAACCGACCCAACCATCGGTGATGTCGACACCATCCACGGTGGTACCAACCAGGACATGGTCTTTGGGGGAACCGGCAACGATATCATCTCGGGGCACGAAGGACACGACATTCTGCTTGGTGACCATGGCCAATACGATTCGACTCGACCATCGAACCAGTCGTTTGTCTCCATCTTCATCGGCGATGGCGAAGGAGCCGGTGTCGACACCATCAACGGTAACGACGGAGACGACTTTATCCTCGGCCAGCAAGGCACGGATATGCTCTTCGGGGACGCGGGCGACGATGACATCACCGGCGGTCACAACGTCGTTGGCGGTTCCGATGTCAACGACGAAATTCACGGCGGCGACGGCTCTGATTATGTGCTTGGCGATAATGGCGAAATCACTCGTTTCCTCGTCAACGCAGTCCCCGCCATCTGGGAGCGACACTCGGCTCCTTACAATGACGCGATTCGCGAAGTCCAACGTTACGATGATGCGGACCTCATTTCCGGTGACGATTTGATCAATGGTGACGCTGGCCGCGACGCACTGCATGGCCAACGTGGTAACGACACGATCAATGGTGGAGCCGATGATGATGAACTTATGGGCGAATTAGGCGACGATATCCTGAACGGAGACGGCGGACATGACATCCTGATCGCAGACGTCGGCTATGTGCATCGCAACGCAGACTATGACGACATGGCAATCGTTAATTCCAACGGCAGCCACAACCGTTCGGTCTACTTGGAAGAAGTCGGATCGTTGATCGACACGATCGAGATCGACACGACACCACTGCGAATTGACGATACCGAGTTGGCTGAAAAACTGCTACGTACGGACTTGATCGTGGTCTCCGGAGCCCACAATGCTGACGGAAGCAAAGCGATTCAGTCTGACAACGGGGCTTGGGAGAGCCGACTGTTGTTGATCGACCTCAACGCATCCAACCACGACACACTCGACGGTGGCGACGGCGACGATGTGCTGCTCGGACAACGTGGCAACGACACACTAACGGGTGGCAGCGACAACGACACGATTTTCGGAGACAATGCAACCAATCTCCAACCGTTCGCATCGAACCTGCCGAACATCTTCAACGGACTTCGCGTCATCTCCGATGCGACGGCTGGCGGAAGCATGGTTCAACTGGAACAATTCGGTTCGGCCTTTATGACTCCGGTGACTCTGTACCCGGAAGTCCTCGATCTCAATCAGCCGTATGAACTCGACTTTACCCTTCCGTCGATCTTGCCACCTTCTACGGACGAAGTCCTGAACATGGTGGGCGCCGATGGCTTGCAACGAACTGATGGAACCAATCTGCAACCGTTCGTAGCCGTCGTTCCGGATGTCGTCGATCATACCGACGTGCTACCCGGTACGGATGACATTTACGGCGGAACCGGTGACGACGTACTTGTTGGCGACAACGGGATTGTATACTCGCCGCTTGAAACCGGGCTGCCAGCCATCGACCTCGCCAAGGCCGATGCCCTGGACGCACTCCAACATGCCATGCACACGCTAAGGTCGCTGGCCGCAGATTATGGCCACATTGAAAACGACCTATTGGGTACGGCAACCACACACGACATCCACATTGGCGAAGACACCATCCATGGAGAACAGGGGGCTGACGTCATCATTGGTGACGACGGCACAATTATTGGCGGCTTTGTCCCTGGACTGCCAGCATTGCCCGAAGATTTTGCATCAACCGCCGTAACGATGTATCGCCACTTGCGAGACATCGAGCTTCTGGCGACTGACCTCGAGCATGTTGCCTTCGAGGCACACTACCATACGGTGAACACACTTATCGACTCGGGATCAGCCTCAGTCCTGGCTGGCGCCGATCACGATCACCATGACCTGTTCGTCGGCAATGATACGATCTCTGGTAGCGATGACAATGACGTCATCATTGGTGACCACGGAACCATCGTGACACCGGCAGTCACCGGAGTCAGCTTCAGCGAAGTCGAAACGGTTTCCCCAGCCAACACGGGTCGATGGCAAGTCACCACCGCGGTGCTTGCCAATGAGCAAGCCCGATTCGCGACCGAACTGGAACAGCATCGCACTGCGAATCACGACCTTGAAGATCGCACCATCGACTCGGCATCACTCGATTCGATCATCGCTGGCCACGCGTACGAATTGACGATGGGCAACGATACGATTGACGGCAATGCGGGCGAAGACGCTCTCTTTGGCGACTTTGGCGTCATCTTTGTTCCCTCGGTTGATGAAACACCGCAAACACCGGATGAAGTCGCTGCAGTCGACTTGCATATCGAACAGCTTATGGCAGACGTCGAAGCCTTCCTGGTCGAAAACCATCATGAACTGAGCTTCGCCGAGCTCGAAGCCTCAGCCACTCACAACGACTTTTCCCGCAGAAACGCGACGCACGAAGTGCCGATCTCAGCCGGCAACGATATGATCAACGGTGGAACGGAAAATGATATCGTGCTTGGTGACAGTGGTTCCCTCATCGTAACTTACTTGACGAACGACCCGCTTCAGGGCTTTGTCTTGACCGAGCCGGAGTTCGAGCTGGACTACTTCGATCGCGAACGATTCGAATTGACGACATTCTACAGTCGCACCGCACCTGAGACTCAACTCAACGTCGACAACATTCTGGGTGGCGACGGCGACGACTTCCTCTACGGTCAATTCGGCCCCGACACAATGTTCGGTGAAGCCGGCGACGATATTGTCTACGGTGGTGATGGCCAAACGGACATCGTCGACGGAGGAACGGGAAACAATGACGTTCGTGACCGCGGCGACGACGCTCCAAAGAACGATGAACTTACGGCACTTGCCAGTTCGATTCTGAACACCATCACCGTATTGGATGATCAACTTCAGACCGTCTTGAACACACCGAATCTGAATGTTGGCCCGTTACCATTCACTCACCAAGCCGGTACGTCTTACCTCGAATTCGGAGAAGGCACCGACGGCGGTGGTGGCGGAGGAATGGGTGGCGGCGACTATGGTACGGTCGACGGCATTCCGATCGACATCGAAGTCTCAGGGCAAGGAGCCGCGGATGGCACATGGGAACTGAAGCAGTTTA
>CAYYHV010000031.1:16083-28764 GCA_964471695.1 uncultured Pirellulaceae bacterium
GCCCGAGAACGGAACCATCACCGACAACGGCGACGGCACGCTCCGCTTTGTACCCGCCCCTGGCTTTGTGGGTTCGACATCGTTCGAATACTCGATCGGATTCTTCGACCAACGACTTCCAGGCAGCTGGACGAATGCGGATGAAGCCGGCAGTTCAGTCGCAGTGGATGGCACCACAGCCGTTGTCGGCTCACGCCTGAGTGACGTCGGGGCTCGCAACGGGGGAGCCGCCTACGTCATGGAATTGGTCGACGGAGCATGGACCGAGACCGCGGTTCTTACACCAGCCGACATTAACGCCAACGACTGGTTCGGAACGTCCGTCGCCATCGACGGCGACACGATTGTTGTCGGCTCTGCGGCTCATGATGCAGGAAAACCGAACACGGGAGCCGCCTATGTCTTCCAACGCAACATGGCGGGTGGATGGGACATGGTCGCAAAACTACTGTCCACAACCGCTGATCGACTGGATCAGTTTGGATACCAAGTCGACGTCTCTGGCGATACGATCGCCGTCAGTGCATGGCTGGAGGATGACGCTCGATCCGGATCAAATCAAGGCGCGGTTTACCTGTTCGGTCGCGATATCGGCGGCACCGACGCCTGGGGATTCGAGGCGCGTATCGTATCCAGCCACCCAACAAGTACGTCCTTCGCGTTCGGGACCTCACTGTCTCTCGACGATGACCGAATCGCAGTCGGAGCACCGCAAGCCGCGCACACCAGTCCGAACGTTGCGAAATCCGGCGAAGTTTATGTATTCGAACGTGCCGGAGCAGGGGGCGCCTGGCAAGAAGTTGCCTTGATCAAGAACCCGGAACCGGGACCACGAGCCAGTGACCAATTCGGAACCGCCGTTTCCCTATCCGGCGGAACACTCGCCGTCGGTGCACCATTCCACGACGAAAACGGCGAACGGGACACGGGTGCGGTTTACGTTTTCGAAGTCGATGCCGTTGACTCGACCATCTGGACGCAAGAAGCCAAACTCGTCTCCGACTCGACCATAGATCAGCGTGACGGAATGCGATTCGATCGCTTTGGAGCGGCAGTTTCCATCGAAGATGATCGTATGGTCATCGGTGCACCGTATACCAATTACAACAATACGGGTGCCGGAGTCGTCTATGAGTTCACACGTGGATTGACTGGATGGCAGGTGACAGATCGCATTCAGCCGACGGACACGGGGAATACAGATCGACTGGGTTCGGCAGTCGCTATCGCTGGCAATTTGACAATCTTTGGCTCACCACGCAATGACCGGAGCGGGACCAATGCAGGCGGTGCCTACATCGTCGATTCGCAATTGTTAACGACGGTCGTGACGATCGACGTTGAATCGTTGATCCTGCCATAGCGCACCGCGACTTGTCCAAACCGCCAAGCACCTAGCACTCGAATGTCGGATTCGAATTTCGAGATTGCAACCTCTCTGCGCTCATTCTCGCGCCGGCGACGCGCTGTCGTCGTGCGACGTTGTTATCTCGTACGCAGCTACTTTAACCCCAGTTCGCTTATCTGATTCTTCGTATCTAACCGTTACAGCTTTTGTGATTGATCTCTCATTCCCGTCACTTTGAGGGGTCCTCATTGCCGATATAACCGACAGCACTGATGTCATCAATCGGACCGGAAATCGTCCGACGAGCATACCCAAAGGTTAAACCCATGCGCTATTGGTTGAATGTGGTGATCGCGGCAATCCTCGTGTCCGTTGGAACGACGGGTGCTCAGGAAGCCTCGCCAACACCGGGAGTTCATCCTGTCGACGACTACGTCAGCGTGGCAGCCTACGAGCCGGTTGTTATGCCGAATCCTACCATTACCCCGGTAGCGAATAAGCAGATCGCGTACGAAGAGAACATCGTGGAACCCGTATTCGCGACTCCGAGCGCTTACCTCACACCCGGATGGAATTCGAGTTTGGAATTTCTAAACTGGACGCTGCATCGCCGTGGACTCGACTTCGCGATTCCGACCGACGACACCGCTGATGCAGTCGGTGTTGGCGAAGTGCAGAACATCGCTTTTGATTCCGACATTGGCTTTCGCACCGGCATCGGCTACCTGACGCAATCAGGTTGGGAGTTTGGGTTTCGCTATACAAGCTATGTGGCTTCAGCGACCGCTGACGCCTCGGCATTGGCTAACCTTTGGGCAACCCGGACTCACCCAGACCGCGGCGAAGAAGCGCTCACGGCCGATGCCTTCAGTAACTTCGACTACGATTTGTTCGATTTCGAATGGAAACGATGGTTGGTCCCCAATGAGACTTTTGAAGTCGCTTTTGTCAGCGGTCTCCGCTGGGCGAACATCAGTCAGAATTTTGGTGCCAACTATGATGGCGACGACTTTGATCAAGGCACGTTCCTCAGCTCTGTTGATATGACGGGATTCGGATTGCGCATGGGATTTGAAGGGCAGTGGCGAGTCTTCGGGGATTTCAGTGGATTTGCGCGAGCGGCCGGAACGGTAATGCAGGGCGAGTTCGTGAATCGCATCACCGAGACCAATTTCAGCGGCGCAGACACAGTCGTCGACGTTACCGAAGAATATTCTGACGCGATTACCCAATTCGAAGTCGCAACCGGATTCTCATGGCAGCGAGGCCCATTCGACGTTGCGATAGGCTACGAACTAACCCAATGGTCCAATCTCGGCGACCGAACAGCCTTCTCCAGTGCGACTCATGAAGGCGCCTACGACCCGCTATCCGTCGATATCCTCCTTGAGGGAATATTCTTCCGCGGATCGGTCGTCTTTTAACACCGGATGTTGCGACATTTTTGGTACAAAGGAATGCGGCAATTCCCTCGACTGCATCCTCATCCTCATTCGCCAGGATCAGCGCATACCAGTCGAAAATTGAATTGGCTTAGGGTCGCTGGCCCCATTCCGACGCTCGATTGTCCAGTCTGCGCCGGAGCCAGCCATCGAGCGAAATTCCCGCATAATGCGATGTATCGCGCGTGAATCGGACGTCTTTGGCTCCTATCCTGCAGTTCCCTCTTTGCCGAAGCCACTCAGTTCAGTCATAATTTGAGCTATCCATGGCTCTTTCCTCGTCTTGTTTATGGCTTCCTCAAAAACAAAACAAGTTCTTCAACGAACCGCAATCGCCAGCAAGCTGGTGACCAAGGAACAATTAGAAGAAGCGCTGGCTGCGGCTCGCCAGCCCGTTATTGGGCCGCCTACACCTCGCATCGAAGTCACCGATGACCAGCTTGCCAAGCAGCTCGTGAAAATGGGCATCGTTAGTGCCTATCAAGCTGAACAGCTCAAAGCCGGCAGGACCAAACTAACCCTCGGTCCCTACATCATCACGGATTGGATCGCCCAAGGCGGCATGGGACAAGTCTTCAAAGCCGAACATGAGATGATGGGGCGCGAAGTCGCGATCAAGGTGTTGCCCCACAGTCGCTCGACTCCTCAATCAATTTCAAACTTTACGCGAGAGATTCGCACCCAAGCGATCCTTGATCACGATAACCTCGTGCGTGCTTTCGATGCCGGCCACGACGGCAACGTTTACTTCCTCGTGACCGAATACGTTCGCGGTACGGACTTGCGCAGATTCGTCCGTTCACAGGGTGCCCTTACGATGGAGCAAGCCGCGTCGTTGATTCTCCAAGCCGCCGTGGGATTGCAACACGCGCACGACAAGGGACTGATTCATCGAGACGTAAAACCCGGCAACATTCTTGTGACGCCAGACGGCAAAGCCAAAGTCTCCGATTTGGGTCTGGCCGGATTCTTGATGAGTACCGCCGAAGAGGATCCTCGCAAGACAAAGATTGTTGGCACCGCCGACTATATTTCGCCTGAACAAATTACGTCCCCTGAAAGCGTGACTCCGGCCAGCGATGTGTATTCCCTCGGATGCACATTGTACTACTCCATCACGGGCAAGGTTCCATTTCCTGGCGGCACAACCAAAGACAAGGCGCGACGACATTGCGAAGAGACTCCTTGGCATCCACGACGCTTCAACAACTCCGTGGACGATGAATTTGTTGACCTGATCGCCGACATGATGGAGAAGACTCCGGCCAACCGAGTCCCCACCGCGGAAGAAGTTGCGGCGCGACTTGAACCCTGGGCTCTGCGGGCTGGTCCCATGCCTCGGCAACAACCGACTCGATCACCCTGGATGCCGCCGCCGCTGCCAGCCGGTTCGAGTGACGAAGACGATCTACAAGTTACCCAGGAAGGATCGTACGACGACCTCGACGTGGATTCGCTGTCCGGTTCCCGGTCCCACTTGAGTTCAATCTGGCAAGGCTCCCAAACCACCGACGGAAGTTCCAGTCAGGAGACTCAGGATACCCGTCGACGAAAACGTCGTCGCAAACCGCTGATTCCAATGCAGCATGAAACCCCAGCCGAACCGATCCAACGTCCCCGTGACACTTCGCTATTTCTAGCTCTGTCGATTGCCGTGCCGCTTTCGATGATACTTGGCGCGTTGATCACGCTGCTGGCCGTACTGATGGTTGCGCCGCCAAACTGATACGTACGCTTTACGTAACCTTTCGGTACGATCTCCTCACCCCGAACATTCGTACCCACGATAGATCAATACAAAACGACAAACACGTACACCGTGTCCGTAGTGCAGTTCCTACCCCAACAATTTGCTATGATGGTTCCACATTCAAACGAACCTAAGATGTTGGAGCGTACCCTATGGCAGACAATTCCCTCGAAAGTTCAACCGCTACTCCTGCGGCTACGCAAATCGCCAAAGTCCCTATCTGGTTTCGGGCGCTTAGCGGCATTGCACTGCTGTGGAACTTGATGGGAATACTGGCCTTTGTTGTCCAAGTCACGATGACCGACGACATGTTGGTCGACTTGCCGGCAGATCAACAAGCGTTGTACAAGACGATGCCTAGTTGGGTGAACATTGCCTTTGGAATTGCCGTCATTGGTGGAGCCTTGGGCTGCCTGCTTCTCCTGCTGCGATCGCGATTCGCCACGCCAGTTCTCGTTTTGTCATTGCTTGGAGTCCTCGCACAGAATGTCTACATGTTCTTCCTGAGTGATACATTCAAAGTCATGGGAAACGGAGCCATGGCGATGCCCATCATGATAATTTCGATTGCCGTCTTGCTGGTTTTGTTCAGCCTCAAGGCAAACAAACGAGGATGGCTACGTTGACAGGTTTGCGTTCATGCTAAGCCTCCTTGCGGTAGGCATCGTCGGTGTGCTCCTCGGAATGCTGGGCGGAGGCGGCTCCGTCCTCATTCTCCCCATCCTCGTCTATATGGTGGGCATCGAGCCGGTTGTGGCAACATCTTACTCACTCGTTATTGTGGGCATTTCTGCCTCGTTCGGCGCCGGCGGCTATGTCCGGAAAGGCTTGGTTAATCGCCAAGCCGTGATCGCATTTGGGATCCCATCCGTGCTTGGCGTGTTCCTCACACGACTCTTGATCCTGCCCAATTTGCCAGATGAAATTGTGACGCTCGGTTCGTTCCAACTTACGAAGAACGTCTTCGTGATGCTGATTTTCGCCGTCATGATCCTGTTCAGCGCCTTTGCAATGATTCGCGGTTCGTCTGTCACCGAACCGAATCTTGATGGCTCGGATCGTGAAGCAACCAACAGTGTGACTGCGATGTGGTCCAATGTTTCAGTCGGCTTTCTGGTAGGCGCCCTCACAGGATTTGTTGGCGCCGGCGGTGGCTTTATGATCGTCCCAGCACTCGTAGTCTTCCTGAAGTTGCCAATTCGTAAGGCAATTGCCACTTCACTATTCATCATTTCAATGAAATCACTACTAGGATTTATGGGCGACCTGTTCGTGCTCGATTCGATACAATGGGGGTTGTTGATTCGCTTTACGATCGCCGCTGTTGTAGGTATCGTGCTTGGCATTCGACTGAATGAAAAAATCCCCACCAAGCAGCTCAAAGCCGCGTTCGGGTGGACGATCCTTGTGCTCGGAATCGCAATCTTGATCCGAGAAGCTGTTTATTAGTTGATAGTTATTGTGACTGAGAGAGGTCATCATGCTCAATCGCTCGATTTCGGAAATCTACCTCGATGCAAATGCTACAACACCAGTGTGGCCCGAAGCCGCCCAACAAGCCGTCAGCGCAATGGAAGAGCTGTTTGGCAATCCCAGCAGTTCCCACATCACGGGCTTGAGAGCTCGTTCCATTCTTGAATCGGCTCGGAGCCTTGCCAAAACCGTACTCGGTGCGGACTCGGGTAGAGTCGTTTTTACCAGCGGCGCAACCGAAGCCATCCAGATGGGAATTTTCTCGACTCTCTGCACGCTCCGCGATCAGCGCAAAGACCAACCATCGAACGATTCCACGCGCTATCTGCTTTACGGAGCCACCGAGCACAAAGCCGTGCCTCAAGCTTTGCAACATTGGAATGATCTATTGGGCATCGGCAACGAAGTCATGGCGATCCCCGTTGATGAAAATGGGCAGCTCGACCTCGAATTCCTTCGGCAGCATGCCCCTCAAGCCGACATGGTTTGCACTATGGCTGTCAATAACGAAACAGGCGTGATCCATGACTTGCAAGCCATCGAATCAACGCTACGAAAATTCAATCCCGATGTGCGTTGGATGGTCGATTGCGTCCAAGCCGTAGGAAAACAAAAACTTGACTTGGCCAATACATCCGTCGACTATGCCCCCGTCAGCGGTCACAAAATCTATGCGCCCAAAGGTATCGGGTTACTCTACGTCCGAGATGGTGCACCGGTCGTTCCACTTATGGCTGGTGGCGGTCAAGAAGGCGGTGCCCGCGGCGGCACGGAAAACCTTCCTGGCGTCGCAGCCATCGCCAGTGTCCTGGAATGCCTGAACGATCCCGACTCGACGACGTTCGCCAGCCTTGAAACACTGCGTTCCTATCGAGATCGACTGGTCAGCGTATTAAAGAGTGCCTTTCCTTCCATCGTCTTTAACACGCCCTTTGATTGCTCAGTCCCAACGACGATCAATTTTTCCGTAAGGGGTTTTACCAGCAAGGAAATTTTGGACCTCTTCGACGCAGCCAGCCTGCGTGTCAGCTCGGGTTCGGCCTGCGGATCGGCACTGGTCGGCTCGTATGTGCTCGAAGCCATGGGAATGCCCAAATGGCGTAGTGATGGAGCAATTCGGATGTCCTTTGGTCCGCTGACGACTGCCAATGACATTGTGTCCGCTGAGAAACGCATCTCCGAAGCTGGCAAAGCGCTGTGCGAATCGTGTCTGATCGTCGGCCACGACGTTGACGAAACACCCGGCACCATTCTGGACGGCTTGGTGCAACTCAAACGCGGATCGGCTTGCAGTTGGTTGCTGCTGGATTCATCCACTCGTCGTTGTGTCATTATCGACCCGTTTGAAGAATTGGCGGATCGCATCGAGTCGATCGTTCGTTGCCAGAATTCACGGGTTGTGGCGATTCTCGACACGCACAACCACGTCGATCATGACTCCTGCCGCAGTTTGTTGCTGAAGGCATTAGCCGACTATGTCGAACCCGCCGCGAACACATCCGATATCCTCGGTTGGCCTGAACAACCGGAAGGTACCATTACGCTGGGTGACGGCTCTGATGCCGAATACATCGCATTCGCTGGCGATACCATCATCGCCCGCACGATGCTTGCCGGGCACACGGTCGATGGAACGGCTTTACTGCTAGGGACGCCCACCAACGGACGCATGGACGGTGAACAAGTCCAGCTTGCCTTCACTGGCGATACACTTCTCATCGGCGGTATCGGGCGAACGGACTTTTACTCCAGTTCCGCCTCGGATCTGTACCAGTCGCTTCGCCGGCTGCCTAAACTCACCTCCGATTCCACACTGATCTGTCCTACGCATGATTACACCAACGGATTTGCTACGACCTTGGTGGCCGAATTACGTGGCAACGACTTCCTGCGTCGAATCACCGACCCTATCATGCCCATTTCGCTCGACGAATTCATGCAAGAAAAAGATGGCGTCGATAACCAAATCGACGACGACAAGAACTGCGAATTGGTCTGTGGACATATTCAACCGTACAAAGGAGACTCGTCATCAATTGATTTGACGCCGGAACAACTTCCCGAGTTCTTCGCAGGTCATGCGAATTCGCTGATCGTTGACGTCCGCGAGCCGCACGAGTTCAAATTCGCACAGGACTGGGATGCTTTGGGATTGAGCAATCCTCCCGAGAACATCCCGCTCACCCGATTAAGTCACTTTCTTTCGCGATTACTGAACAGCTCAGAAACGGAACGCGAAATCATCTTCCTTTGTCGCAGCGGTAGCCGAAGTAGCAAAGCAGCCGAAGTGGCCCGTCGTCTGGGACGCGAACGCGTCTGGCATATCAAGGGCGGAATCGCTTTGGGCACTCAACGTGATTTCGGCCAACCCGATGAGATGGAATACGTGATCTAAGGCAAACCCGTCGCGTTGAGTCGCGGACAAACTTCATCGACGCTGCGCTGCAACGCCCCCGCTACCCACCACGTTTCGCGCTATTGAGTTCAACACGCAACTTATCGACTTCTCCAATCGACATATGCTTCTGTAACAACGTTCGCGTGTCGATAAACATCTTGTCGATGCGGCTGCGAATAGCCCGATTGTCACTCGTGAGATCGGTTTGGCGATTCCGCATCTTTTCCATCAAATCGTCTCGCGTCTGGAGATTGCTAAGTTCATCCAGCAACGTCTCTGCTTTTTCAAGCTTTTTGTCCGTGATCGCCTTCCGAATCCGAATTCCGTAAACCTGTTGTCGAGCCCGAACCTCGATCATCTGCTCCTGAATTCCCTTGAGGAAGCCTTCCGCCTCCAATCGCTTACTATCGTCAACAATATCGGCAGTCGCGAATTGTTCGAATCCGGGAACAATCGGCAGTCTCGCCAGCAACCGACCACCATTCTTGACGTACATAATCTTGATCGGCTGATCGTCGCTGCGAGGAACGGCGATCTCACCGCGCCAATCGGAGCGGTCGATGAATGTTGTCGACTTTTCATCAGGCAGTCGATAATAGATATCGTAACCCGCCAGCGACTTGTCGGTTTCCCCCTTCGCTTGCAATCGCAGCTTTGTCGAAGCGTAGGCGGGGCGCACCAACAACGCCAGCTTTTCAATCTGTCGACTGCTCCTCGATCGGAACGGATTCTTTAGCCCTGACACAGTATTACAAACAACGGTACCGTAAGCATTTGATTCGATGCGTAGCAAAGTCCACGGAATAGGTTGGAGTCCGTTCTTCGTGAGTTTTCCCAAACGATCGTTCTTGCGGATCACGCCTCGAAGAATCGAATCTTTGGGCGGGATCAGTCGATCCACGTCGGCGCCACCGGTTAGCAAACCGGCCCGCATGTTCACTTCGACTTTGCCATCAACCGAGCGTGCAATCAAACCGACGGGCGTAAACGCCTCCATCACTTCTTCCGCACACGAACCAGCCAGCCGCTTAGATTGTCGGAGCAGTCGACGACGCGTTGCTGACCAGGAATGGGTTTTGCAATCCAACTCGCGGACTCGAATCTGATAACCACCGCGTTCGACGCTGACAGCAATCAACATCAGCTTGTCCGAGGCATCCATGATGCCTTCATCGATCGACTGGAGCGTCTCCACCGTCATTTGATCCACGTCCGCAACAAGCAGCGATGAAATCCCTTCCGGAGCCAACTCTACCTTCAATTCCCAAGCGGCACCAAAGGTGGCTTCGGCCGACCGTGTAATCGCCTGCGTAATCTCGGTGTCCCAGCTTGAATCTAATTCTGGCACGGGTTCCAGAGCCAGCCAAGCGCGAACGCGATAAGGCGAAACCGCCCAAGCCTGCTGCGCCATGGCCTGTGCCGGCATCAGCGTTAGAAGAACAACGAACGCTCTCACGAGTAAAGGACGAATCATCGGTCCGCCGTTCCTTTCTCGGGTGTTATTCTCCACGATTCGATGTCTTGATATAGCGAAAGTGGAAACTCAGACATATTTTCAACACGCGAGTGAAATGCAAAAAACTCCGTCAGTTGCCACAGTGGCACCACGGCGACTTCTTCATGGGCCAGTCGATGAATCTCCTGCAACGTATTTCGCGATTGCTCCCAGTTGACCGCCAAACCCAATCGCCGTAGCGCAAGCTCCAGATAGGAGGAACCGCCCTGAATCAAGCCACTTGCGCCAAGCACGCGCCGAATGTCAAACATGGGTTCGGTGCTAACCATGTCGACGTAAAGCAAGTCCCATTCGTTATCATCCAGCGGCTTGGTTTGCCCTGCACGCAACTCAAGCGTCTCGGTTTCAATCCCGATGGCTGTTAGATACTGAGCGATGGCCGAAGAGCCGATACGTGGAACGGCCGCCGCCGGGTGCGCGAGGATCAGCGGCTTGCGTTCAGGTTTGGGTTGCCCAGTCTTTTCTGCAATACCATCCAACTCCCCTCGTCCGACTTGAGCAAGCGTCAAAGCCAACGTCGGTTCGTAGCCGCGCGGCTTAATTCGCAGGTTGTACGCATACCCCAAGGGGTCGTCACTATCCACGCCCGGCGGAAAGGGGCCACTGATCAACTGGCAACCTCGAACCCGCGAATTGCCGAGTAAATCCTGTTCGAGTATCGTCTTGCGACTGATGCCATACACCAAAGCTCGCCGGAAGGTACGCCGCTGCATAAGCGGCTTCTTAAAATTAGGAATCAAGAAATGGATACTCGGCACCGCGTACGATCGCACGATGACTCGATCGTCACGTTTCAGCCGCGCAACGTCTCCGGGAAACAAGCGGTCGGCGACATCAATTTCGTTCGCCAACAATCCACGAACGAGTTCCGCCGGATCGCCATAATACTTTTCGATAATCTCCGCCGGTTGAGTCGATCGTCTAGCAGCATACAAATCATTGACGACTAATCGCAGTTCCGTATCCGACACCGATTTGACCGAGTAGGGATTTGTCGGCCCCAGTTCGGCATCCGTCCCCAAGGCCACCAGTGGCGTTTGCAACAAGGCTTCCGGGCGCAAGACCGGTTGAGTCAGTTTTACGTTCACATCGAAGACATCTTCGACTTTGATGGAACCAGCCAGTTGACTCCATAGCGGGACCTCTGCATCTCCACCGGGTCGAGCCATATCGAGCAGGACGTTGGCGAGATCGTAGCCACTGAACAAGTTTGCGATCGCATCATTGCCACGCTTCAATCGAATATTGACTTCACGTCCATCCGGCGTCACCTCGACAACGCCCAAAGGACAATCGTACTCGCCGCCGTCTGGACCATAGTTCTTGATCTCAACCAACGTTCGGTATCGCAGCCGACCGGTGCGTCGCGACGCCCAATCTTCGGCTCGTCGAGGATCCATATCTCGGGCTGGACGAGTCACTCCGACTCGGGCGACTGGATATCGCTTGGCCAGCGCCAGCGTGAATGCAGCCAATCCCCTTGTTTCGGGCCACACCTTCATCGCTTCGTTGGACAAGTCGTAAGCATCGGCTAATTCACCAGCTTGCTGCTTCGCTCGAGCCTGCTGGAAAAGACGTTGTGACCGTTCCGCAAGTTTCTTTTCCCAACCCGCAATCGTCCTGGCCATCTTTCGACGACCGAAACGCTGCTCCGCCCAACTGACCATGGCGCGCGCCGGTACAAATTGCCCCGTCGCGAGATAGTTGTCGAACATATTCGTCGCGACTTTTTCAGTGGCAGCAATCGTCGAGGCGCGGGAAGGATCATTCCGATACGCTTCATCCAAAAGCGAAAGGGCCTCGGCAAACTCTTTACGGCGGTACGCGTTGGACGCATCCTGAAAGATCAGATCAGCAATTGTCTTCTCAAGATTTCGCGTATTCGGATACTTGTTTCTCAGGAAATCAAGATGCCAGTACGCATCGTCATAGTCTTTGGCTTTGATCAGCTTGCGTGATTCCGCAAGGACCAAATCTGGATACTTGTCGTAACGCTGAATATCTTCCCACGCAATCTCGTAGTACTGTTCCGGGATTTCGAGCAATCGAACCTTAATCTTGTCCTTAGGCTGTCGCTGCGACGTGGGCGGTACCTCAACGGGATACAGCCGATGCGTACTGTTCTTAAATTTGTCAGTCAGCGTGATCTGATCAAATGGCTCCATCTCGTAGATCGCGAGATCTTCATCCGGGGCCTGCGCTTGCGCTATCGAGCCCGCTACAAGGACCAGGCAAAAGATGGCTCGACGAATAAGATTGCGGATTAACACCATTACGGAATCTTTGCGACGTGAAGTGTGCTGTCGCGTCCCAACAGCATCAGGAATTTTCCGCCAAAAGGAGTCGCACCAGCGCCAAGTGGCTCGCCGAGATCAAGGAACGGCTTGTTGCCCCAGGGTTGGGACTTACCATTCTGTTCTGATACTCGGAATACTTTGCCATTTTCCGTTGTGCAATAGAGCAAGCCACCCAACGAAAGCGGTGCCCCTGCCAATTTGCCGGGCGATGTCGCCGACCATGCCACAGCGCCGTTGGCGCCGAAGGCTTGCAGTCCCCCCGCATCCGTGGCAACCAGCACATAGTTCCCCATGTTACGCGGGCCCCAGATGACTCTTCCTTCAATTGGAAGCTTAGCCGCTTCCGACAAATCACTCACCTTGAGAACGAAGAGCGTATCGTTGCCAGGTCCTGTGGATCGCGACACGGCAAACACGGCTTGTCCCAGTGCAGCCACCTCACCCGTCAGTCCCGAGC